>SXWY01000172.1 GCA_005789825.1 Burkholderiales bacterium | reverse complement strand
TCATTACCACGTTGGAAATGACGCGCTCATCGGTGCCCATCGCTTGACGCAGCGTGGTTTCCGCAAACCACAGCTGGGCCAAAATTTCTGCGGTGCTGAGGTTGCGGCTAAAGCCTTGCGCACCGGTGGAGCAAAACGGACAACCCACCGCACAACCGGCTTGCGACGACACACACAAAGTGCCACGGTCTGCTTCGGGAATGAAAACGGTTTCGATGGCGTTGCCTTGTCCCACATCGAACATCCATTTGAGGGTGCCGTCTGCGGAGTCATGCCGACTCAACACGGGCAAGGCGCGAACTTCCGCTTTTTCTAGGAGGGTTTGACGCAAACTCTGCGCCAAGTCGGTCATGGCGGAAAAATCAGCCACGCCTTTTTGGTGGATCCAGCGAAACAGCTGAACCGCACGGAATTTTTTTTCGCCCTGCGCTTGGCACCAATCCACCAAACCATCGAGATCGAAATCCAGCAGATTGGTTTTCATGGCGCGGCAGGGCGAGCCAGCTTCAACGGTTGAAAACGTTCATGCCCGCAAAGAAAAAGGTGATTTCTTGCGCAGCGGTGTCAGGGCCATCGGAGCCGTGCACCGCATTGGCGTCGATGCTGTCTGCAAAGTCTGCGCGAATGGTGCCTTTGTCGGCTTTTTTAGGATCAGTCGCGCCCATCAGGTCACGGTTTTTGAGGATGGCGTTCTCGCCTTCGAGCACTTGGATCATGACCGGACCAGAAACCATGAAATCGACCAAGTCTTTGAAAAAAGGACGGGCTTTGTGAACGGCATAAAAGGCTTCGGCTTCGCCACGGCTGAGGTGGGCCATGCGCGACGCGATGATTTTCAGGCCAGCGCCTTCAAAGCGGCTGTAAATTTGGCCGATGACATTTTTCGCCACTGCGTCGGGTTTGATGATGGAGAGGGTGCGTTCGATAGCCATGAGAAAAGTTTCCAAAAAAGTTGACAAAAATAAGGTCGAATAACCAATATCACCCCATTTTAGCTCTGCGGGGTAAAGCCTTAGAACGAGAGGTTTTGGTTTTTTGGTCGCGGCGCTGTCGGGTGAGGCTGTCAGCCCCGATGTAATCGGGCTTGACGGGCGCGGCAGACTTGTTCGCAGGTCGGGTCGCACGCACGTTTGCCACAGGCGAAGACGCCCTCACACCAGCCGTTTTTCCTGACACACGGCCCAAGCCCGCACTGCGAATCAGTTGTTCGGTGTCCACGCCATCGAGTTCCATGCATTCACCGCGCTTGAGTCCACGCGGCAGCAGCATCTTGCCGTAACGGATGCGAATCAACCGGCTGACTGCGTGCCCGACGGCTTCGAACATGCGACGAACTTCGCGGTTGCGGCCTTCTTGGATAGTGACGCGGTACCAGCAATTGACGCCCTCGCCGCCCCCTTCTTCCAAGCTGCCGAAACGGGCTTCACCGTCTTCGAGTTGCACACCCTCGAGCAATTTGGCTTTTTCAATGTTGCTCAAATGACCCAACACACGAACCGCATATTCACGCTCCAAGCCAAAACGCGGGTGCATCAATTTGTTGGCCAACTCGCCTGAATTGGTGAACAACAACAAGCCTTCGGTGTTCAGGTCTAACCGGCCAACCGATTGCCATTTGCCTGTTTGTAGCCTGGGCAATTTGCGAAACACCGTCGGGCGGCTTTGTGGGTCATCGCGGCTGACAATTTCACCGGCAGGCTTGTGATAAGCAATCACGCGAGGCGGCGGCGGCTCAATGCGCACAAACAAAGGCTTGCCGTTGACTTTGATGCGGTCACCGTACTGAATGCGCTGGCCCACATGCGCAGCTTGGTCGTTGACCAGCACTTTGCCGTCCGCGATCAACTGCTCCATGTCTAGGCGCGAGCCCAAACCAGATTGCGCCAAAACTTTGTGTAATTTCGGGGTTTCGGGCTGCGCGCTCAACACGCGTTTGGGCGGTACAACGGGTGTGTCTGTGGACGCTTGGGTGTCGTAGGCGCCGGAGACGATTTCGTCAAACTGGATGCCGGGCTTACTCAAGGGGAGTTACCCGCAGCGGTTGAATCGCCATTGGCTAAGCCCGGTTGCGATTCCCCGTCTTGGCTGTCGTTTTCCAGCGCCATGGCCATTTGCGAAGGATCGGCCTCTTCTGTGATGGGCGCGAGTTGCTCGAAAAACCCTTCTGTGGTGCCTTGTGTTTCCAAGGCAGGCAACTGGTCCAGCGAAGCAATGCCCAAATCGTCTAAAAACTGGCGGGTGGTGGCGTACAGCATGGGGCGACCAACGGTTTCTCGGTGCCCAATCACCTCTACCCAACCCCGGTCTTCGAGCTGCTTGATGACCAACGAATTGACGGTCACGCCACGGATGTCTTCCATGTCGCCCCGGGTGACCGGCTGGCGGTAAGCAATGATGGCCAAGGTTTCCATGGCTGCCCGGGAGTATTTGGGCGGTTTTTCCGGATGCAGCCGGTCGAGAAAATCGCGCATTTCAGGGCGACTTTGCATGCGCCAACCACTGGCCACCTGCACCAGTTCTATGCCGCGTTGCTGCCAATCTTGTTGCAGCGATTCAAGCAAGGTTTTGAGGGTATCGGCCCCAAGTTCGTCATGAAAAAGTTGTCGCAATTCCCGCACCTGCAGAGGCTGGGAGGCGCACAACAAAGCCGTCTCAAGGACACGCTTGGCATCCAGGGTATTCATCATCAGGTATCCGGGGAAATCAATCACCCATTCTAGCCGAGGGGGTTTTGCAGACCCATGGCCGATTGCGCCTCAAGCATGTCGGGCGGCACGGGGGAGTTGAATCGCAATTCCTCATGGCTGAAGGGATGGATAAAGCCCAGCCGAAAAGCATGCAGCGCTTGTCTTTCCAACGGCAAACAACCCGCGCCGCCGTACAAACCGTCGGCCAGCAAGGGCAAACCAATGGCTGCCATGTGCACTCTGATTTGGTGGGTTCGACCGGTGTGCAGGGTGCAGTGCACCAAGCAACCTTGGTCGTTGCTGTCTAAACATTGCAAGGTAGTGTGGGCGTGTTTGCCAGATTGCCTCTCCAAATCCACCACTGCCATGCGCAACCGCTGGCGCGGATCACGCCCAATCGGAAACTCCACCTCGCGTTGCAACTCGCCGCGCCACGGGCGCTGGCTCAAGGCCAGGTATTCACGGTGCACGTCGCGAGCAGCAATCATGGCCACCAGTGCATCCATGCAGGCGCGGGTGCGTGCCACCACCATCAAGCCACTGGTGTCCTTGTCCAAGCGGTGAACAATGCCTGCGCGGGGCACCTGTGCCGCACCGGGGTCCAAGGCGAGCAAACCATTGAGCAATGTCCCGCTCCAATTTCCCGGCGCAGGATGCACCACCCGTCCTGCAGGCTTGTCGATGATGCGCAAATACGCATCTTCATACACCACTTGAATCGGCATGGGCTGGGCCATATAGGCTTGCGACATTTCTGTCGGCTGCAAGCGCACGGTGATGATTTCTGCGGCTTTGACCAAGTACGCCACTTTGCCAATCGGTTGTGGCTGTGCCTCGTTGCGAACAAAGCCGTCTTCGATCAAATGCTTGAGGTGGTTGCGAGAAAATTCTGGCATCAACTGCACCAGCGCGCGGTCAAGCCGTTGTCGATGCAAACCGGGCGGAATTTCCAGTCGCCGCTCTTCAACCTCGGTGTCCAACTCTTCCGTCCCCAGGTCTTCGGCCACGAGCAAAGGTGATGGGGCTGGCTCAGTAGGATGCATCGTTGATAATCGCGTCAGTTCAAAGTTTGAAGGGTACATGTGCAGAGATTTCTTTCATTATCAATGGTGTGGGTGGTTTTGCTGTTAGGTGCGTGTGCCACCGACGAAAAAGACACGACTGCCAAGATGTCCCCCGAGGAAATATATGCCGAGGCCAAGGACACCATGAAGGGCAATATTTACGACAAAGCCATCGTGTTGTTCGACAAACTCGAAGGCCGTGCAGCAGGCACACCCTTGGCGCAACAAGCGCAGTTAGACAAGGCCTACGCCCAATACAAAAACGGCGACCGCGTGGCGGCACTCATGACGCTCGACCGGTTCATGAAGCTCAACCCCGCCAACCCTGCCTATGACTACGCGCTCTACCTCAAAGGCACCATCAATTTCAACGACGACTTGGGGCTGATGTCCAAATGGTTCAAACAAGATTTGGCAGAGCGCGACCAGATGGCCGCGCGAGATTCGTTTGAAGCCTACAAAGAACTGGTCACCCGTTTTCCAGATTCCAAATATTCTGCTGACGCGAATTTGCGCATGCGACACATTGTCAACTTACTGGCCAAATCAGAACTCAAAGTGGCCAAGCACTACTACAACAAAGGGGCCTATGTGGCGGCCGTCAACCGCGCCCAAGCCACGTTGAACGACTACCCCAACAGCGAAGCCGCGGAAACCGCGTTGATCATCTTGATCGATTCTTACCAAGCGCTGGGCTTGACGCAATTGAGTGATGACACCCAACGCGTTTTAAAAGCCTCATTCCCTGAAAGCCGTTACTTCCCACAACCTGCGAATGCTCAATCGCCCAAGAAAAGTTGGTTCAAATTTTGGTGATGCTGGCCAAAGCCTCAAGCAACGCAGGAAACTGATCTAAACGTTTCATGGGCGGTAACACCGTCAACAACCGCCTGCCGTAGGGTGTGTTGACCAAGCGGTTGTCGCAGATCACTAAAGCGCCTCGGTCGGTTTCGCGGCGTATCAAACGCCCCGCCCCCTGCTTGAGCGACACCCCGGCTTCGGGCAAAAAATAATCGTTGAACGAGCTTCTGCCCTGTGACTCCAAACGCTGACTGCGCGCCTCGACCAGCGGATCGTTTGGTGGGGGAAACGGCAATTTATCGATGATGACGGCCTGAAGTGCGTCGCCTGGCACATCAAACCCTTCCCAAAAACTGGCGGTGGCCACCAGTACCGTGCCCTTGGCGCCGGGTTCGATGGCTTGGCGAAAACGCTGCATCAATTCGCGCTTGGGATGCTGGCCTTGTACCAGTATGTCCAACTCACTGTTGTCTTTGGCAGCTTCCAACAATTGGTCACCGATGGCACGCAATGCCCGTGTGGTGGTGGTCAGCACCAAGGTGCGCCCGCCCAAGGTACACGCCACTTGCCAGCTGAGCGAGGCCACTTGTTCGCTGTGCTGCGGGTCTTTGGGCGACACCATGCCGCGCGGCACATACAACCAAGCCTGATTTTCATAATCGAACGGGCTTTGCACTTGTAATACCTGCGCATTTTGCAAGCCGCAGGGCTCGGTGAACCACCGCAGTTGCGGCTCAGATCCCAAAGTGGCTGAGGTGAATATCCAACTGCGAGGAAGCGCTGTGGGCTGCTGTTGAGCGTCTGGCACGCTGATCACCTGCGCGTCTAACAATTTGGACTGCACCACATCGGCGATGTCGAGCGGCGCTTCCATACAACGCATTTGTGAGCCGACATCCAACCAACGCACACTGCCCAAGGCGCAGGGGTTGGAGAAGTAATCGATCAACCCCAGCACGTCACCCAAACGTTCGTGCAGACGCTGGAAATCCGGTGCCGCGTCCATGACCTGGTCCAATGCATTTTGCAATGCTGCTGCCGCTTGCGCCACATCTTCCATGGCCTGCTGCCAGTCTTGGGCATCGATGTCTTGCGGCTGTGTTTGGCTCCATCGCAGTTTGGCATTGGCCGGTTGCTTGCCCACCACCAAGCGCCAATCGCGTATGGATTTTTCAAACGCTGCGGTGATGCTTTGCCAATCGACCAAGCCGCGAGCCCATTGCAAACCGGCTGTGAGTGTGTCGCGAGCAAGATCGAGCAACTGAGCTGTGCCGAGTTGTCTGCCTAAAAACTGAATACCAGTTTCGTTGAGTTGGTGGGCTTCGTCAAAAATCACCACGCGCACCGTGGGCAACAACTCGGCCATGCCAGATTCACGCACCGCCATGTCGGCAAAAAACAAATGGTGGTTGATCACCACCACATCGGCTGCCATGGCTTCGCGTCTGGCTTGGTTGACATGGCAATCGCGCCAATGCGGGCATGGCGAACCCAAGCAGTTGTCGCGGTTGGAGGTGATCAAAGGAATCAGCGCAGACTGTTCGTCCAAGCTGGGCACTTCGGCCAAATCGCCACTGCGCGTGGTGAGGGCCCATTTCTGCACCACGGCCAAGGATTTCACGGCATGCCGGTCAGGCAAGATGGCCGCGCTCAGCGCGAGTTCCAAGCGTTGCTGGCACAAGTAACTGCCCCTGCCTTTGAGCATGGCCAATTTCAGCGGCAAGCCCAGCGCTTTGATGACATCCGGAATATCGCGAGAAAACAATTGGTCTTGCAAGGTCTTGGTTGCGGTCGACAGCAAAACGCGTTCTGCACTGAGCAATGCGGGAACCAGATAGGCAAAGGTTTTTCCCACACCTGTGCCCGCCTCAACCACCAATGAACCCCCTTTTTCCAGCGTTTCTGCCACGGCCAAGGCCATGTCGGTTTGGCCTTGACGCGGCTGAAAATAGGCGGTTGCTCTGGCCAGCGGTCCCTGTGGTGTGAACATCTCGCGCACCACATCGCTCAAACGTTCAGTCAAATCCGCTCCTGCTCACCGAGGAATATCCGAAGGCTTGGGCGTGGGCAAGTCCTCCACTTGGGGTTTGCGTTCGGCAGCGTTTTTTTCCACATTTTTTCGGTGCTTGTCGGCTTCTTCTTGTTTGCGCAATTGCTCCGCACGTTTTTGAGCTGCTTGGGCTGCTTTTTCTTCGTGTTTGCGCTGACGCTCTCGCAATTCTTGCAGGCGCTGTTCATATTTTTCTCGGCTGGCTTCGCTCTCGAGCTGTTTGTCCAAGTGTTTTTCGTTCTTCTCAATGTTTTCTTGCAGTTTGTCAAGGTGAAGATTGCGCTGCTCCATGCGTTGCTCTTCGTCTTTCAATTGCTTTTCTTGGCTTTGCTTGTCTTCTAAACGCAGCAGCGCTTTGTCTCCCCGCTGTTTTCTCAAGGCATTGTTGAGGATGACCTCGTCGCGCCGCAATGCGTTGTCACGCTTGATTTTCACGTCCAAAGCATCTTGCTTGCAACTATTGACTGCGAATTTTTGGTAGCACAACTTGAGCGCAGCTTTGTACTCCGCGTCGGCAGCATCTCGCTCTGAACGAATGCGTTTGCGCTCCGCTTGCGGATCGAGTCCTTGCAACCAGTCCGGGTTGTCTTGCGTGACATCCGTGCCAGGGACAGATTGCGCCAACGCCTGTCCCGCCAAAAACAGCCACAGGCCACACAGCCAATAAAAAGAATGTTTCATGTGAGTGAAGTATCCACCAGTCTGCGACCCAAGGCCAAAAATGCCCCAGATTGCATTTCTCGCAGCCTGGAAGCGGTTCTGGGAAATTCATGCGACATCGGCCCCTCGGTATACAAAACTTCGGGCTCGACATCGGCTTGCATCACCAATTTCACGCGCCGGTCGTACAACACGTCGATCAGCCAAGTGAAGCGTCGGGCTTCAGAGGACATGCGCACTTCCATGCGCGGCACGCCACTCAGAAACACCGTGTGAAATTGGCTGGCAATTTCCAAAAAATCGTTTTGTGAGCGCGGGCCGCCACACAGCACTTTGAAGTCGAACCAAACCATACCACCGGCACGCCGTTTGGCCCAGAGTTTGCGCTCCTCGATCATCAGCAAGCCGTCTTGGTCCGGGGTTTCGGCCAAGCGGTCGAAGGTTTGGTGCATCAGCAGTTCGGTCTGGTCGTTGCACGGTGTCAGGTAAAGCTGGGCTTGCTCCAGCATAAGGCGTCTGTAATCGGTGCCGTTGTCAACATTGACCACTTCCATGGTGGCATTGAGCAAGTCAATCGCAGGCAGCAACCGCTCACGGTGCAAGCCATCGGGATAGAGTTCGTCTGGCTTGAAATTGGAGGTGGTGACAAACCCGATGTCGTTGTGCTGCATGGCCATGAGCAGCCGGTGCAAGATCATGGCATCGGTGATGTCAGCGACATGGAATTCGTCAAAACAAATCAGCTTAAAGCGCTTGGCCATGCGAATACCGAGTTCGTCCAGTGGATTGACCGTGCCTTGCAAATCGCGCAATTCGCGGTGCACTTCACGCATGAACTCGTGGAAATGCAAACGGGTTTTTCTCTCGATCGGCACCGCTTGGAAAAAGCAATCCATCAAAAAACTTTTCCCACGCCCAACGCCGCCGTACAAATACACACCCTTGGGAATGTCCGGGTGGTTGATCAGCTTTTTCAAAGAATTGCCGCGTTTGTGTTTGTAGTGCGTCCATTCGCTGGCACACTGGTCTAAAGCTTGCACCGCCCGCAATTGCGCAGGGTCCGCTGCATAACCACGGTTACTCAGTTCTTGATGGTAAATATCGGAAACTGACATGGCGATAAGACGACTGGTGATGGGTACAACATGAGCAAAAAATGCATTCAGTGGCGACTGAACGTGACGCCACGCGGTATCAAACGGTGCTCGTGCGCTTCGCGCATCAAGGCTTCGCGGTAATCCGGGTGCGCAATAGATATCAACGCCAAGGCGCGCTCCGGAACCGATTTTCCTTTCAGATTAACGATGCCGTATTCGGTGACCACATACATCATGTCGGTTCTTGGTGTGGTCACCATGTTGCCCGGGGTCAGCGACAAAGCAATGCGGCTTTTGCGTTGTCCTTTTTTTTCAAAAGTTGACGACAAGCACATGAATGACTTGCCCCCTTCGGACGCATAAGCACCGCGTACAAATTGCAGTTGCCCGCCCGTGCCGCTGATATGGCGCAACCCGTCTGACTCAGAGGCAGCTTGTCCTTGCAAATCCATTTGCGTGGTGTTGTTGATCGCCACCACACGGTGGTTGCGCATGATTTCATGCGGCAAATTGGTGTCTTGCACCGGCAGACAGGCCATGTCGGGGTTGCGGTGCAAACTGTCGTAATAACTTTGCGAGCCGAGGCCAAAAGAAAACGCCATCTTGCCGGTGTGGATTTGCTTTTTGGCATTGGTGATCTTGCCAGCGCGGTAGAGATTGACCATGCCTTCGGTCAGCATTTCAGAATGCACACCCAAGTCACGGGCGTTGCTGTGCAGCAGTTGTTCACACACCGCATTGGGCATGCCGCCGATGCCAATTTGCAAACAAGCGCCATCTTCAATTTCTGCGGCAATCAATTTGCCCACCGCCATGTCCACGTCGGTGGCGGGTGGATGCGGCAACACGGGCGCGGCTTGGTTGTCGCCTTCAATGACAAAGTCCACTTCGCTGCGGTGTACGCCATTGCGCACACCATATACATAAGGCAAACCATCCGTGACTTCAACCATCACACATTTGGCGCGTTCGATGATGTCGCGGTGCCATAAATTGGCTGCGCTGAAATTGAAAAACCCTTCTTCGTCAGCGCGACAGGTTTTCAACACCACGATATCTACCGGGTCCATGAAACGCCGGTAGTAGTCTGGGATTTCGCCCAAATTCACCGGCAAGTAATGGGCTCTGCCCGCATCATGCCAACGCCGGTCATAGCCAGAGAAATGCATGCTGAACCAATGAAAGTGTTTGCCTTGCGGATCTTGTTCGAGCACAGCACGAGGTCGCATGGTGATACACGAACGAAATTTGACATCGTGCAATGCTTGCTTGCGCTCGGCCAACGCTTGGTCAAACACATCGGGTTGGCACAAGGTGGCTCCGTAATCGATCCACATACCCGGCTCGACCATCGCAGCGGCTTGTTGGGCGGTGATGTTTTTGGCCGGGTGGGAAGCCACTCGCATATTCATGAAACAGTGGCTTAAAAATTCAGCGTGCGTTTGTCCACAGCCAAGGCTGCTTCTTTGGTCGATTCACTCAACGACGGATGGGCGTGGCAAATACGCGCAATGTCTTCAGCACTGGCTTTGAACGCCATCGCCACCGTGGCCTCAGCGATCAATTCGCTGGCTTGGGGACCGATGATGTGCACCCCCAAAATTTCGTCGGTGGTCGCGTCTGCCAACATTTTGACCATGCCGGTGGTGTCGCCCAAAGCGCGTGCCCGTCCATTGGCCAAAAACGGAAAGCTGCCCGCTTTGTAGGCCACGCCATCAGATTTGAGTTGCTGCTCGGTGCGGCCCACCCAAGCGATTTCGGGGCTGGTGTAGATGACCCACGGCACCAGATTGAAATCGACATGTCCGTGTTGACCGGCAATGCGCTCGGCCACCGCCACGCCCTCTTCTTCGGCTTTGTGGGCCAGCATGGGCCCACGCACCACGTCCCCAACCGCCCAAACTCCGGGCAAGTGTGTTTTGCAGTCGGCGTCAACCACGATGGCACCGCGTTCATCCAGCTTCAATCCAATCGCTTCTGGATTAAGGCCTGAGGTGTTGGGCACGCGTCCGATACTGACAATGAGTTTGTCAGCCTCCCACTTTTGCGGCTCGCCTTTGGCGTTGGTGTAATGGACGGTGACACCTTTTTTGCTGCTGTGGATGTCGCCCACTTTGACGCCGAGTTGAATATTGAGGCCTTGCTTGTCGAATATTTTTTTGGCTTCTTTGGCAATTTGTTCGTCGACTGCGCCCAAAAATGTGGGCAAGCCTTCCAAGATGGTGACCTCTGCCCCCAAGCGATGCCAGACCGACCCCATTTCCAAACCAATCACACCCGAGCCAATCAAGACCAGTTTTTTGGGCACAGCTCCTAGCCGCAAAGCACCGTCGTTGGACAAGATGTTGTGTTCGTCGAATGCCACACCGGGCAAAGCGCGAGCGCTCGAACCCGTGGCCACAATGATTTGCTTGGCCACCAAGGATTCTTCAGACGCGCCAGAAACTTTGACCTCGTAACCTGCGTCAGACTTGCTGGCAAAACTGCCACGGCCATGGAAAAACGTGACTTTGTTTTTCTTGAACAAATACAAGATGCCATCGTTGTTTTGCTTGACCACGGTGTCTTTGCGGGCGAGCATTTTGGCAACATCCATCTTCACGTCTTTGGCGCTGATGCCGTGTTCAGCAAAATGGTGGTTGGCTTGGTCAAAATGCTCGGACGATTGCAGCAAGGCTTTGGAAGGAATGCAACCGACGTTGGTGCAGGTGCCGCCGGGGGCGGGGCCGCCGTTGGCATTTTTCCATTCGTCGATACAAGCCACGTTCATACCGAGTTGGGCAGCGCGGATGGCGGCGATGTAGCCGCCAGGGCCTGCACCGATGACGATCACGTCAAATGTTTTGAGCATAAGTGGGTGTTTCTTTAAATATCAAACAACAAACGTGCCGGGTCTTCCAGCGCTTCTTTCATGGCCACCAGCCCCAACACGGCTTCGCGTCCATCAATGATGCGGTGGTCGTACGACATGGCCAGGTAATTGATGGGTCGCACCACGACTTGTCCGTTCTCCACCACGGCTCGGTCTTTGGTGGCATGCACACCGAGAATGGCCGATTGCGGTGGGTTAATGATGGGCGTGGACAGCATGGAGCCAAACACACCACCGTTGCTGATGGAGAAGGTGCCGCCGGTCATCTCTTCGATACCGAGTTTGCCGTCGCGGGCTTTGACGCCGTATTCGGCGATTTTTTTCTCGATGTCGGCAAAGCTCATCTGGTCCGCGTTGCGCAAAATCGGCACCACCAAACCGCGCGGTGAACCGACGGCGATGCCAATGTCAAAGTAACCGTGGTAGACGATGTCATTGCCATCAACCGACGCATTGAGCACAGGAAACTTCTTGAGCGCATGCACAGCCGCTTTGACGAAAAAGCTCATGAAGCCAATCTTCACGCCATGCTCTTTTTCAAATTTTTCTTGAAAGCGTTTGCGCATTTCCATGACAGGCGCCATGTTCACCTCGTTGAACGTGGTGAGGATGGCGTTGGTCGATTGCGATTGCAGCAAGCGCTCGGCGACCCGGGCCCGCAAACGGCTCATGGGCACACGTTGCTCTGGACGCTCGCCCAAGTGGACAGCGGGGCCTTCGACCTGGGGCAACACTTGCGTGGGCACGCCCGTGGGAATGGATACAGCAACCGGTTTGACGCCCGCCGAAGCAGCCGCCAACACATCACCTTTGGTGACGCGACCATCTTTTCCGGTGCCAGCCACAGAGCCTGCTGGCATCTGCTTGTCCGCCATCAGTTTGGCGGCGGCCGGCATGAGCACATCTGACTTGGATGAAGAAGTTGTTGCAGCAGTTGCAGTGACAGACGCCGGCGTTGCTGGTGCAACAGGCTTAGCGGCTGCTGGTGCAGCAGCCGTCGATGCGCTGGCAGCCGTGTCGATGCGGGCGATCAATTGCTCAGCCATGACGGTGCTGCCGTCGGCGCACAGAATTTCCACCAACACGCCCGCGGAAGGCGCTGGCACTTCGAGCACGACTTTGTCGGTTTCGACATCGATGAGGATTTCGTCAGCGCTGACGGCTTCACCGATTTTCTTTTTCCACTGCAACAACGTGGCTTCGGCCACGGACTCGGACAACTGGGGGACTTTGACTTCAACGATAGACATGGTGAATTCCTGAATGAAAAATGGGTCAATAACGCGCTAGAGCGGTATTCATTTGGTCAGTATGAAACCTTTGAGTCGGCCAAACGCACCGTCGACCAAAGCTTTTTGTTGCTCTTGGTGCAAATGCGAATAACCCACCGCGGGTGAAGCCGACGCGGCGCGTCCGCTGTATCCCAGTTTCTGACCCGAGACCATGTTTTCAAACAAGTAGTGCTGCACAAAAAACCATGCGCCTTGGTTTTGCGGTTCGTCTTGGCACCACAACACCTCGGTCGCGTTCGGGTATTTTTTCAACTCGGCGGCAAACACTTTGTGCGGGAACGGATAGAGCTGCTCCAAACGCAACAACACCGTGTCGTCATGGCCGGCTTCTTCGCGCTTTTTCGCCAAGTCGTAATACACCTTGCCTGAACACACTACCACGCGCTTGACTTTGTCCGCTTTGACATCTTTGACTTCGGGGATCAAGGTTTGGAAGCCGCCCTTGGTGAACTCAGACAAAGGAGACGCCGCATCTTTGTTGCGCAGCAAGGATTTGGGCGTGAAGATGATCAGCGGTTTGCGCAAATTGCGCACCATTTGGCGGCGCAACACATGAAAAATTTGGCTCGCGGAAGTAGGTTGAACGAGTTGCATGTTGGTGTCAGCGGCCAGTTGCATGAAACGCTCCACACGCGCTGAACTGTGCTCGGGCCCTTGTCCTTCGTAGCCGTGTGGCAGCATCAAGGTGATGCCATTGACCCGGCCCCATTTCACTTCACCGGAAGCGATGAACTGGTCAATCACCACTTGTGCACCGTTGGCGAAATCGCCAAATTGCGCTTCCCATATCACCAAGGTGTTGGGGTCGTTTGATGCATAGCCGTACTCAAAACCCAACACGGCTTCTTCCGACAAGATCGAGTCGATGACCGTGAACGGGGCTTGGTTATCAGCAGCGTTTTGCAAAGGGATGTAGGTGCCCGTGTCCCATTTTTCACGGTTCTGATCGTGGATCACCGCATGGCGGTGCGTGAAAGTGCCGCGCCCTGAGTCTTCCCCTGATAAACGCACCGGAAAACCACTGGCCACCAGCGAAGCAAACGCCATGTGTTCGCCCATGCCCCAATCGACAGGCAAGTCGCCCCGACCCATGGCGGCTCTGTCGTCCAGCACTTTTTTGACCAGCGAATGCGGTGTCACACCCTCAGGCAAGCGGGTGATGCGCTCGGCCAAACGTTTCCACTCGGCCATGGGAATGGCGGTGTCTGCCGCGTCGGTCCATTTTTTGCCGAGAAATGGGCTCCAGTCCACGGTGAACTTGGTTTTGAAATTGGTCAACACCGGTTCAGAGGTGTTCTTGCCAGCATCCAGCGCCGCGCGATAGGTTTTCACCATGTCGTCGCCCAACGATTCGCCCAGCCCTTGGGCAGTTAAACGATCGGCATACAGTTTTCGGGTGCCCGGGTGGGCCGCGATTTTTTTGTACATCAGCGGCTGGGTCAGGCTGGGCGTATCCTGCTCGTTGTGGCCGAGTTTGCGGTAGCAGGTGATGTCCACCACCACGTCTTGGCGGAAGGTCATGCGGTATTCCAACGCCAATTGCGTGGCCAACACCACCGCCTCTGGATCATCGGCGTTGACATGCAACACCGGCGCTTCGACCATCTTGACGATGTCGGTGCAAAACGCCGATGAACGCATGTCGCGCAGGTCTGAGGTGGTGAAACCGATTTGGTTGTTGATGATGATGTGAACCGTGCCGCCTGTGGTGTAGCCACGGGTTTGCGCCAGCGCCAGGGTTTCTTGGTTGACGCCTTGGCCGCCGAACGCGGCGTCGCCGTGCACCAACACCGGCAACACTTGGCTGCCAGTGGGGTCGCTGCGGCGGTCCATGCGCGAACGCACCGAGCCTTCAACCACTGGGTTGACAATTTCCAAATGCGAAGGGTTGAACGCCAAGGACAAATGCACCGGGCCGCCAGGTGTGGGCACGTCCGAGCTGAAACCTTGGTGGTATTTGACGTCGCCCGCAGGTAACTCTTCGGGGGCCGTGTGGTCAAACTCGGCAAACAAGTCTTTGGGCATTTTGCCCATGATGTTGACCAGCACGTTCAAGCGACCACGGTGCGCCATACCAATCACGACTTCTTGCACGCCGCTGATGCCCGCGCCTTGGATCAATTCGTCCATGGCGGCAATGAAACTCTCTCCACCTTCAAGAGAAAAGCGTTTTTGCCCCACGTATTTGGTGTGCAAATAACGCTCCAAGCCTTCGGCGGCCGTGAGTCTGTCAAGAATACGTTTTTGTTTGTCAGCGCTCAACTGCGGGTGGCTGCGGATGCTTTCTAACTTTTGCTGCCACCAGCGCTTTTCACGCATGTCGGTGGTGTACATGTATTCAGCGCCCAAGGTGCCGCAATAGGTTTGCCGCAGGGCATTGAGCAATTCACGCAAGCTCATGCGGTCTTTGCCAAAAAACGTGTTGCTGGTGTCGAAAACGGTTTCTTGGTCCGCGTCTGTGAAGCCGTAAAAGGACGGCTCTAGCTCGGGAATGGCGGGGCGTTCAGTGCGTTGTAACGGGTCAAGGTTGGCCCACAGCTGCCCCACATTGCGGTAAGCCGCGATCAGTTGCTGAACCGCTGTGCGCTTGCGGCCCATTTCCAGATCGGCGCTGGCCATGACCACACGGGTTCCGCCTTGTTTGGCGCGTTCGGCAAACGCATTGATGACCGGCAAATGCGGCACATCTTTGGCCTGACTGCCGTCGACAGCGGGCACATGCTGCAAGGCGTCGAAATATTGCCGCCAAGTGTCTGGCACGCTGCCGGGGTTGAGGAGATAATTTTCGTACATCTCTTCGACGTAAGGGGCGTTGCCCCCGAAGAGATACGTGTTGCCTGCGTAGGCTTGATAGACGGACGTACCCGTCTGCGGTGAATCGCTCATTGCTGACCTCCGTTTCCCTGCAGGAAACATTAGCTTGGTTGATGAACCCTCCGCGACACGGCTGAACCGGTTAGCGGATGCGACCTGCGCCTTGAAGAACGCCGGTATGTGGTGCGCATTGTGCCACCAAAGTCTGAGAAATTTGCCACACATTTGACCCAGCGTATCGCTCAAGCCAAATGTGTGGGGATCTTTTAAGCCAGTTGCTCTTTGATTTGCTGCAACGGTGTGGGGTCATCGATGGCGGTCAAGTCGCCGGGATCGCGCTTTTCGCACACCGCTTGTATCGCGCGGCGCAGTAACTTACCGCTGCGGGTTTTGGGCAGCAAACTCAAAAACAGCACGCGGGCTGGACGAGCCACTGCCCCGAGTTGGCTGTCGACCAGCTTCATGATCTCGCCTTCCAGTTGCAGGCGTGCAGCCGAATCGCCCAGCGCAGAACTGTCTTTGGCCACCACAAACGCCATGGCCACCTGACCTTTCAAGGCATCGGCCACCCCGACCACGGCCACCTCGGCCACATTCGGATGGCTGGAAATGCTTTCTTCGATTTCACGGGTTCCCAAGCGGTGGCCCGCGACATTGATCACGTCATCGGTACGGCCCAAGATGTAGAAATAGCCGTCTTTGTCGCGTACGCCCCAGTCAAAGGTGGAATAGACCAACTTACCAGGCACACTTTGCCAATAGGTTTTGACAAAACGGTCGTCGTCGCCCCACAAAGTTTGTAAACAACCGGGGGGCAGCGGTCCCTCAATGACCACCACGCCTTTTTGGTCTGCGCCGGTCAGCTCTTGACCGGTGCTGTCGTCCAGCAATTTCACGTCGAAGCCATACATGGGCACACCGGGGCTGCCAAATTTGCTGGGCATTTTTTGAACCCCGTTGGCCACGGTCAATATCGGCCAACCGGTTTCGGTTTGCCAGTAGTTATCGATGATGGGTTTGCCCAAGCCATCGGCGATCCATTGCGCTGTGGGTTCGTCCAAAGGTTCGCCCGCCAAGTACAAGGCCTTGAGGCTGCCAATGTCGTACTTGCCCAGCAATGCCGGGTCTTGCTTTTTCAACACCCGCACCGCTGTCGGGGCGCTGAACATGTGCGTGACTTTGTATTTCTCAACCAATTCCCACCAGACGCCACCGTGCGGTCGCGTGGGCAAGCCTTCGTACATCAGCGTGGCCATGCCAGCGATCAAGGGGCCGTAAATGATGTAGCTGTGGCCGACCACCCAACCAATGTCGCTGGTGCTGAAATACACCTCGCCCGGTCGGCCTTCAAAAATATGCTGCATGCTGGCCGCCAAGGCCACGGTGTAACCGCCCGTGTCACGTTGCACGCCCTTGGGTTTGCCGGTGGTACCAGAGGTGTACAAGGTGTAACTGGGGTGTTCGCTGGCCAACCACACACAGGGCACACGCGCATGCAGATGCTGTTGGCGCAAAGCCGCGTAATCATGGTCGCGTCCGTTGACCCGGGTGAACGGTGTCAAACCTCGGTCCACCATCAACACCGCCGAAGGTTTGTGTTGGCTGAGCGATATCGCTTCATCCAACAATGGTTTGTAGGGCACGACCTTGCCGCCCCGCGAACCGGCATCTGCGCTGATCACCAACACCGGAGAAGCGTCATCGATGCGTGTGGCCAGTGAGTGGGATGCAAAGCCGCCGAACACCACCGAATGGAT
>SXWY01000171.1 GCA_005789825.1 Burkholderiales bacterium | reverse complement strand
TGCCAGCGCAGGCATGCAGGTATCAAGAGGTCAGACGCTGGTGCAACTGACCCCTTGAAGTATCAATCCAACTTGTAATAGTCCGAAATGATTTTCCATCTGCCGTCTTGGATTTGCGACAAGCGCGAGCGGTTGGAACTCAAATGCTGGGTCGGCGTGAATTTGCCCTCAGGACCGCCAAACATATCAGGCGGCAAGGTCAGGCTGTCCATGGCTTTGATGAAACTGTCGGTGGTCAGGTTAGGACCGGCTTTTTCAGCACCACGAATGAATGCATCCACAATGATGTAGCCATACACCGAGAACACGGTCGGGTCGTCGCCAAATTTGGCTTTGTATTTGTTGGCCCATGCCGCAATAGGCTTGGAAGTCTCATCCAAATAAGGATGCGGCACGGTCATGGTGGCGTACATGCCGTCCATGGCCTTGCCACCTAACTTGTGGATCAAGTCGGTGTAAGCGGCGCTTGAACCGATGAACAAGGGGTTAAAGCCGGTTTTGCGTGCCTCTGCAATGGTTCCCACGGTCTCGCGAATGATGGTGCCCAACACCACCATTTCACAACCCGCCGATTTCATCCGCGCCACTTGCGAAGAAAAATCGGTGGCACCACGCTTGTACGTGGTTTTTTCGGTGAAGTCCATGTTGATGGTTTTCAAACCTGCTTCCGCACCCCGCAACACCTCCAAACCAAATTCGTCGTCTTGGTAAATCGCACAGACTTTGGAGATTTTTTTCTCCTTGGTCAAATTGGGCACAGCGGCACGCATTTGGTCAAAGTACGTGGCAAAGGCGGCGTATTTCAGCCGGTTGAAAGGCTCATACATTTCACGCGCTGCGGTCACGGGCAAAAAGTTGATGATGTTTTTGTCAAACTGCACTGGCATGGCGGCGTTGTTTTGGGCCGTGCCGATATGCGCGGCCATGATGAAAATTTTGTCTTGGTTGACGAGTTTTTGTGCCGCCAGCACCGCGCGTTTCGGGTCATAACCCGAGTCTTCGGTCAACAGCTTCAATTTGCGGCCATGGATGCTGCCCTGTTCGTTGAGTTCGTCGATACGCTTTTGCATACCGTTTCGAACAGCTTTCCCGTATCCCGCGAGTGGGCCTGATAAATCTTGGATCGTGCCAATCAGAATTTGGTCTTTGCTGACGCCTTGCTGTTGCGCCCAAACGGGCAACAAGCCAAGCGCCAACAGGACAGTGAGTAAGTGTTTTTTCATGGTGTGTTCTCCTGTGAACCAAGGGTTAATGGGTGGAAGTGGGGTACATCGAATCGATCAAATCTTTGTATTTATTTTCAACAAACTTGCGCTTGAGTTTCATGGTGGGTGTCAGCTCGTCGTCCTCGGCTGTCAATTGGGTGTCGAGCAAACGGAATTGCTTGATTTGCTCGACCCGGGCGAACTTGGTGTTTACTTTGTCAATTTCCGCTTGTATCAACGACTGCACTTGGGGTGCGCGTGTCAGGCTGGCATAGTTTGAAAACGGCACGTCGCGGTCTTGCGCAAACTTTTCGACATTGTCTAAATCGATCATGATGATCACCGACAAATAGGGGCGCTTGTCGCCAATCACCACGGCATCGGTGACATACGGCGAAAACTTCAATTCGTTTTCCCATTCGCTGGGCGTGATGTTTTTACCCCCTGCTGTGATGATGATGTCTTTCATGCGGTCGGTGATTTTGAAAAAGCCTTGTGCGTCCTCGCTGCCAACGTCGCCGGTGTGCAGCCAACCTTCAGCGTCCACGGTGTCAGCGGTTTTCTCGGGCTGGTTCAAATAACCCATGAACACATTCGGGCCACGTACCAGCAATTCGTGGGTGTGCGGATCGACCTTGACTTCGTTGTACACACAGGCTTTGCCGATCGAACCGGGCACGATATGGTCAAACGGCATGAAGGTGGATGCACCGCCCGACTCGGTTTGGCCCCAGACCTCCAGCATGGGTACACCCAAAGCCAAATACCAGCGCACCAGCTCTGGCGAGATAGGCGCGGCGCCCGTGCCCAAAAACTTGGCGCGGTGAATACCCATCATGCGACGCACGTTGTTCAAGCAAGCCAACCGCGCCAGATGGAAACAACATTTCAACCACACCGGGACGGTTTGTTGCTGCAACACGCGCTCGGCCACGGCATGGCCGCAAGCCAACGATGCACGGTAAATGGCTTGTTGGAAGGCACCGGCTTCGGCAATCGCAATCGCCACAGCGGAGTAAAACTTTTCCCACACACGCGGCACCGCAAAAAACAAGGTGGGTGCGATTTCGCGCACATTTTCAGGCACCGTGTCTGGGTTTTCCACAAAATTCAAAATGGCCCCGCCATAAATGCATGAATACAAGCCACCAATGCGTTCGGCAATATGGCACAGGGGCAAAAACAGCATGCGTTCATCGCGGTGGTCTTGCGCCAAGTACAAGCTGTACCCCCGCATGGTGTAGACCATGCCGGCATGGCTGTGCATCGCGCCTTTGGGCTTGCCAGTGGTGCCCGAGGTGTGAATCAAAATCGCCAAGTCTTCGGGTTGGCGGCTGACGCGGCGACGCTCGAACAAACCGGGCTGCGTGCGTTCGTACTGGCGTCCTTGTTCACGCAAAGCGTCTAAGCTGACCACCATCGGGTCGGAATAACGGGTCAAGCCTTCGGTGTCGATCACCACAATCCGTTTGAGCAACGGCAACTGTGCCCGCGCTATCAACGCTTTGTCGAGTTGCTCTTCGTCTTCGACAAACAACACGGTTGTGCGTGAGTCTTGGCACAAATACTGCACCTGCGACACCGAATCGGTCGGATAAATGCCGTTGGAAATGCCGCCAGCGGACAACACCGCCATGTCAGCCAGCACCCATTCGAGCCGCGTGTTGGCCAATATGGAAGCGCAGTCACCAGAAGCAAAACCATCGGCCATCAAACCCATGCTGATTTGCCGCACAGCTTCGCCGGTTTGCTGCCAACTCCAGCTTTGCCAGATACCGAATTTCTTCTCGCGCATCATCAACTGCGGGCCACGGGCCGTCACGCCGTTCCAAAAAATATCGGTGATCGTGTCCCCCGGCATCAGAATGTCCGTGGTGCCTTTGAGCCTGGTGGTGTCCCATAAAACACTCATGCGTTATCTCCAGGTTTTCTTCTTTTTCCAGCG
>SXWY01000170.1 GCA_005789825.1 Burkholderiales bacterium | reverse complement strand
CGTTCATTTCACTGGCTGGCCGCTATGTGGTGCTGATGCCCAACAACCCGCGCGGCGGCGGCGTCAGCCGTCGCATCGAAGGCGATGACCGGGCCGAGCTCAAAGAAGCCATGGACCAGCTCGAATACCCCAATGGCATGTCCATCATCGCCCGCACCGCCGGTATTGGCCGCAGCGCGCCCGAATTGCAATGGGACTTGAACTACCTGCTCAAGCTGTGGACCGCCATCGACGGCGCAGCCAAAGGCGGCAAGGGCGCGTTCCTGATTTACCAGGAATCGAGTTTGGTCATTCGCGCCATCCGTGACTATTTCAACAACGACATCGGCGACATCCTGATCGACACCGATGACATCTACGACCAAGCACAGCAATTCATGGCGCATGTCATGCCAGAACATGCGGCACGGGTCAAACGCTACCGCGATGACACGCCGTTGTTCAGCCGTTTTCAAATCGAGCACCAAATCGAATCGGCCTACGCCCGCACCGTGACCTTGCCCTCTGGCGGCGCCATCGTGATCGACCATACCGAGGCGCTGGTGTCGGTGGACGTCAACTCGGCACGCGCCATCAAAGGCGGCGATATTGAAGAAACCGCCACCCGCACCAACCTCGAAGCCGCCGATGAAGTGGCGCGCCAAATGCGTTTGCGCGATTTGGGTGGACTCATTGTCATAGACTTCATCGACATGGACGAATCAAAAAACCGCCGCGAGGTGGAAAACCGTTTGCGCGACGCGTTGCGCCAAGACCGTGCCCGGGTGCAATTCGGCACGATCAGCAAATTCGGTTTGATGGAAATGAGCCGCCAGCGCTTGCGCCCGGCCCTCTCCGAAGGTGCCTCTATTCCGTGTCCACGTTGTGGCGGCTCCGGCCATGTGCGCGACACCGAAAGCTCGGCGTTGCAAATCTTGCGCATCATCCAAGAGGAATCGATGAAAGAAAACACCGCCGCCGTGCACGCCCAAGTGCCGGTGGAAGTGGCTTCTTTTCTGTTGAACGAAAAACGTCCCGAAATCGCCAAGATTGAATTGAAGCAACGCACCCATGTGCTGCTGATTCCCAACAAAGGGCTGGAAACACCGAACTACAAACTCGAGCGCCTCAAGCACGACGATCCGCGCTTGGACAGCATCCAAGCCAGCTACAAAATGGCCGAGGACATCGAAGACCCGACCGCGGTCACACGGCGTTCACAAGAACCCACCAATCGCCAGTCTCCGGTCATCAAAGGCGTGTTGCCCGACATGCCGGCGCCTGCTGCTGAAGCGCGTCCAGCCCGTGCGCCCGAAGCCCGCCAAGCCGCCACTCGGCCAACAGCGCCAGCATCTGCCCCGGCAGAAAAAGGCTTTTTCGGCTGGCTCAAAGGATTGTTCGGTGGCGACACAGCGCCTGCCGCACCGGCTGCAGACGCTGCCCGTGGCACCCCCAAACCTGGCGAACGCAGCGACAGCCGCTCATCTGGCAGAGGCTCGCAAGATGGCCGCCGTGGTGGTCGTCGCGGCGATCGTGCAGAACGAGGCGAAGGTCGCCCAGAACGCACCGACAAATCCGATGCGCGCAACGGTGAACGCCCCGAAGGCCGCACCAGCCGAAACGCTCGTGGTGAACGCCCAGAGCGCCCACGCCAAGAGCCCCGTTTGGATGAAAGTGGCCAGCCAGACGCCTCAACCCCACCCGCTGAAGCAGTAGACAACGCCCACGGCGACAGACCGCCGCGCCAAGGCCGTGAACGCGGTGACGGCAGACGCCCCCGTTCGCGCCGTGGCGAGCGTTCTGCGCCAAACACTGCCATTGAGGCTAATAACCAAACGGAAGAAGCCATTCACGCCACAGAACCCGACCAGCCTGCAACCATCGAACAGCGTTCAGACGATGCGCAACCTGTGTCGCCTCAAGGCGAGCGTGGCCATGAACGGCGCGAACGCCGAGGCCGTGAACGCCCAGGCCGTGAACGCCAATCCAGAGCCGGTCAGTCTGACGCTGCCAGCAACCTGCAGGCCTCAGAAAGCAGCCATGCACCTGTCCACCCTGAACAGGTGAACGCACCAACACCCGTGGCTGCCGCCCAATCCATGCCCAAGGTCAGTGCGTTCACATTGCCCATGGTGCAGTTGCAACAGGTGGCGCAGTCCAGCGGTTTGGAATGGATCAATTCCAACCCAGAGCGCGTGGCCCTGATCCAAGCCGCGATCGCTGCCGAGCCACGCCCAGTCCATGTGCCGCGCGAGCGTCCTGCCCCCTTGGTGTTAGAAGAAGGCCCGCTGATTCTGGTGGAAACCAAACGCGATTTGTCGCAATTGCACATGCCGTTTGAAGAAAGCCACAACCCGTAACCCACCAATGGGCTGCGGGTCGTTGTCGGTCACACCTTGGCCGACAACTTCCAGCAGGCCAGGGCCTGTGCGGTATCGCCTTTGTTTTCGGCCAACTCGGCCAACGCACGCCAAGCCTGGCGCTGCAGCATGGGTGATGTCAATCGGGGCGCAACTTGCTCGAGCATTTGCTGGGCTTTGCCCCACAAACCGTGGCGCACACACACCATGCCGCTCAAGTATTGCAATTCCAAACTGCGCGGGTTGACCAACCGCGCTTGTTCTACACGGGCCAACCATTCGCTGTCCGGATCGATCTCGTGCAACGCATCCGACAGTACTTGCACCAGCTTTTGTCGCTGAGTGCTGGCCAATGAGTCGTCGGCATTGGCCATCTGCTGCCACACGGGGGTCAACCATTTCAATGCCAGCTGGGGATCGCCGCGCAACGCCAACAAACGCTGCGCCGCGTGCAAGGCAATGTCTGCCATGCTGCGTTCATCCGGTTGTAACAAGGCCCAACTCGACTGCAACTGGCTGCTGTCATGGCATTCATCCAAACACGCGATGGCCAAGCCCCGCAACAAACTGCGGGCCGCAGACGCGGAAAACGCACCGTGTTTGGCCAACAACCGCGCCGTGTCCAAAGCGGGCAAATGTTGTTGTCCCAGCCGGTCAGCTTTCAGGCGCAAACGCAAGGCCACCGTGCGGCGCGACACGCCCAGCGGCAACTGTGACAAAAACTGCTGGGCTTGCTGGCTGTCGCGGTCATGCAAAGACCAGCGCGTGGCATTCAAATAGGCGGCATCTCGCAACTCCAGCCGTTGGTCAACCCGCACGCCTATGTCATGGTTTAAAGCCTGCTGAAAATGCCCGTCACGGGCCGTCTGGTCACGCAAGGCATGGGCACTTTCGGCAGCCAGCAAATGCAGCAGGCTGCGCATGAGTCGCCACGCCGGTTGGTGGGGGGTATCACCATGCAACAGCAATTGCTCGACCTGTGCCAAAGCCTGCAACGCCGCTTTGCGTGAGCGCAAAAAACGCCCGGCCATCCACATCACGATCGCATGGAGCAAGCCCTGCTGCGCAGCCCGTTCTCTTTGTTGCGAACGCCATCTGCGTGCTTGAGCCGGCAATTCCATGAAACCCAGCACGCCACGCAAAGCGGCGTAGCACAACACAAAACCGATCAGCAAACCAATCACCACCAAATTGAGCGACAGGTCTACCCGGTAAGGCGCCACAAATACCGTGACGGTACCTGACTGCAAGCTCAATCCAAGTGCCGCAGCCACGGCCACTCCAAACAGCGCCAGCAACCACAAAGACCAACGCATATCAGCGCCCTGCCGCTGCGGTGGCCAGCGCTGACAAAGAACTGTCTAAGCGCGGCAGGGTGGTTTGCAGCATTTGCGACTGCACTTGCTTCATCAAGGACTTGGCGGTTTGGCCTTGGCGGTTGTTGAGGTCAAAAAATTGGGTCAGCTCGCGCTCGGCCAATGCCAGATCGTTGCGGGCTGATGCCATTTGGCGAGACAGCAAACCGAGTCTGGCATTGAGCAAGCGCAATTTCAGGTTTTCGCGCACAAAAAACCCTTGCTCAGGCGACAACATCACCGCGTCCGGTTGTTCGATGCGGCTGACACGCACCAAGCCTGACACCTCGGACCACAGGCGTTGGCCCATGCCTGACCAGTCTTTGTTTTGCCAAATGAGCGCCCAAGAGGGCATGGGCTTGGTTTGCATGGCCTGTGCGGCGCGGTTGGCCGGGCCGACTGCATTGGCCAACGACAGGTTTTCGACCAGCACCACCAATTCATCCATGCG
>SXWY01000169.1 GCA_005789825.1 Burkholderiales bacterium | reverse complement strand
CAGCATTTGCACGGTAGATAGATCTAAAAAGCCTTGCTGTTGCAGGTCCAATAAGCGCCCGGGTGTGGCCACCAAAATATCAACCCCTTTTTTGAGGGCGCTGATTTGTGCTGCCATGCCAACGCCGCCAAAGATAACCGCTGACTTCAGTTGTAAATACTTGCCGTAGTGGCGGACCGACTCTTCCACCTGTGCGGCCAATTCGCGTGTGGGCGTCAGCACCAACGCACGTATACCAAACACGCCAAAACGGTTGGTGGCACTGCGCGACATGCTCAGTTTGTGCAACATGGGCAGCGTGAACGCCGCCGTTTTGCCAGTGCCGGTTTGGGCGCCTGCCAGCAAGTCTTGTCCAGCCAGAACGGCGGGAATGGCTTGGGCTTGAATAGGGGTTGGGGTTTCGTAGCCCTGCTCGCGCACAGCTTTCAATATGGCCGGAGCCAAGTTCAGTTCATCAAAATTCATAAAGGAGCGTGCGGTTGAGCGACGCTTTGGGTTTCGATCTGTTCTGCCAAAAAGTGACAGCCAGCTATAGACCGAGGAAACACAGGTGGGCAGGTAATGGACAAACAGCTCGTTTGAATCCGGCCCCAGCAGAAGCGCTGATGTTGAAGCGACTGGTGGCATCAACTGAAAACCATTATGGCATGAAAGCATAAGAGGGAGGTCAAACTTTCAAGAATGGCTTGATGTTGTCTCTTGCTAACAATCGCATGCTGTGTGTTGGTTGTAAAAATGCCTGTTTTTGATATAAAGTAAGGATTCCTTTTTTTCGGAAAAAGCCATGCTCGCCAAAATCACTTCCAAAAACCAGCTTACCCTGCCCAAGAGCCTGACGCAGGCCGTGGGAGCCACCGAATACTTTGATGTCGAGGCACGCGGCGGCCAACTCATACTTACCCCGGTGCGCATTCAGCGCGGCGACGCGGTACGCGCAAAACTCGAGGAGCTTGATCTGACCGAAGAAGACGTATTCGCCGCAGTGGCTTGGGGCCGATTGGCTCAGACCGCTCCCGCGATGGTCAATGAGTCGGCTGCCGCGTATGAAATTAGCCAGGTTATACCCATGAAGACCTCAGCCAAAAAGGCCATTGTTAACAAGACCAAACCCAAAGCATGAACTTACCTGTTCGTGCCGTGTTGGACACCAATGTGGTGTTGTCAGGCTTGGTGTTTCGTGGCGGCGCGGCTGGGCAGTTGCGCTTGGCTTGGCAGCGTGGGCGGGTGTTGCCATTGGTTAGTACGGCCACAGTGCAAGAGTTGATTCGTGTATTGGCTTATCCCAAGTTCTGTTTGTCTCAAGATGAACAAGACGAATTGCTGGCCGACTACCTGCCTTATGCCGAAACCGTGCGTATTCCTCAGAAATTACCTTGGGTGCCCGAATGCCGTGATGCGCTGGATTTGCCGTTCATGCACCTGGCAGTGGTTGGAAAAGCTCAATTTCTGGTTTCTGGCGATCTCGATTTGCGGGCTACAGCTGTTGAGTTTGAGCGGGCTTGTGCCTGTTCCATCGTGTCCTTGAATGAGTTCAGTCACAACCACTGTGCTGACTGATTTAAATCCGAGCATTTATGGGTTGCCAAGTACATGTATTTAATGCTGACTGTCTGGCCTTATTCATTACACGTAAAAAAGACGCCACTTCTTGCATAGATAATCGCGAGTTACCCGCCGCCACACTGTGTGGCACATTGTTTAGAGAGTCATTCCATGTCCCAATACGTTTTCACCATGAACCGGGTCGGCAAAATTGTGCCGCCCAAGCGCCATATCTTGAAAGACATATCGCTCAGCTTTTTTCCGGGCGCCAAGATCGGTGTGTTGGGTTTGAACGGTTCCGGCAAGTCAACCTTGCTGAAAATCATGGCTGGTTTGGACAAAGAAATCGAGGGCGAAGCCCAGCCCATGGCAGGTTTGCGCATCGGTTATTTGCCGCAAGAACCCAAGTTGCGCCCCGAGCAGACCGTGCGCGAAGCGGTCGAAGGCGGCATGGAAGAAGTCATTCAGGCCAAACAACGTTTGGAGGAGGTGTACGCAGCTTATGCCGAAGAGGATGCTGACTTTGATGCATTGGCCGCAGAACAAGGTCAGCTCGAAGCCATCATTGCCGCAGCCGGCAGCGACAACAGCGAACACCAATTGGAAATCGCCGCTGACGCACTGCGTTTGCCGCCGTGGGATGCCGTGATTGAACATTTATCAGGCGGCGAAAAACGACGCGTCGCCTTGTGCCAGTTATTGCTTTCCAAGCCCGATATGTTGCTGCTTGATGAGCCGACCAACCACTTGGACGCCGAGTCTGTTGATTGGTTGGAACAATTTTTAGCGCGTTTCTCCGGCACGGTGGTGGCCATCACCCACGACCGCTATTTCTTGGACAACGCCGCCGAATGGATTTTGGAGCTCGACCGTGGCCACGGCATTCCGTACAAGGGCAACTACACCACGTGGTTGGAACAAAAGCAAGACCGCTTAGAAAAAGAGCAAAAGGGCGAAGAGGCCCGCGCCAAGGCCTTGAAAAAGGAACTCGACTGGGTGCGCCAAAACCCCAAGGGCAGACAAGCCAAAAGCAAGGCGCGTATCGCCCGTTTTGAGGAACTGTCCGATTTCGAATACCAAAAGCGCAACGAAACGCAAGAAATTTTCATACCCGTGGCCGAGCGTTTGGGCCATGAAGTCATTGAATTCACCAACGTCAGCAAATCTTTCGGCGACCGTCTGCTGATCGATAACTTGAGCTTCAAAGTACCTGCGGGCGCCATCGTCGTCATCATCGGCCCTAACGGTGCTGGTAAATCCACCTTGTTCCGCATGATCGCGGGCAAAGAGCAACCTGACAGCGGCGAGATCAAACTGGGGCAAACCGTGAAGATGGCGTTTGTTGACCAAAACCGCGACGACTTGGCCAATGAAAAAACTGTTTGGGAAGACGTCTCTGGCGGATTGGACATACTCACCGTGGGCCGCTTTGAAATGGCAAGCCGAGCCTATTGCGGACGATTCAACTTCAACGGCGGCGACCAGCAAAAACGCGTGGGTACGTTGTCAGGGGGTGAGCGAGGCCGTTTGCATTTGGCCAAAACTTTGATCGCTGGCGGCAATGTGTTGATGCTGGACGAACCTTCCAACGATTTGGACGTGGAAACCCTGCGTGCATTGGAAGACGCTTTGCTGGAATTCGCTGGCAGCATCATGGTCATCAGTCACGACCGCTGGTTTTTGGATCGCATTGCCACGCACATATTGGCATGCGAAGGCGATTCGCAATGGACCTTTTTTGACGGCAATTACCAAGAGTACGAAGCTGACAAGAAAAAACGCTTGGGTGAAGAAGGTGCCAAACCCAAACGCATGCGTTACAAAGCGCTTAAGTAAATTCGCGACACTTTTGAGCTATCCCACAGGGCAAATCAAGAAAAAATTTGTTAATTCTTAAAAATTAATAAAAGAAAGCGTATATTGATTTAATTACAATTAAAATACGCTTTTTGACAAACAGCCTCTTCTTGGTCTAACCCCAAGCTCAGCGGAGCCTCCATGAGCCACAAAGCGATCCCTGATTCAACGGACGAATACTGCGGAACCAGTTATGCGGCCAAATTACTCAATTTGTCTGTGGGTTCTATCCAGTCTCTGGTAGAAAAAAACGAGTTGATAGCTTGGAAGACCCAAGGTGGTCACAGACGAATTTCAATTCAGTCTATCCACGACTACCAAAGCCGGGCCAATTTGTCGCCCAAGGTCCAAACCCCGCAGGGCAAATACCTCAAAGTGATGGTGGTTGAGGACGATGCCAACAGCCGCGCCATGTACCAAGCGCACTTTGACAGTTGGGATTTGCCTATAGACGCGGTGATACAAGTGTCTGCGATTGAAGCTTTGCTCGATATTCCAGTGGTCAAGCCGCAGGTGTTGTTGGCCGATTTGCGCATGCCGGGCATTGATGGCGTCGAAATGTTGCGACAACTCAGTGCCCATCCGCAATTCACCAAAATGTCCGTCATCGTCATCACCGGTTTGAGCAACGAAGAAATTGCAGCCTATGGCGAATTGCCTGCGGGTACCCATGTTTTGCGCAAACCCGTGGACATGGGTTGGCTCAAAGGCTATTTCCAAGCCATGCTGAGCTTGCGCACGCCGTCCAAACGATCAGCCATGCCTATAGAGACTGAATAATTTTTTTCTCGCCGTCAACGGTTCGCCCAGTTCAGGGTGGCCAACGACGCTGAGCCTGCGGCGACAGCTACTCAGTAGCTTTACTCTTGCGGCCAATCCTTACAGTGGCTAGCCTCGGTTCCTATGAAACCTCACCACGCCCATTGGCCGCTTCGCGTTCCCCACCAATTCACGCCCGCCCACACCACCTTGTGGGACAACTTGTCGATCAGTGCCCGCCGTTTTCCCCACAAAACTGCTTTGGATTTTTTGGGCAGTCAAACCAGTTACCGTGAACTCGCACAACAGGCCGAGCAACTTGCTGCATGGTTGGCCAACGCAGGCGTCAAGAAAGGCGACAGGGTGTTGCTCTACATGCAAAACTGCCCGCAATGGGTGGTGGCGCACTTTGGCATATTGCGTGCTAATGCCGTGGTGGTGCCTGTCAATCCCATGAACCGCGCCAAAGAGTTGGAGCACTACATCACAGACGCGCAAGCGCGGGTGGCTATCACCACGTCCGATTTGGCCGCGCACATGGCCGCTGCCAGCGATGCTTTGCCAGCCAACAACCGACTCGCGCATATGTGGGTCAGCGATTACACCGACGCGTTTGACCCCAGCGCACAAGCCATCGAACAGTGGCCGCTTGCTTGGCAAGATTGGTTGGTGGCCAAACACCCGGCGGTGCAAATTTCTGGCGGTCAGGTGCACCCGTGGCCTGATGCTTTTCGCCATGCACGCACGACGCCACCCGAATACCTGATGCAACCCGACGATTTGGCGGTCTTGCCCTACACCAGTGGCACCACCGGATTGCCCAAAGGCTGCATGCACCCGCACCGCAGCATCATGCACAATGCCATGGCCGCAGCCATGTGGCACAACGCCACCCAAGAAAACATCGCTTTGTGTGTGGTGCCCATGTTCCACATCACAGGCATGGTCGCGGTGATGCACACCTCGGTCTATGTCGGTGCCACGATCGTGCTGATGCCGCGATGGGACCGAGATTACGCCGGTCGGTTGATATCCCAACGGCGCGTCACGCACTGGACCAATATTCCCACCATGGTGATCGACTTGCTGGGCAGTCCCACCTTTGACCAATACGATTTGGGTTCCTTGGTGGCGATTGGCGGCGGCGGTGCGGCCATGCCGCAAGCCGTGGCGCAGCGGTTGTGGGAGTTGTATGGGTTGCGGTATGTCGAAGGCTACGGCCTGACCGAAACGGCTGCGCCTTCGCACAGCAACCCGCCTGACAGACCCAAGCAACAGTGTTTGGGCATTCCCTTCATCGGAGTGGATGCCCGCGTCATCCACCCAGAGACCTTGCAAGAGGTGGCGCCGGGTGAGCAAGGCGAAATCATCATGCGCGGACCCCAAGTGTTTGACGGCTATTGGCAACGCCCTGATGCCACCGAAGCCGCGTTCATGCAGTTTGAAGGGCAACGCTATTTCCGCTCGGGCGACCTCGGGCATGTGGACGATGAGGGCTATTTCTTTATCACCGATAGACTCAAGCGCATGATCAACGCCTCTGGCTTCAAAGTCTGGCCGGCCGAAGTTGAGGCATTGATGTTTCGCCATCCCGCCATCCAAGAAGCCTGTGTGGTGGCAGCGCTCGACAGCTATCGCGGAGAAACCGTCAAAGCCTTTGTGGTGCTGCGCCAAAGCCACCAAGGACAGGTCAGCGCAGAAGACATTTTGGCTTGGTGTCGCGACAACATGGCGGTGTACAAAGCCCCGCGCCTGGTGCAATTCATGGACGCCTTGCCCAAGAGCGGCAGTGGCAAAGTCATGTGGCGAAGTTTGCAAGAGGCCGAAATGGCCAAAAGCGAATAAAGCCCTGTCAATTCCGAATGGGTTTTCCGCTCACCACCCATTCATCAATTTGCTGGGATAGCAATTCACTGCTGGCTGAGTAGGGGTCAAACTCTGGGTGCTGCATCATCACCATCGGATCGGTGTCAGACAAATCGATCAAAGCCATCGACCAGTGGCTGAATTTTCTTTGGCTGATTTCATGCAAACTGACCATCTCCACATCTTTGTGGCGCGAGTCACGCAAGATGCGCCCATAAAGTTGGTTGACCACCGCACGCTCGCCTTCGAGCATTTGCAGAAAAAAACCTGTGCCCTGGCACAGCACACCGGTGATTTGATGGACTTTGTTGAACACCAAAGCGGTTTTCAAAATAGAGCCAGTGATGGTGCTGGTTTGCGGCCCCGCACTGCGACTGATGTAAAAAGCGCGAATCAGCATGGATACCTCCTGTGACAAAGCGACGCAAACACGAAGCTTCCATTGCCAGAGTACATACTAATCTGCTTTTGGGGCTTGACAAGGGATGGAAATCCCCATGCCAAAGCGGCCAGAACGGCTAATGGGCGTGCGTATGATGATCTCATGCTCAAACTCTCTGTGCTCGACCAGTCTGTGGTGTCTTACGGTCAACCACAGGACTCCGCGATTCGCCACACGCTGAATTTGGCGCAACGCTGTGAAGAATGGGGTTACGACAGGTTCTGGGTCAGCGAGCACCACAATTTGCCCAGCATCGCCGGCACTGCACCTGAGGTGTTGCTGGCCGCCATCGCCGCCCGCACCCAACGCATTCGCTTGGGCAGCGCCGGTGTCATGCTGCCGCACTACGCGCCATTCAAAGTGGCCGAACAATTTCGCGTGCTGGATGCGCTCGCACCCGGGCGCATCGATTTGGGTTTGGGTCGCGCACCCGGCAGCGATAGTCGCACTTCGTCATTGCTCAACCCGGACCGGTATGCCTCAGAGCGTTTTCCGCAGCAGGTGGTGGAACTGCAAGCTTGGGTCAGCGGCACGCCATTTCCTCCGGGCCATCCCGCGCACGGCGTGGTGGCGCAGCCCACTGGCGCGAGCGTGCCATCTTTGTGGATTTTGGGCAGCTCCAACTACGGCGCTCAACTCGCTGCGCATTTGGGTTTGCCGTATGCGTTTGCGTACTTCTTCAGCGATGGCGTCGGCTGTGAACAGGCGTTGGAGTTGTACCGCAGCCATTTCAAACCCAGTGCGTATTTGGACAAGCCCCAAGCCACGATTTGCGTCTCGGCTTTGGCGGCAGACACTGAGGAAGACGCTTGGTGGCAATTTCAAAGCCGCGCCCGCTGGCGCTTGGAACGCAACCGTGGCCGGGTCACACCGCTGTTGCCGCCGCAGTTGGCTGTTGCAGACCTGAGCCCAGCAGATTTGCAGGCCATGGAAGCGATGAAAGCCGATGCGTTGGCGGGCACTGCCGAACAAGCCGCCGACAAAATGCTGGCCTTGGCCGCGCGATTGGCATTGGATGAATTGGTGGTTTGCACTTGGGCGCACGACCCTGCGGTGCAGTTGCGGTCTTTTGAATTGCTGTCAGAAGCGTTTGCCCTGAACCCATCGGTCAGACAGCCCGCCTTGGTTTGAAAACTTTTACACGGAGTACCCACATGTTTGCAACCTCTATCGCGGGCAGCCTGCCCAAACCCGAATGGCTGGCCGAAACCCAAAAACTCTGGCCGCAATGGAAGGCCGAAGGCGACGCACTGCGCCAAGCCAAAGCGGATGCCACCTTGTTGTGGATCAAAGCGCAAGAAGACGCTGGCCTGGACATCATCGGCGACGGCGAGCAAGCGCGTCAGCATTTTGTGCACGGTTTTTTGGAGCAGGTCGAAGGCATTGATTTTGAGAACAAGGTCAAGATGGGCATTCGCAACAACCGCTATGACGCCATGGTGCCGCAAGTGGTGTCAGCGTTGAAGCTCAAGGGCAGGGTGCATGCCATGGAAGCGCAGTTGCTGCGTGCGCACACCAAGAAAAAAATCAAATTCACCTTGCCCGGCCCGATGACGATTGTCGACACCGTGGCTGACCGTTTTTATGGTGAGGGTGAAGAAGGTCGCATCAAAATGGCCATGGCGTTTGCAGAACTCCTCAACCAGGAGGCGCTGGCTTTGCAGGCCGACGGTGTGGACATCATTCAGTTTGATGAACCCGCGTTCAATGTGTACATGGAAGAGGCCGCAGACTGGGGCGTCAAAGCGCTGGAACGCGCCGCCCAGGGCTTGACCTGCACCACGGCTGTGCATATTTGCTATGGCTACGGCATACAAGCGAACGTGGATTGGAAAAACACCTTGGGCCAAGAATGGCGTCAGTATGAAAAAGTATTTCCCGCTTTGGCCAAGAGCAGCATCGACCAAGTGAGTTTGGAATGCATGCATTCCCATGTGCCGATGGATTTGATCGCCTTGCTCAAGGGCAAGGACGTGATGGTGGGCGTGATCGACGT
>SXWY01000168.1 GCA_005789825.1 Burkholderiales bacterium | reverse complement strand
GGATTGAGCATGTCCAGCAGCGACAAATAGTCGTGCAACGGCAAGCCATCCCAGGTGGGCGTTCCAACGTCATCAAAAGGCACATCCGGTTCGGCCCAGTGGATGTATTTCACGGCGCCTTCAGCGCGCACATAGCTGCGCACCAGCCGTTGTTGCGAGCGCCTGCCTTGCAAATGTTCGATCAATGACAGCACCGGACGCTCGCCTGCATCCAAGGTCACCACATCGACAAAATCAAACAATCGCGGCTCACGCAATGACCGCAGTTCGGTGTTGACATAGCCGCCGCCCAAGCACACGGTGACATTCGGAAAATGGTGTTGGATGCTTTGTCCGATACGCAAGGCGGCATACACCGCCCCCGGAAAAGGCACCGACAACAACACCAAATCGGGTTGGTGTTGTTGCATGGCTTGCAGCGTCAGTTCATGCAATATCTGGTCCATCAAATTGCGCGGCGCAGCCAGCGCCTCAGCCAGCGCATCGAAGCTGGATTGGCTGCTGGCCAATGACTCGCCATAGCGCACAAATTCAAACCGAGGGTCCACCGCATCGCGCAATACATCGGCGATGTCATTCAAATAAAGCGTGGCCAAATGGCGGGCTCTGTCTTGTTGTCCGAGCGCGCCAAATGCCCAGCCAAGTGCATCGCCGCTGTCGTCGTCGAATGCATCCAGTGAAGCAAACCGTGGGCCTTCCGGCAAAAAACCGCGGCCTGCAATCCGGTGGCACAAGGTGGCATCGCGGCCTTGCAAAAACGCAAGTGTGGGCAGAACCGTTTGCTCGTAGCGCGGGAAATGGTCCAAGAACGCATTCACGCTGGCAGACCGGTCGGCTTCAGGCAGGGCCAGCGCCAATGTTTTGACTTGGGACAAACAAGCAGGTGTCAGCAGTTTCAGCACCAGCGCCAGAGCCAAATCGACTTGCTGCGCCGTCACGCCTTGGCTGCGCAAAAACCCCGTCAAATACGCCGTCGAGGGATAAGGCGTGTTGAGTTGCGTCATCGGTGGGATGACGCTGAGCACGCGCACCGCTGAAGGCTTGGCAGGGGAGGCGGCGTGCAAAGTCAAACGATCAGACAAACATCAACACATCAAGCGGGCAAATAGCCTTCGACAGACAAATACCGTTCGCCCGTGTCGTAGTTGAAGCCCAGCACCTTGGCGCCAGCAGGCAAGTCGGGCAGTTTTTGTGCAATGGCTGCGAGTGTGGCGCCGCTGGAAATACCTACCAACATGCCTTCTTCACGCGCAGCGCGTCGGCCGTACTCGCGTGCGTCTTCGGCGTCGACTTGTATGACACCGCTGAGCAAACCTGTGTGCAAATTGTGTGGAATAAACCCCGCGCCAATGCCTTGAATCGGATGCGGCGAGGGCGCGCCACCAGAAATAACGGGAGAGGCTTTGGGCTCGACCGCAAACACTTGCAGGGACGGCCATTTCTCTTTCAGTACTTGTGCACAACCCGTGAGGTGTCCGCCGGTGCCAACACCAGTGATCATGGCATCCAAACCTTGCGGAAAGTCCGCCAAAATTTCCAGCGCCGTGGTGCGAGCATGCACTGCGATATTGGCAGGGTTTTCAAACTGTTGGGGCATCCAAGCGCCAGGTGTGGCGGCGACCAATTCTTGGGCGCGGGCAATCGCACCTTTCATGCCTTTTTCGCGCGGGGTCAAATCGAAGCTGGCACCGTAAGCCAGCATCAAGCGTCGGCGCTCAATCGACATGCTGTCTGGCATCACCAACACCAGTTTGTAACCCTTGACCGCTGCCACCATGGCCAGACCCACACCGGTGTTGCCAGAGGTGGGTTCGATGATGGAGCCGCCGGGTTGGAGCACACCCGAAGCTTCAGCGTGCTCGACCATTGACAAGGCGATACGGTCTTTGATCGAACCACCGGGATTGCTGCGCTCGGACTTGATCCACACATGGTGTGCGTCACCAAACAAGCGGTTCATGCGAATATGCGGCGTGTGACCGATGGTTTCCAGAATATTGTTGGCTTGCACTTCATGGCTCCTTAGCTTGGGTTGGGTGGATTCTGCATCAGTTGCTTGCCCAGCGCTTCGCCAAGTTTGATACCGTCGACCGCCGCTGACAAAATGCCGCCCGCGTAACCGGCGCCTTCACCGCCAGGGAACAGGCCGCGCAGATTGGGGCTTTGCAGTTGTGCGTCGCGGTCAATGCGCAACGGTGAGGATGTGCGTGTTTCCACCCCGGTCAGCACCGCATCAGCCCGGTCAAAGCCTTTGATTTTTTGACCAAACACTGGCACGGCTTCCCGCATGGCAGCGATGGCATAGCTGGGCAGCACATTCGCCAAATCGGTCATGTGCACGCCGGGTTTGTACGAAGGCTCAACATCGCCCAAAGCCGCAGACGCTTTACCTGCGAGCAAATCACCCACCAATTGCGCCGGGGCGTGGTAATGGCTGCCTCCTGCCACATACGCCGCCGATTCAAGTTGGCGTTGCAACACCATGCCCGCCAGCGGATGGAAGCCGTCAGCGGTATCGAGTGTGTCAAGGCGAACAGCGTTGCCCAATTCCTGACCCAGCGTCTCTTCAAACGCAGCCGCATCTGTCGGGAAATCACGCGGGTCGATACCCACCACGATGCCAGCATTTGCATTGCGCTCGTTACGTGAATATTGGCTCATGCCGTTGGTGACCACGCGGCCTGTTTCGCTGGTGGCTGCGACCACGGTACCTCCGGGGCACATGCAAAAACTGTAGACAGCTCGGCCATTGCCGGCGTGATGCACCAGTTTGTAATCGGCGGCGCCGAGCATGGGGTGGCCGGCATGCATGCCCCAACGTGCGCGGTCGATCAGTCCTTGCGGGTGTTCAATGCGAACCCCGATAGAAAAAGGCTTGGCTTGCATAGACACGCCATGCCGGTGCAGCATGGTGAAGCTGTCGCGTGCACTGTGCCCAAGTGCCATCACCACATGGTGCGCATGCAACGTGTAACGCTCGCCGCTGTCTTGTTGCAGTATGTGCAGCGCTTGCATATGCTTTTGCTCGCCTTGTTGTTCAAACGACATATCCACCACGCGTTGGTTGAACCGGACCGCACCTCCGAGACGAATGATTTCTTCGCGCAAGCCTTCGACCACCTTCACCAATTTGAAGGTGCCGATATGGGGATGCGCAGCCCACAAAATATCTTCGGGTGCGCCAAACCGCACCAATTCCTGCATGACTTTGCGGCCCAAATGGCGCGGGTCTTTGATTTGGCTGTAGAGCTTGCCGTCTGAAAAAGTGCCGGCGCCACCCTCACCAAATTGGACATTGCTTTCTGCGTTCAGCACCGATTTGCGCCACAAGCCCCATGTGTCTTTTGTGCGTTGGCGAACCGGCGGGCCGCGCTCGATGACGATCGGTTTGAGCCCCATTTGTGCCAACACCAGCGCGGCAAACATGCCGCAAGGACCGAAACCCACCACCACAGGACGCATGCCGTCTGCAGGGCTCCAGTCTGATGGCGCTTGTACCGGTGCGCGCCAGACCATGTCGGGGGTGGCTTGTATCTGGGCATGTGTGCTGTGCTGTTGCAACAGTTGGGTGGCCTGCGTCGGATTGTGTAGTGTGATGTCCACGATATAGACCACCAGCAGCTGCTGTTTGCGGGCATCGAAGCTGCGCTTGAATACCGAAACACTGGCGATATCAGTCAGTGAAATCTGTAAGGTGCTGGCTGAGAGTTGTGTCAATGCCGCCAAAGGGTGCGGCTCAAATGGCTGATCGGCTGGGGTTTCGGCGGGTGCGTCGGCGGCGCGCGGCGGATTCACGGGCAGTGCCGAAAGCGGCAACTTGAGCTCAGACAAGCGGATCATGTGCGGGGCCCGTGGTTATCAGGCAGTCGTTTGAATCCCGCAATTTTAGGCGGGCAGGGCATGCCCAAGCGCTGTGAGATTTTGGAGCCAGGAGCTTGTCATGCCTTGGCAAATGTCATAACATACAAGCATTTTTGGGAGGGCAGAGCATGGGACTGAACACCTATTCCAGTCGGGATTTCACCCGTGATGTCAGTGCTGCCAAGCGGGCAGCTGAGCGCAGCCCGGTCATCATCACCGACCGTGGCAAACCGGCATATGCCTTGCTGAATATCCGGGACTACTACCAACTCTGCGGGGATCCAGAGGCCACCTTGCTGACATGCATGGACGCCATCACTGGCACGGAGGATTTGGCATTTGACCCGCAGCCCGTGGTTGTGCAGACCCAAGACGTGAACTTTGGCTGAAACCTGTGTATTTGCTCGACACCAACATCGTCTCAGAATTGCGCCACGGCAAACCTCAACAAAATGTATTTGTGCGTGAATGGGCCTCTCGGCAGCCCATGGCCAGTTTGTATGTGTCAGCGATCACCGTCTTGGAGCTGGAAAAAGGCGTCATGGCCTTGGAACACAAGTCGCCACCCCAAGGCAGCGCTTTGCGACTTTGGCTCGACAGGGTCAAAGCAGGCTTTGCCAACCGCATACTGCCGTTCACCGATGAAACAGCTGTGTGGTGCGCGGGGCTACACAACCCCCATGCCAGGCCCGAGCGCGACGCCATGATTGCGGCCACTGCCTTGCAACACCGAATGACCTTGGTCACGCGCAAAGTCCGTGATTTCTCAGGCTTGCGTTTGGCATTGGTCAATCCGTTTGAGGCCAAAGGCACATAATTGGACGGTGAAGCTCGCCAGGCCGTCGCTGGTGCAATTTGGGAAACCAAGCACTGGAGGAACGTCCGGACTGCACAGGACAGCGCAGGAGGTAACACCTCTCCACCGTGAGGTGAGGATCAGAGCAACAGAGACGAGTCACTTTGGGGCCGCACCGAAGACGCAAGTCTGCAGTGCGAGGCCCAAGGTGGGTGAAACGGGCAATCTCTGCGCGCAGCAATACCAAGTAGGCCAACGTTGAGGCGGTCCGCTGAGTTGGCGGGTAGGTAGCACCGAGCCGGGCAGGCGACTCCCGGCCCAGAGGAATGGCGGTCACGCGCCGGGCAACCGGCGTGCACAGAATCCGGCGTATCGGCGGGCTTCACACTTTATTCACCCCGCACATGCGCAATATGCGCCAACAAAGAACGCATCGCCACGGGCCATAACTGCGGCGCGACATCGTCATAAGCCAGTGGCAACCAGTCTTCGGCTTTTCCATGCGGAAGAGCCTGCATGGCGCGCCTGACTTTGGCGTCTCGCGCCAGTCGGTGGGCTTTGAGCCTGGCGATGCAGTCCAGTGCGCTGTGGGGCTGGCCCCATTCGTTGCCCAGCACATACCCGTGCGCCGGCAAAATAAATTCCACGTGGTATTGCGTGCACAGCGCAGACAGTTTATCGAGGGAATTCAGGTAGTCACCCATGTGCCCATCAGGTGGGTCGATCACGGTGGTGCTGCCATTCAACACATGGTCGCCGCTGACCAATAAGCCGTCTTCTTCCAAGAGCAGACACAAATGGTTGGCAGCGTGACCGGGTGTGTGAATCACCCGCAGCGTGTGCGTGTCGTTGTCACTGTGAAGTACCCATTGGTCGCCGTCATGCAACGCATGGTCCGGCACAAATTGGCTGTGCGTACGCGCAGTGTCTGCTGACGCCATGCCCATGATGCGCACCGCATGGCCGTGTTCAGCGCACAGTTTTTTCAGAAGCGCTGCGCCGGGCGAGTGGTCAGGGTGAGAATGCGTGCACACAATCGCGCGGATCTGGCCACCGCAGGCTTGCCACAGGCGTTGCACATGTTGTGCATCTGGCGGCCCGGGGTCGATCACCACATAACCGCTGTGTTCATCACCGATCAAATAGCTGTTGGTGCCAGGGCCGGTCATCATGCCCGGGTTGGGTGCGGTCAATCGTTGAACATGCGCCAACAGCCGCACGGGTTGTTCGGATTGCCAGTCCAAATGGTGCAGGATTTGTCCGTCGCGACAGGTGAGCGCGAGTTCACCAAAGGGCGGTTCGTGTTCCATGTGGCGCGATTCTTTGCCAGCCAACCAGCCTGCACGCGGGCAACTGTGAAACCAAGGTTGCTCGTTGGCACAGGCTTGCAGCACTTCGTCCACGCTGGCAAAGGATTGCATGCGTTCCAGTGTGCGAATGGTGGGGAAGATGATGAAGAAATCGTTGTCGCGGTGGCGTTGTAAGGCTTCTTCAGGTCGAATCCACAACGGTTCAAATTGTTCTTTGTCGTCTGCCACGGGCGTTTGCCCTTCTGGCATGCGTGCCACCAAAAAAGGCACATCGAAGCGGCGTTTCAAATCTCGGTCGGTGACCCAATGGGCCAGCACATACACCAGATCAGCAGCCATTTGCATACCGTGCGCTTGGATTTGCGGCGCCAATGCTTGCATGCGGTCAAAGCGTGCGATGTCGTGCATAGTGGCCATGCGCCCATCCGAGTGGCGCGCTAAAAGCACGCCAAGCTCTTCGAAGCTTTCACGAATGGCCGCAATCGCTTGCGTCAAACGAACATCGGATTGTTTGTCGCGCCGGGCAGCCAACGCATGCGACGCATGATCAGCCGCATCGATGCCGCCCCCGGGAAAAACATAAGCGCCCGGGGCGAAACTCGCGCTCATGGAACGGCGGGTCATCAACACTTCCACACCCTGCGCACCGTCCCTTAGCAATAAAACCGTGGCAGCGGGCAACAGTGGGGCGGGTTCTCGTTGGGGATGCAGTTGTAAATGGGGGCGGACCATGGCAAGGGCTTTGAGTAGATCAGGCATGATAATCGGCACATGCGTATCCGATTTACCAAAATGCAAGGCGCGGGCAATGATTTTGTCGTGCTCGATGAGACACAAGGCTTGCTCGGACTCGGTGCCGATGACTACCGGTTTTTGGCGGATCGGCATTTTGGAGTTGGTGCCGACCAAATACTCAGCGTGCGTGCAGCACCTTCGTCCGACGTGGACTTTGAATATGTGATCCACAACGCTGACGGCGGCGAGGTCGAGCAATGCGGCAATGGCTCGCGTTGTTTTGTGCGATTTGTGCGGGAACAAGGCTTGACCAACAAAAGCACGATCCGTGTCAAAGTGCATGGCGGTGTCATCAGCTTGCATGAATTGCCGGACGGTCGTGTCAAGGTTGACATGGGGCAACCCGTGTTGGAATTGCCGCGTATTCCATTTCTTTCTGAACATGCCATGGCGCTCGACACCAATTCTTTGCTGTGGCGCTTGTCCGTGGGCGAGCAGCATGCCGATGTGGCGGTGGTGTCCATGGGCAACCCGCATGCAGTGACCACCGTGGCAAATGTCGAACAAGCACCGGTGCTGGCGCTGGGTCCATTGATCGAACACCATGTGGCTTTTCCGAACCGGGTCAATGCGGGTTTCATGCAAGTCATATCCCGACAGCAAATCAAGTTGCGCGTGTTTGAACGCGGTGCTGGTGAAACTTTGGCATGTGGCACCGGTGCGTGCGCTGCTGTGGTGGCCGGTGTGCGACTTGGCCTGCTTGACCCACAGGTAGAGGTGCAAACCCGCGGTGGCAAGTTGACGATTGAATGGTCAGGCCTCGGGCATCCTGTGTGGATGACCGGTCCGGCCACCACGGTATTCACAGGCGAGATGGAGATTCCCCCATGAGCAACCCAATCACCCCGATCACCGAAGATGACATCGCCAATTTTTTGGTGAACACGCCTGATTTTTTTGACCGCCATGCACAACTGCTGTCGAGTGTTCGCATCGTCAGCCCGCACGGGCAGCGCGCTGTCAGCCTGCAAGAGCGACAGGCCGATATGTTGCGAGAAAAAATCCGCGCCCTGGAACACCGCATGATGGACATGATCCGCAATGGCAGCGACAACGCAGTGTTGGCAGACCGTTTGCATCGATGGTCACAAAGCTTGTTGATATGCCAGCAGGCTGCAGATTTACCTGCTGCCATCGTCGCTGAAATACAGCACCATTTCATGGTGCCGCAAGTGGCATTGCGGGTCTGGCGTGTGGCCGATAAATTTCAAAAAAAATCGTTTGCACAAAACATCAGCGAAGACGTGAAGCAATTCACCCACGGCATGGCTGCACCGTATTGCGGTGCCAACGCCGAGTTTGAAGCGGTGCAGTGGTTGGCCCACCCACACGAAGCGCAATCGGTGGCACTGCTACCGTTGCGGCACAACACCGCGCCTTGGGCCGATGCTGCAGACAACGCCACCGTCGCTGACAGCATTGGATTGCTGGTCTTGGCTTCACCCGATCCGCAGCGTTTTCACCCTTCCATGGGTACCGATGTGTTGACGCGCATTGCCGAGCTGGCGGCGGCCGCGCTGGTGCGATTGCAATAGCGCTCATGCACGACGCAGCCGATGACTCAGCGCTGATAGAACGTTACTTGGCGCATGCCCAGTTTGAAAAACGCTTGGCTGCGCGCACGCTGACCCTGTACAGGGGCGATCTGTTTCGACTGCATACGCTGGCTGCAGAAAACCATGTGGCATTGACTGCGGTACAGCCCCACCACATGCGACGCTGGATGGCCAATATGCACAGCAGTGGACGTTCGCCACGCGGTATCGCCTTGATTGCTTCAGGCTGGCGCGGTTTTTATGCATGGCTGGGTCGCGAAGGTTTGGTCAAAAGCAATCCACTGGCGGGCATGCGCGCACCGAAATCGGCCAAACCTTTGCCCAAGGCATTGAATGTCGATGAAGCGGTGCAACTCGCGGCGCACAGACCCGAGCAAGAAGACCCTTGGTTGCAAGCGCGCGATGCAGCCATGGTGGAGTTGCTCTACAGCAGCGGTTTGCGGGTGGCTGAACTCACCGGCTTAGATGTACAAGCCAGTCCGCAGGCGCGTGGTTGGATTGATTGGCAAGATGCGCAAGCGCATGTGTTGGGCAAAGGATCAAAACGCCGCAGCGTGCCCGTGGGTACCCAGGCCATGGCGGCTTTGCAGGCTTGGTTGGGGTTGCGCGACCGGCAATTGCCTGCCCAAGCGCAAGCTCAAACCGCATTGTTTGTTGGCATACGCGGCACCCGCCTGACCTCGCAAGCCATTTGGCAGCGTTTGCGCATGCGTGGCGTGCAAGCGGGCATCAGTACGCCCGTGCATCCGCACATCTTGCGTCACTCGTTTGCCAGCCATGTGTTGCAGTCCAGCGGTGACTTGCGTGCGGTACAAGAAATGCTCGGCCATGCCAACATAGGCACCACACAAATTTACACTCGGTTGGATTACCAACATTTGGCCAAGGCTTACGACGCCGCGCATCCACGAGCCAAACGCAAATCCCTATGAAAACCATTCAACTCAAAGCAGGCAAGGAACGTTCGGCATTGCGCTTTCATCCTTGGGTGTTTGACAGCGCGATTGCCAAGGGCGGGGCCGATCCCGGCGAAACCGTGCGTGTTGAATCTCAAACCGGCCAGTTTCTCGGTTGGGCGGCGTTCAGTCCCACCTCGCGCATCCGGGCACGCATCTGGAGTTTTGATACCAATGAGCGGATTGACGCCGCATTTTTTGAAAAACAAGTGGCGGCTGCCGTGGCCATGCGAGCACGTTTGCAAGTGCCCAGCAATGGTGTTCGGTTGATCCATGGCGAGGCCGATGGTTTACCCGGTTTGATTGTTGACAGCTATGACGACACCTTGGTGGCGCAGTTTTTATCCGCAGGCAGCGAGCGATTCAAACCAGAGATTGTCAAAGCGTTGGTGTTGCACACTGGGGCAAAACGTGTGTTCGAGCGATCGGACTCTGGCGTGCGTGCGCTCGAGGGTTTGGGCCCGGTCACCGGCTGGCTGCATCGCTCGACGGACAGCAATGACGACACCCAGATCGTGATCCAAGAACACCACTGGTCGCTGGCGTTGGACATCGTGGAAGGCCACAAGACCGGCTTTTACCTGGACCAGCGCGACAGCCGTTTGAAATTTGCCGAGTACGCACAGCGACTGAATTTGCGCCAAGTGCTCAATTGTTATTGCTACACCGGTGGCTTCAGTGTGGCTGGCTTGAGCGGCATGCGGCAAAGCGGTGGATTGAGCGACGGTGCGCTTGTCACATCGATAGACTCCTCTGCACCGGCGATCGCCAAAGCCCAAGCCAATGTGACGCGCAATGGATTCGATGCCGACCGGCAAGTGTTCATGGATGCAGATGTCAACGCCTCGTTGCGTGCTTTGCACAAAGAAGGCAAGCAATTTGATGGCATCGTGCTCGACCCGCCCAAATTCGCGCCCAGCGCTGCCCATGCCGATCGCGCGGCACGTGCTTACAAAGACATCAACCGTTGGGCGTTCAAATTGTTGGCACCTGGCGGTGTGTTGTTTACTTACAGCTGTTCCGGGGGCATACCACCGGAACTGTTTCACAAAATCGTGGCATCTGCGGGTACGGATGCGGGGGTGGATGCTTACATACTAGAGCGGTTACAGGCCGCACCAGACCATCCGATGACGGTGAATTTCCCTGAAGGAGAGTACCTCAAGGGTTTGATCTTGATGAAGAAGTAAGCCACTGACTTGAATCATGGCTACACTGCCCCACATTTTGTGTTTGCTTTGATGAGGTTTGAAGTTCCATGCTGATTCCTGCTACTGTCTTGACCGGGTTTTTGGGCGCCGGTAAAACCACTTTGCTCAAACGTGTGTTGAGCGAGGACCATGGCCACAAAATCGCCATCATCGAAAACGAGTTCGGTGAAGAAAACATCGACAACGACATTTTGGTGTCAGACACCAAAGAACACATTGTGCAAATGAGCAATGGCTGTGTGTGTTGCACTATTCGCGAAGACTTGCGCACCACTTTGCAAGAACTGGCTGAGAAAAAACGCAAAGGCGAACTCGATTTTGACCGCGTGGTGATCGAAACCACCGGTTTGGCCGATCCCGGACCGGTGGCGCAAACATTTTTCATGGACGATGAAATTGCAGAGAGTTTTTTGCTTGATTCGGTGCTGACCTTGGTGGACGCCAAGCATGCCGCGCAAACCTTGAACGATCGCCAAGAAGCGCGTCGGCAAGTGGGGTTTGCCGATCAAATCTTCATCAGCAAAAGCGAATTGATCGGTGCCGACGAACTCGACGCCTTACAGCACCGCCTTAAGCACATGAACCCGCGCGCACCCCAGCATATCGTGCATTTCGGTGAGATCGGCTTGGACAAAGTGTTTGATTTGCGCGGTTTTAACCTCAACACCACCCTAGAAATTGACCCGGATTTTTTGAGCGAAGGCCACGACCACCATCACCACGATGGCGAACATTGCGACCACCCATCGCATGCGCATGACCACCATGGCGACCATGACCACGCACATGGCCACGGTCACCATCACCACCATGACGACGATGTCAAAAGTTTTGTGTTCAAAGCCGATCGCCCGTTAGACCCCGCCAAACTCGAAGATTTCTTGGGCGCCATCGTCAATATTTACGGGCCGCGTATGTTGCGTTACAAAGGTGTGTTGCACATGAAAGGCACCGAACGCAAAGTGATTTTCCAAGGCGTGCACCAACTCATGGGCAGCGATTTGGGTCAACCGTGGGACAAGAATGAGAAGCGAATGAGCAAAATGGTATTCATCGGTATCGATTTACCCAAAGATATCTTCATGCAAGGCCTGCAGCAGTGCGTAAGCTGAGTACAATCCGCGCGCCACAACCCCCGCCGTGTGAGAGCGGGCAGGGAGTCGCGAGACGGCAATGAAGTATCGGATAACAACAGTCACACATTTGGCATTGAATGGCCAGACAAGGCTGACAGGAGAAGTACAGTGAAACATACCAAGCACAGCGCCAGTTCCAAGGCCAAAGCCAAAGCGCCCGTCAAAAAGCCCGTGCCTGCCAAAGCCAAAGCTGCTGTCAAAAAAGCTGTGCCAGTCAAAAAAGCCGCTGTGAAAAAACCTGTCGCCGCCAAGCCAGTCTCGAAAAAAACGGCCGCCAAAAAAGCTGCTCCGCTGAAAAAAACAGCTGCTAAAAAAGCTGTACCGCTGAAAAAAGCCGCACCCAAAAAAGCCGCACCCAAAAAAGCCGCACCCCCAAAAGTGGCCAACAAAAAAGCTGTAGCCAAAAAATTGGCGCCAACCAAAAAAGCATTACCCGCCAAAAAACCCCTTGCCAAAAAGCCTGCCGTTAAAAAATCTGTACCACCTTCCAAAGCAGTAAACCCCAAATCGGTTCCCGCCAAAAAAGCAGTGACCAAAACTTCAACAGCCGCCCGTTCAGGCAAAGTGTCTGTGGCTTCGCCCAAGACCACTGCCGCCTCTCAGAAATCAACCGCAAAGACTGCTCCTTCATCCGTGACAAGCGCTGCCAAATCTCCTTCCCAGAAAAATGACAAATCCGCTGCTAAATCTGCAGTGGCTTCTCCCGCCCGTACGGCATTGGCCGCCACAGCGCCAACCGCTGATGTCGCCAAAAAATCCCCGCGTGCTGCCAAAGCCATGGCCATGATGCCGCCCCCGCCGGGCCAAAGCGTGGCATCAACCAGTGCCAAATCCAGTTACGGTCCGATGACCGTGCCCAGTTTGCCTGCGGTGGTGCCCGTCGTGCCGATCAAAAATCCGAAATTGGCCAATAACTGGCGTAGCAAAACCCCAGACACTGCCACCGATGAAGAGGTGATCGCCATGTCTGATGATGACTACATGAACGCTTTTCAGATGGCGTTCTTCCGTCACAAATTGGTGCAACTCAAGACCGATATTCTGGTCAACGCAGGAGAAACCACCGAGCACCTTCGCGAGGACACGGTCATCGTCCCCGATCCTGCTGATCGCGCCACGATCGAAGAGGAACATGCACTCGAGTTGCGCACCCGCGACCGCGAACGCAAATTGCTGAAAAAAATCGAACAATCCATTGCCCGTATCGACTCGGGTGACTATGGCTATTGCGACGAAACCGGTGAGCCGATTGGGGTGGGCCGTTTGATTGCTCGCCCGACCGCGACCTTGTCCTTGGAAGCGCAGCAAAGGCGCGAATTGAAGCAAAAAATGTTTGGCGATTGACGCAGGTTTGCCACAACATCCGGTGCAGGTCTTGGCAGGCCTGCATTTTTTTTGCCCGTGCAAAGCTAATAAATCACATTTGATCTTTTCTGTAAGTGCTTATCCTGTAAACATTTTTTAAAAATGATGGATATGCAAATTGGCTGCTAAGTGGTTGATTTTATTTATAAAACATCAAATTTGATTGGTGTGGCGATAAATCTCTGTTAAAGTGCAAACAAGTGGTAATAAGTGGGAAATTCAAGATTTCCACGGGTTTTCTGCTGTGTTTTGTTCTCTAAGGGGTTGATCGCTGTGTTTCAAGGTGCTTCGTCGCTGAGTTTGGACGCCAAAGGCCGTTTATCGGTGCCCACCCGGCACCGTGACGTGCTGAGTGCGACCGCGGCCGGGCAGCTCACCATCACCCGCCACCCGCACGGATGCCTGATGCTGTTCCCACGCAGTGAATGGGAGAAATTTCGCGAGCGCGTGGCAGCTTTGCCGATGACCGCGCATTGGTGGAAACGTATCTTTTTGGGCAATGCCATGGATGTGGACATGGACAGCACGGGCCGTGTGTTGATTTCGCCTGAATTGCGCGACGCCACCCAGATCACCAAAGAAACCATTTTGTTGGGCATGGGCAGCCATTTCGAGCTGTGGGACAAGTCCACCTATGAAGCACAAGAAGCCCTGGCGATGCAAGGTGACATGCCAGATGTGCTGCGTGAATTTTCGATTTAACGTGGAATGGCGACAACCGAATGGGCACACACCACCGTCATGTTGAAGGAGGCGGTCGAGGCGCTGGACGTCCAGGCCGAAGCCACTTATGTCGACACAACCTTTGGCCGCGGCGGGCATGCAAAGCGCATCTTGGACAGCCTGTCGCCACAAGGGACATTGATTGCTTTCGACAAGGACCCGCAAGCAGTGGCAACGGCACAAGCCCTGGGCGACCCGAGGCTACAAATCAGACACCAGGGGTTTGCCGCCCTGAACCAACTCCCACCGAGCAGCGTCAGGGGCGTGTTGATGGACCTGGGCGTGAGCTCGCCGCAAATCGACAACCCGCAGCGCGGCTTTTCGTTTCGCCAAGACGGCCCGCTGGACATGCGGATGGACAGCAGCCAAGGCCAAAGCGTGTACGACTGGCTGGCACACGCAAAAACCGAACAAATCGCACAGGTGATACGTGACTTGGGAGAAGAACGTTTTGCCAACGGCATCGCCAAAGCCATCACTGCCAAGCGTGAGGCGGGTCAATTGCCCGACACCACTTTGGGCATGGCGTCACTGGTCGCTGAAGTGGTCAAAACCCGTGAGCCAGGCCAAAACCCCGCGACCCGAACTTTTCAAGCGTTTCGCATGTATATCAACAGCGAACTCGATGAATTGCAACAAGCACTCGATGCCAGTTTGCAGGTGTTGCAACCGGGAGGGCGTTTGGTCGTGATCAGTTTCCATTCGCTCGAAGACCGCATGGTCAAGCAGTTCATCACCCAACATTCGCGCGAGGTGTATGACCGCCGAACACCTTTTGCGGCGGTACCTCCATTGCCATTGCGTGCCTTGGGACGCCAACGCCCGTCGGCAGAAGAAGTCAAAGCCAATCCACGCAGTCGCAGTGCCATCATGCGCGTGGCTGAACGTGTCAGTACAACCCAGGAGCTGGCATGACCCGAGTGAATGCTTTGTTGTTGATAGCGGTCATGTGCAGCGCCTTGTATTTGGTGCGCACCCAGTATGAATCGCGTCGGCTGTATACCGAGTTGTACCGGGCGAAATCCCAAGCGCAGCGTTTGGAAAACGAATACGACCGACTCGATATCGAAAGAGGCGCACAAGCCACGCCGCTGCGGGTGGAAAAGCTGGCGCACGAGCAACTCAATATGCGCACGATTACACCGGCCATTACCCAATACGCCACACCCGGCGATGTGCCGTTGGAAAGCGCGGCAGCAGCGATCACAAAGGTTCAGCCGTGAGCAGTCGCAGCGTTCAATATTCCACCAACCCGTTGCTGGCCAGCAAGACGCCGATTTGGCGCAGCCAGTTCATCGTGGCTTGCATCGCGCTGGGTTTCATCGGCTTGGTGTTGCGTGCGGTGTATGTGCAAGTGGTGGGTAACGCGTTTTTCATCAAACAAGGTACGGTCAGGTTTGAGCGCCAACTGGATATTCCCGCCAACCGTGGACGCATTCTTGACCGCAACGGATTGATACTGGCGTCGAGCGTGCCTATGCCCAGCATTTGGGCCAGTCCAGAAGAATTGCAAGCCAATCCTGCGCAACTGAAAAATTTAGCGCAGTTGTTGAATATGCCCTTGCCTGAACTGCAAAAGAAAATCAGTGACACCCGCCGCAAACATGTGTGGTTGCGGCGTCAGGTGGATGAAGCCACAGGCAAAAAAATCAAAGAGTTGGGCATCCACGGCATCTACACCACCATGGAATACAAACGCATGTACCCGCAAGGCGAAGCGGCGGCGCATGTGGTGGGCTTTACCAATGTGGAAAACATGGGCCAAGAAGGTGTTGAGTTGACATTCAACAACCACCTGAGTGGAAAAAATGGCACCCGACGGGTCATCAAAAACGGCCAAGGTCAAGTGGTTGAGGGCATTGGCGATTTGGTGCCACCCATCGAGGGCAAAGATTTGCAACTCAGCATCGACAGCAAAGTGCAGTACTTTGCCTATCAACGCTTGCGCGAAGCAGTGTTGCAAAACAAAGCGTCTGCAGGCAGTGTGGTGGTACTGGATGCCCACAGTGGTGACGTGCTGGCGCTGGCCAACTACCCCAGTTACACGCCTGAAAAACGCAGCAATTTGAGTGGTTCGCAATTGCGTAACCGTGCCCTCACCGATACTTTTGAGCCAGGTTCCACCATGAAGCCATTGATCGTGGGCTTGGCCATGGAAAAAGGACTGGTCAAACCCGAAACCTTGATCGATACCGCGCCGGGCAAGGTGAGCATGTATGGCATGACTGTCACCGATGCCCATCCGCACGGCACACTGAGTGTGTCTGAGGTCATCCAAAAATCCAGCAACATTGGCACGGTCAAGATCGCCATGAAGATGCCTGCCAAAGACATGTGGGAGTTGTATACCCGAGTCGGTTTTGGGCAAAAACCGCAGGTTCCTTTCCCTGGTGCAGTTGCCGGACGATTGCGTCCTTACAAACATTGGCGGCCGATGGAGCAAGCCACCATGAGCTATGGCTATGGTTTGTCCACGAGTTTGTTTCAATTGGCGCAGGCCTACACCATGCTCGCGCGTGACGGTGAAATGGTGCCGGTCAGTTTGCTCAAACACCAAGACAAGCTCAGTGGTGTGCGCGTCTTGTCGGCTGCACACGCTGCACAAGTGCGCAACATGCTGCATTTGGTCACTGGGCCAGGCGGCACGGCGCCCAAAGCACAGACCATGGGCTATTCGGTGGGCGGTAAAACCGGAACTGCTCACAAACTCGATGGAAAAAAATACGCCGAAAAAAAATACCGAGGTTTTTTTGTAGGCATGGCACCGATTGAGAATCCCCGCATTGTGGTGGCGGTGATGATTGACGAGCCTACTGGCGGTCAATATTTTGGTGGCGATGTTGCCGCACCGGTGTTTAGCCAAACCGTGCAGCAAACCTTGCGCATGTTGGAAGTGCAACCCGACATGGCGGTCAAACCGCAAGTGGTTGCCAAAGCAGAGCCGGAGTCGTTTTGATGCAGCAAATGCACAGTCCTGAGCAAGCAGCCGTGTGGCTGCGTGCACGTGTGCAAGCCCAATTGCAGTCTGACAGTCGCCGTGTGCAGACGGGCGACGCGTTTTTTGCATGGGCCGGACAGCACACGGATGCCAGACACCATGTGGTGCAAGCATTACAGCAAGGTGCCAGTGCCTGTTTGGTGGAAGCCGATGGACTGGAAGCATTTGAAGCACTCAATGACTTGGGTTTGCACGATGCACCGATCGTCAGTTACCAAGGCTTGAAGGCTGCCAGCGGCGCAATCGCCGATGCGTATTTCGAACAACCCAGCCAACAAATGCAACTGATAGCAGTCACCGGCACCAATGGGAAAACTTCCACCGCATGGTGGTTGGCGCAAGCACTCACACGTTTAGGACAGCGGTGCACCGTGGTGGGTACCTTGGGATTGGGTGAGCCTGGGCAAATGCACAGCACCGGTTTGACCACACCGGACCCTTTGCAGCTGCAAACACAACTGCGCCGCTGGGTGAACGAGGGCGTGAAGGCCTGCGCCATGGAAGCGTCTTCGATTGGTTTGGTCGAGCACCGCTTGAACGGTTGCCACATTCGCACGGCCATCCTCACCAATTTCACACAAGACCATTTGGACTATCACGGTGATATGCAGACGTATTGGCAGGCCAAGCAAAGCTTGTTCGAATGGCCAGGCTTGGCCACGGCGGTCATCAACTGGGATGACCCAAAGGGACAAGCATTGTGTGAAATGTTGGCAAGCACACCAGTTCAGGTGTGGACAGTTTCCATGCATTCCACGCAAGCCAATGTATATGCCCGCCATGTGCGCACCACGGCGCAAGGCATGGAATTTGAAGTCGTGTGCGGTGAGCAAAGCCAAAGCGTTTCTAGCCAGTGTGTGGGTGAATTCAATGTGATGAATATGTTGGGTGTGATGGCGGTGCTGTGCCAAGCCGGTCACCGTTTGTCGGCAGTTGTAGACGCTTGCCATGCACTCCAACCCGTGCCAGGGCGCATGCAGACCTGGGGTCGCGTCGGCACACCTGCGGTCGTGGTGGACTACGCCCACACACCCGATGCGGTGGCCAAAGCGTTGCAAGCGCTGCGCCCGTGGGCACATGCGCGTGGCGGTCGCTTGCATTGCGTATTGGGCAGTGGCGGTGACCGCGACAGCAGCAAACGAGCACCCATGGGCCGCAGTGCTGAAGCGCATGCCGATCAGGTGTGCTTGACCAGCGACAACCCACGCAGCGAAGACCCGCAACATATCGTGCAACAAATGCTGGCAGGCATGACGCAACCCCACAAAGCCATTCAGCAATTGGACCGTGCCAAGGCCATTTCTGACAGCATTGCGCAGGCGCAGGCCGCCGATGTGGTGTTGGTGGCGGGCAAAGGCCATGAAACTTACCAAGAAGTCCAGGGTCAAAAACTGCCTTTTTCAGACAGCGACCATGTGGTGTTGGCATTGCAACGTTGGGGGCATGCATGAGCGAACCCACTATGCAATTGACGCTGGCGCAAATTCACCAATGGTTACCCGCCAGCCGCATCGTCGGTGATCCACAACTGACGGCGGCCAGAGTGCACACCGACAGCCGCAGTGTTGAAGCGAACGATCTGTTTGTGGCTTTGCGTGGCGACACATTTGACGCCCATGATTTTCTGCCCAGCTTGCCCGCATCGGGTGT
>SXWY01000167.1 GCA_005789825.1 Burkholderiales bacterium | reverse complement strand
ATGATTTATGAAGGCACCAACACCATCCAAAGTTTGGATTTATTGGGCCGAAAAGTGTTGGGTAACCAAGGCGAGACCTTGAAAAAGTTTGGCAAATTGATCGCTGAGTTAGTGGCTGCTGAAACTGGTAACGAGGACATGGCACCGTTCATTCAGCCGCTGGCCAAATTGGGCCAGCAAATGACCCAGTTCACCGGTGAGATTGGCATGAAAGCCATGGCCAATGCAGACGAAGTGGGTGCGGCTGCGGTGGATTATTTGCGTGTGGCTGGCCATTTGGTGTTTGGGTATTTCTGGGCACGCATGGCGCAAGTGGCTTTGCAAAAAATAGCTGGTGGCAGCAAGGACCCTTTCTACACAGCCAAACTCCAAACCGCACGTTTTTATTTCAACAGGCTGTTCCCCGAAACCGCGTCTTTGATGGTCACCGCCCGTTCGGGCAGCGATGTATTGATGGATACCGAAGAAGTATTTGCTTGACACCCACCATCTACCAAGGAGACACGCCATGAAAAAATCACTCACCCTGTTGGCCCTGGCTTGGGGCTTTGCCGCCAGCGCCCAAATGACCCCTGTTGGTGTGTGGCACACCATAGACGACGAAACCAAACAGCCCAAAGGCGAAGTACGCATCACCGAAAACAACGGTGTACTCAGTGGTGTCGTTGGCCGTGCATTGAAGGAAGACCCCAAGGCCAAAACGGTGTGCGATTTGTGCACCGATGACCGCAAAGACCAAAAAATCATCGGCATGGAAATCATTCGCAACCTGACCCGAGAAGGCAAAGAAAGCGACCATGTGTGGGCGGGCAAAGGCACCATTCTTGACCCCAACAATGGCAAGGTGTACGCCGTGAAAATGACCCCGATAGAGGGCGGAAAACGGCTTCAAGTTCGCGGTTACATTGGGGTGTTTTACCGGACCCAGTATTGGGTTCGGGTCGAATAAAGCTTCAGTGTCATTCAATCATCGGAATAACCATGACCTCCATACTGCATAACCAAGAACAAGGCGTTCTCACGTTGACGCTCAACCGGGTGGACAAAAAGAATGCGCTGACCGCAGACATGTATGCGGCGCTGGCGGACCATTTGAACCAGGCCCAAGCCGCAGACGATGTGCGCGTGGTTTTGCTGCAAGGCCATGAAACCGTGTTCAGTGCGGGCAACGACATCGCCGATTTCTTGCAACAACCGCCTGCCAACCCAGACTCACCGGTGTCGCGTTTTTTGCGCGGCATAGCGGTGTTTCCCAAGCCCTTGTTGGCGTCAGTGTGCGGCCCTGCCGTGGGTGTGGGAACCACCATGCTGTTTCATTGTGATTTGGTGTATGCCGGTGACAACGCAGCGTTTTCCATGCCATTCGTCAACTTGGGTTTGTGTCCCGAAGCGGCATCCAGCGTGTTGGCCGTGAAACTCATGGGCTACCAACGGGCAGCCGAGGCCTTGTTGATGGGCGAGCCCTTCATGGTGGAAACTGCGCTGGAGATGGGCTTGGTCAGTCGCGTATTGCCTCCCGCCGAAGTCAACGCGTATGCGCAACGCCAAGCACAAAAGATGGCTGCCAAACCGCTGAGTTCATTGATAGAAACCAAACGCTTGATGAAGCAAGCCAGTACACCTGCCGTGTTGTCGCAAATGGACCAAGAGGCTGCAGTGTTTGGTCGCATGCTCAAAGAACCAGCCGCGATAGAGGCGTTCAGCGCATTCATGGAAAAACGCAAACCCGTGTTTGGTTGACGCCAGCGTCAGCAGCCCATCGACCAACCAGCGAACCGGTGGCTCACAGCGTAACAATTAAGGGGTTTTGCGCGTGATAGTGCGGGGTTTGCCGTGGGCGTCAATGGCCACATAAGTCAGGTTGGCTTCGGTGACTTTCAAATACGTGCCTTGCATACTGAAGCGCTCGGCGAATACTTCTACCTTGACGGTGATTGATGTGTTGCCAATGCGCGTGACCGAACTGAAAAAACTCAGTATGTCGCCCACCTTGACCGGTTGCTTGAAAATAAATTCGTTGACAGCGACGGTGGCGATGCGGCCATTGACATAACGCGCTGGTAATACGGCACCGGCCAAGTCCACCTGAGCCATCACCCAACCGCCAAAAATATCGCCACTCTGGTTGCAATCGGCTGGCATGGGAATCACTTTGAGTACCAATTCCGCATCGGTGGGCAAACTGGTCACTGTGTGTCGGGAATCTTGGGGTTCAGTCACAGGCACAATCCAGGTTGTTGATTAACCTGTATTGTGCTTTATGCGTCCTCACGCTGCCCCTTCTCCCGCCTTGCCTGTCCCCGTCGCCGCCCAGCCGTCTACGTCTGACTGGACCACCTTGAAGCGATTGTTCCCCTATTTGTGGGAATACAAATGGCGGGTGGTGGCTGCGTTGTCGTTCATGGTCGGCGCCAAGCTCGCCAATGTCGGCGTGCCTTTGCTGCTCAAAGAATTGATTGACGCATTGACCCCGCAACCCACTGGCGCACAAATAGCCCTGGTTGTGCCCTTGGCTTTGCTGGTGGGCTACGGTTTGTTGCGCTTGTCTGTGTCGGCGTTCACCGAATTGCGTGAATTGGTTTTTGCGGCGGCTACACAGGGTGCGGCACGAAAAATTGCCTTGCAAACGTTTGAACATTTGCACAACTTGAGTTTGCGTTTCCATTTGGAGCGACAAACCGGTGGCATGAGCCGTGATATTGAGCGCGGTGTGCGTGGCATCGAATCATTGATTGCTTATTCGCTCTACAGCATCGTACCCACGCTGATTGAAGTCGTGTTGGTGTTGACTATTTTGGGTATGAAGTTTGACAAGTGGTACGCCATCATCACTTTGCTGGCGTTGGGCTTGTACATTTATTTCACCGTCACGGTCACCGAGTGGCGTACAAAATTTCGCAAGCAAGTCAATGAATTGGATTCGGGCGCACACACGCGGGCCATCGATTCATTGTTGAACTATGAGACGGTGAAATATTTTGGCAACGAAGCTTTTGAAGCAGCGCGTTATGACGAAAGCCTGAACAAACTCAGACAAGCGCGTATCAATGCACAAAACTCGCTGAGCGCTCTCAACATCGGCCAACAACTCATCATCGCGGTGGCCTTGGTGGCGATGCTGTGGCGAGCCACCGAGGGCGTGGTGCAAGGACGGATGAGTTTGGGTGACTTGGTGATGATCAACGCCTTCATGATTCAGCTCTACATACCGTTGAATTTTTTGGGTGTGATTTATCGCGAGATCAAACAAAGCCTGACCGACTTGGAGCGCATGTTTGGTTTGTTGGAAAAAAACCGGGAAGTGGCCGATTTGCCAACGGCTCAACCGCTGCGATTGGAACGACCGCCTGAAGTGCGCTTTGAGCAAGTGCATTTCGCCTATGAACCCGACCGTCCGATATTGCATGGCATCAGTTTGACCATTCCTGCGGGCAAGACCGTTGCCGTGGTCGGCCCATCCGGCTCGGGCAAGTCCACCTTGGCGCGCTTGTTGTTCCGTTTTTACGATGTGCAACAAGGCGCGATTCGCATGGATGGCCATGAATTGCGGCAGCTGACACAAGACAGCGTGCGCCAAGCGATTGGTATCGTGCCGCAAGACACGGTGTTGTTCAACGACACGGTCTACTACAACATTGCGTATGGCAACACGCATGCAAGCCGCGAACAGGTGGAGGAAGCAGCGAAGTCAGCGCGAATCCATGGATTCATTGCGTCAACCCCACTGGGATATGACACCATGGTGGGTGAGCGCGGCCTCAAATTGTCTGGTGGCGAAAAGCAGCGGGTTGCCATTGCCCGCACACTGTTGAAGAATCCGCATGTATTGATTTTTGACGAGGCTACTTCGGCGCTGGACAGCAGCAACGAACGTGCGATACAAGCCGAATTGCGTGAAGCCGCGCACAACAAAACCACATTGGTGATTGCGCACCGTTTGTCTACCGTGGTGGATGCCCATGAAATCGTGGTGCTAGATGCTGGCCATATTGTCGAGCGCGGCACGCATGCACAGTTGTTGTTGGTTGAGGGCCGTTATGCGCAAATGTGGGCGTTGCAGCAAAGCCAAGAAGACAAAGATTAAGGCAGGTCATTGTCTTCTTGCGGGTCGTTTTTATCACGCGGCCCGACTTTTCCCAGCCGGGCTTTGAGCGATTGCGGCTCACCTGTGATGATGGCTGAATACATGGTGGCATTGCTCAATACTTTTTTCACATAGTCACGCGTTTCGTTGAAGGGAATGCATTCGGTCCAGATGGCGCCCTCGAGCAAGGGACCATTGCGCCATTTGCGCGGACGGCTTGGGCCGGCGTTGTAAGCGGCAGCAGCCATGGGCATAGAGCCCTGAAAATTGTCCAAAACCATTTTTAGATAGCCAGTGCCGATGGCAATATTGGTCTCGTGTTGGTTCAAAAGCTCTGGCTGATAATTTTTCAAACCGATCTTTTTGGCTGTCCACTTGGCGGTGCGCGGCATGACTTGCATCAATCCGCTGGCACCCACGCTTGAGCGTGCGTTGATGATGAAACGGCTTTCTTGGCGGATCAGTCCATACACATACGCTGGGTCAAGGCTGATCTCACGGGTGCGGCTGAGCACATCGTCTTTGAACGGCATCGGGTAGCGGTGATTCAAATCAAATTGTTGAGCACGCTCGCTGCTGCTGATGCAACGGTCCCAAATTTCGAGTTCGCAAGCCCATTGCGCCACAGCCAGTCTTTCGCGATCGGTCATGCGCCCGCGCTTGCCTTGGCCATCCACCAAACCCACGGTGTAATTCCATTCGCGCACGCCGTCAGCCCGTATGCCGATGCGAATGGCATGCACTGCGCGTTGCAAACCCGGATGGGATTTGGCCGCTTCCAATTCGGCGGCGGTGGGGGGTGCAGGGCGAGCGGGCAACGTGATTTTTTGGCCCAGTTCTTCCAGCGCGAGTTGTTCGTAAAACCCTTGGTGACCCGCAATGCTTTGCAGCGCCATCAGCGCTTGCGGCATGGCAGTGGTGGAGACAGGTTGACGGCCAATCAATGCGCGTGCACGCCAATACACCCATGCCGGGTCTTTTTGCACAGCAGGTGACATGGCTTCTATGGCTGACTCGACCATCGACCAACGCGGTGCGCCCTCGGCTCGCAACGCGGCACGCACCATCCATGCCAATAAATCGTCATTCAACCCTGTTGCTTGGCCAGCCGATTCAAAATAGGTCACGGCCTTGTTGTCGAAATCCATGGCAGCTTGGCGACCGATCACTGCCCACACCCATTTCAATTGTTCTGGGTTCAACAGCTTGGCAGATTTGTGGGATTGGAGTTGTTTGGCTGCAGTGCCATGGTCATTGGCCGCCATTTTGACCAACGCCATGGTGATCCATTCGGGAGATTCTTTGCCCAGAGAACTGGCGCGTTGTTGTAAAAAACGCAGGGGATTGGCCATCAATTCATCCAGCTTGGACATGCTCTGGCCGGATACCATGTGCAATGCATCTTTGGCTGGCGTTTTGCGGTTGATCTCCACCATGCTGCGGGCTTTGCGCCAGGCATCCAACGCGCTGACGCGTTTGGCCAGCAGCAATTGCTCAAACGCATATGTGCAGCCTTCGTCGGTGTTTTTCAATCCCAACCAGGTTCTGCGGATGAAATCTTCTTGTACAGCTGTACCTTGGTACTTCCGCTGGCTGCTGCTCAGCCAATTGGCATAGCATTCGACCTCCTTGTCGTCATGCATGCGATAGAGCGCAAATTCACGTTCAAATTGCGTCCATTCTTGGCGTTGTGCGAGAACCAGCAGCCAATCGTTGCGCAGGCGGTCTTCTTGGTAAGTGCCCGCGTATTTCGTTAAAAATTCTTTGATGTCGCGGTCGCTGGCGTCACCAAGCCTCACTCGCAGTTCCCAATAAGCAGCCCATGGCTCTAGGGGATGGCCTTTGGCTTGTGGCAGCAGGTGGGTCAGTTTGCGTCGGTCGTTTTGCGCGTAAGCAGCGGACATGTCCAACAATACTTGGTCATTTCTGTCGGGCGAGGGGCTGAAAGAAGCTGCAATGCAAGGTTGTATGCAGGTGAGAAAAAAACCACCAAAGATGGCAATGGCGACGCGGCGAATCAAAAACAAGGTCATGACACAATGAACACACCTGACATAAGGGATGCATTCTCCCATGGACAAAAAAGCCCTTCGCAAACAATTGATTCAAGCGCGGCTTGACATGCCTGACCGGGCGCAGCGCGCTGACTTGTTGCAACGCGTCATGCGTATTTGGCT
>SXWY01000166.1 GCA_005789825.1 Burkholderiales bacterium | reverse complement strand
GCCTGACCAGTCTTTGTTTTGCCAAATGAGCGCCCAAGAGGGCATGGGCTTGGTTTGCATGGCCTGTGCGGCGCGGTTGGCCGGGCCGACTGCATTGGCCAACGACAGGTTTTCGACCAGCACCACCAATTCATCCATGCGAATCAACAAGCCAGGGATGTCTGTGGTGGAGGTCGATTGCAGCCTATCGATATCGAGTTGTATGGCGCGCAACACAGGGGCCAGTCGGGGTTGCGGTACTTTGGACAAACGCTTTTGTGCGGTTTGCAAAGCGGCCAGCATGGGCTGCACACTGCCGGTCAATTCGGCTTGCTGTTGCGCCAAACCCAACGCGGATTCGATATCTACCACCAAGTTTTCATCGCGCGAACGCGACAAACTTTGTATCAATTCTTCGAGTTGGGTGCGTTGCAGCGCAACTTCATTCAAGCGCAAATCTAGCAAAGAGACTTTGGCGGCTGTTTCCTGGGTAATTTCTTCGGCGCGTTTGGCCAGTCCGTTGGCCTGCACAGACATCTGCGTGGCATCTGCACTTTGCCGCGCCAACTGTTCTTGAATGGTGGAGAGCTTGATCCACAGTTGCAAACAAGCCAGAGCGCACAACACCACCAACACCAGCGTCAACCATGGCCACCTTTGACGCCAACCTGTCATGCGCAAGAAAGAGGGTGGGGTTGCAGTGGATGGAAGGGGGGCTTTGTCTGGGGCACTGCTCATGCCAGCGATTCTAATGACGACAGCACTGCCCCCACCGCAGGTTTACAAACCACCACCTGCGCAATGCCCAGTTGCCTCGCCGCTTGCGCGATGCGGTCGTGGGTGGCGATCGCCTTGGCGTTGTGCCAAGGCACGCTTGGCAGCAGGTGCTTCAAATGGGTAATCGCTTGAGAACTGGTGAATACCCACACACTGCCATCACTGACCGCAGCCGTGGCTAGGGAGACTTGCGCCGTGTCCCACCTCGGACAAACCCGTTGGTAGACCGCCCATGTGTTCACTGTCACTCCAAGCTGGCGCAGCTGCTGCGTCAACCAGTCGCGTCCCACACCTTCCATCGCCGATTCGGCGTTGTCTGCATCTGCACCTCGCAATATCCACACCACTTGTTTGGCCTGCAAACTGGGTTGGACCTGTTGCCACAAGGCTTCGGTGTCAAATTGAACGGCATCGGCAGGCGGCGCGTCAATGCGGGCCGCTGGCACACCGGCATCCAACAAAGCTTGGCGAGTGCCTGGGCCCGTCGCCCAATAACGCGGACCGTGTTCATTGACCAGTTGTAAACCCGCTGCCACGGCATGTGTGACCGCATTGCGGCTGACAAACATGATGGCATGGCAACTGCCTGCGCTTGCCACCATGTCAGCCATGGACAAGCTGTTGGGTACAGGGGCTATGTCAATGAGTGGCCAATGCAACACGCTGTGACCCGCTGTTTGTAAGCCGCTGACCCACGCCTGGCTGTCGCTGCTCGGACGGGTCAATATGACACGGCGCCCGTGTCCCAATCAACCGGCTCCCTGCGCCCGAAGTTGGCGTGCCGCCGACAAGCCGAGGGCTTCTGCTTCTTCCAATGTGGAAACTTCACCTTGGCTGTGCGCCCGAACCAAGGTGGTGCTGCTCAAATCGGGGTTGCCCCAAGCGGCATGCAAATCCAGCAAGTTGCCATGCAACACGGCATGGGCTGCCAGTGGCATAGAACAACTGCCGCCCATGGCACGGCTGACAGCACGCTCAGCCGCCACAGCCAACCAGGTGGTGTGGTGCGCCAGTGGTTGCAACACGCTGCGCACATCGCCACGCGCTGCGCGAATTTCGATACCCAATGCGCCTTGACCAGCGGCAGGCAACATGTCTTGGGTGTCAAAAATATGCCGAATACGTTCGCCCAGACCTAAGCGCTTGAGACCGGCAGCAGCCAACACAATGCCCGCATAGTGGCCTTCGTCCAATTTGCGCAAGCGCGTGTCCAAGTTGCCGCGCAATGGCTCAATCTGCAAATCGGGGCGCAAATGGCGCAGCAACACCGTGCGACGCAAACTTGAGGTGCCCACCACCGCACCCATGGGCAAATCTTGCAAGCTTGCAAATTGGGATGACACCCATGCGTCTCTGGGGTCCTCGCGTTCCATGACGCAGGCCAATTCAAAGCCTTCAGGCATGTCCATGGGCACATCTTTGAGAGAGTGCACCGCCAAATCGGCGCGCCCTTCTTCCAGGGCCACTTCGAGTTCTTTGACAAACAAACCTTTGCCGCCAACTTTGCTGAGTGAGCGGTCAAGGATTTGGTCGCCTTGGGTGGTCATGCCGAGTATGTCGACTTGGCAACCGCGTGCACGAAGCAGGTCTTGCATATGGTGCGCTTGCCATAAGGCCAAGCGGCTTTCGCGCGTCGCAATCGTGAGATGTGGTGTGCTCAAAACTAATGACCAAAGGCCGTCTACTGATAGGTCAGGTCGATGCTAGCATGCACGCATCTCGTGGTTTTCCCTCTATAACCAGCAGATTTTTCACATGACTCCCAAGCCCCAACGTTCGACCTCACGCAAGTTTTCCTCCCCCGCTTTATCCAGTCACGAAAGACCGTTGGTCGACGACATCCGTTGGCTTGGCCGCATATTAGGCGACATCATCCGCGAGCAAGAAGGCGACAAAGCGTTTGCATTGGTGGAACAAATTCGCCGCTTGTCGGTGGCTTTTCGGCGCGATGCAGACACCCAAGCCGGAACCGCTTTGAAAAAACTGTTGGCCTCACTGAGCAGCGACCAAGCCGTGAGTGTCATTCGCGCCTTCACCTATTTCAGCCATTTGGCCAACTTGGCCGAAGACCAACACCATATCCGCCGCCAACAAGCACATGACCGCGCCGGTGATGTGCACCCGGGCAGTCTGGCATCTTCCTTGGGCAAACTCAAAACCGCTGGGGTCAGCCCCAAAGCCATTCGCCAAGCGCTGGAACATGCCTATATTTCCCCCGTGCTGACCGCGCACCCGACCGAGGTGCAACGCAAAAGTATTTTGGATGCGGAACGCGGCATCGCAGCATGCTTGCAAGCCCGCGATGACATCGTCTCTCGCGGCCAAGACGCGACCAGCGCTCGCCAACTGGCGCAACTCGAACACTTGGTGCGCGCCCGCGTTTTGCAACTGTGGCAAACGCGCTTGCTGCGGTTCACCAAATTGACCGTGGCCGACGAAATTGAAAACGCCATGGGGTATTACGAATCGACTTTTTTGGCAGAAATTCCCAAGCTGTATGCCGATTTGGAAAACGAATTGGGCGGGCAACCGATTGCTTCGTTCTTTCGCATGGGCCAATGGATGGGTGGCGACCGTGACGGCAACCCGAATGTCAATGCAGACACGCTTGACTTGGCCATGAAGCGCCAATGCGAAGTGGTGTTGCGCCACTACCTGACTGAAGTGCATTGGCTGGGTGGTGAGTTGTCCACCTCTGCGATGTTGGTGGGTGTGCCTAAAGCATTGCAAGCGCTGGCCGATTCATCGCCAGACACCAATGCACACCGCCAAGACGAACCTTACAGACGCAGTTTGACATTCATCTATGCACGATTGGCTGCCAGCCTGCTGCACCTGACCGGCAAAGAAGCCGCACGCCACGCATTGCCGCCGCAGCACCCCTACCCGAATGCCGATGCATTTCTGCACGATTTACAAGTGCTCAACCAATCTTTGAGCGAACAACATGCGCAAGCTTTGGCCTTGCCGCGATTGCGACCGCTGATGCGCGCGGTTCAGGTGTTCGGGTTTCACTTGGCAACCATCGATTTGCGCCAAAGTTCAGACCAGCATGAATTGGTGGTGGCTGAATTGCTCAAAGCGGCTGGCATTGAACCTGAATATTTGAAGCAAGACGAAGCAAAACGGCAAGCGGTTTTGTTGCAAGCCTTGAACGACCCCAGACCCTTGCGTATTCCCGGCCACGGTTACAGCGCTCACACCGTGTCTGAATTGACGATCTTTGAGACCGCAAAACGCATACGCCAACAACACGGCGCTGACGCGATTCGCCACGCCATCATCAGCCACACCGAAACCGTCAGCGATTTGTTAGAGGTGCTGTTGTTGCAAAAAGAAACCGGCTTGTTGCAAGGCAGCCAAAACAGCGACGCCAAAGCTGAATTGATTGCAGTGCCGTTGTTCGAAACCATCGAAGACCTGCGACATGCACCGCAAATCATGCGCGACTATTTTGCGTTGCCCGGCATAGCGGCGCTGCTGGCCCGCAGCGGCAGCGAACAAGACATCATGCTCGGCTATTCAGACAGCAACAAAGACGGCGGTATCTTCACCAGCAATTGGTCTCTTTACCAGGCGGAAATTGCCTTGGTCGATGTGTTCAACACCTTGGAAGAATTGCACGGCATCACCTTGCGTTTGTTCCACGGTCGCGGCGGCACGGTAGGCCGAGGCGGTGGCCCCAGTTTTGACGCGATCTTGGCGCAACCCCCTGGCACGGTGCGCGGTCAAATTCGTTTGACCGAACAAGGCGAAGTGATCAATTCCAAATACGCCAACCCGATGCTGGGACGCCGCAACCTGGAAACGCTGGTCGCCGCCACGCTTGAAGCCAGCTTGCTGCCGGCCCAGCGGCGTGCGCCGCGAAGTTTCATCGAAGCGGCTGAAAAGTTGTCTCAGCACAGCATGAACGCTTACCGTTCACTGGTCTACAACACACCAGGGTTCAGCGACTATTTTTTTCAAGCCACACCGTTGCGTGAAATCGCTGGCTTGAACATCGGTTCGCGTCCAGCCTCGCGCAAACCGTCGCAGCGCATCGAAGACCTGCGGGCCATTCCTTGGGGGTTCAGTTGGGGCCAGTGCCGCTTGACCTTGCCCGGTTGGTTGGGGTTTGGCTCTGCGGTGCATGCATTTTTAGATGACCACCCCACGCTGTCTCGCGCACAAGCATTGGCCATGCTGCGCCGCATGCACAAAGAATGGCCCTTTTTCCGCACTTTGCTCTCCAACATGGACATGGTGATGGCGAAATCCGATTTGGCGCTGGCGTCACGCTATGCCGAATTGGTGGAAGACGCGAAGCTGCGAAAAAAAATCTTCAAAGCCATTGAAACCGAATGGCAACGCACTTCAGAAGCCTTGCAATGGATCACCGGCAACAAACAGCGTTTGGCCAACAACGCTTCTTTGGCCAGGTCGATCAAACACCGCTTTCCCTACATCGATCCCTTGCACCATTTGCAAGTCGAACTGATTCGCAGATACCGCGCGGGCACCAGCGACGAACGGGCGCAACGTGGCATCCATTTATCCATCAATGGCATCGCGGCGGGGTTGCGCAACACCGGCTGACACTTCGCTTCAGCAAGTACACCGGATTCGCTGGGTCAAGAGACGGCCTTTGAACTGAGGCCTTGAGAGGCAAAGGCTTATTTGCCAGCCGGCGCCGGGGCGGCCGCAGGCGCGGCAGGCGCAGTTGGCGTATCAGCTGCTGATGCAGGTGCGGCGACAGGCTTGGAATCTTCAGGCACATGCACTGCTTCCGCACCATGCTTTTCACCGCCCATGTCCACTTTGTCGCCTGCTTTGAAAATCACAAACAAGGACAAAGCCGCAAACACGACAAACCCTAAAACTATTTTCAACATGACCGATATCTCCCTTGAGTTGCCCCTGTCTAGGGTGTGTCATGAATTTAGCATTGGCGCACCTTCAAAAGGCTTACAAACTTGCCGATCATTTGCCCAAGCTTTGACGAGGCACCATTTGCTGACCCTATTTCCTATGAAGCTCTGCGTTGGCTCGCCTTGGTGGCCCGCACCTAAAATGCCCGCATGACTTCTTCCAACTCGCTAGACCGCAAATCCCAGGCTTGGTCCGCCCTGTTCTCTGAGCCCATGAGCGAATTGGTACAACGCTATACCGCCAGTGTGTTTTTCGACCAGCGGTTGTGGCGCGCCGATATAGAAGCCAGTCTGGCGCATGCCGACATGCTCCATGCCCAAGGCATCATCAGCGCCCAAGATTGGGCCGATATTCAAAAGGGGCTGGCACACATCACCGCTGACATTGAAAGCGGCCAGTTCGAGTGGAAGCTGGAACTGGAAGACGTTCACCTGAACATCGAAGCGCGGTTGACTCAATTGGTCGGCGACGCGGGCAAGCGTCTGCACACCGGGCGCAGTCGCAATGACCAAGTAGCCACCGATGTGCGCCTGTGGTTGCGCGGTGAAATTGACGCGATCGATGCGCTGCTCAGCGCTTTGCAATCGGCTTTGGTGGAAGTGGCCGAACAACACACCCACACCATCATGCCCGGCTTCACCCATTTGCAAGTGGCGCAACCGGTCAGCTTTGCGCACCACCTGTTGGCCTATGTCGAAATGTTTGCGCGAGACCAACAGCGTTTGTCGCAAGTGCGCGAGCGCACCAATTGCCTGCCACTGGGTTCCGCCGCTTTGGCGGGCACCACTTACCCGTTAGACCGCGAACGTGTGGCGCGCCGCTTGGGCATGGTCGACAGCCACGGTGTGGCCCAAGTCTGTCAAAACAGTTTGGACGCGGTCAGCGACCGCGATTTCGCCATCGAGTTCACCTCGGCGGCCACACTGTGCATGTTGCACATCAGTCGGTTGTCTGAAGAACTCATTGTGTGGATGAGCCAAAACTTTGGCTTCATACAAATCGCTGACCGGTTCACCACGGGTTCTTCCATCATGCCGCAGAAAAAAAACCCGGATGTGCCGGAACTGGCACGCGGCAAGACCGGGCGAGTGGTTGGCCACTTGATGGGCCTGATCACCTTGATGAAGGCCCAACCCTTGGCTTACAACAAGGACAACCAAGAAGACAAAGAACCGCTGTTCGACACGGTGGACACACTCAAAGACACGTTGCGCATTTTTGCGGAAATGATCGGTGGGCAAACCCACCCAACGACTGGCGCCAAAGAAGGCGGTCTCACAGTCAACAAGCAACGCATGCAAGAAGCCGCCAGCAAGGGCTACGCCACCGCCACCGCTCTGGCCGACTACTTGGTAAAAAAAGGCTTGCCGTTTCGCGACGCCCACGAGACTGTCGCGCACGCAGTGAAAGCCGCGCAAGCCAGTGGCTTGGATTTATCGCAACTGCCGCTGTCGCAATTGCAAGCTTTTCACCCGGCCATCGCACAAGATGTTTTTGAGGTGCTCAGCCTCAAAGGTTCTTTGGATGCCCGCCAAACCCTGGGCGGCACTGCGCCGTCACAGGTCGCAACGCAAATCGCGCGTCACCGCCAAAGACTTGCCAACCATGCCCGCTAAGCGCCCCCACGTGGTCATCATCGGCGGCGGATTCGGTGGCCTCGAAGCCGCCAAGTCGCTGGCCAAAGCCGACGTTGACATCACACTGATTGACAAAACCAACCACCACCTGTTTCAGCCTTTGCTCTACCAAGTGGCGACCGCTGGATTGGCCGCGCCCGCGATTGCGGCACCCACGCGAAGTTTGTTCAGACACCAAGCCAACCTCACGACCTTGCTGGCCGAAGTACTGGACATACAACCGAGCGACAAAAAAGTGTTTTTATCGGACGACACCACCGTGGTGTTCGACCATTTGATCGTGGCCGCCGGCGCCACCCACAGCTATTTCGGCCACGACGAATGGGCGGCTTTCGCCCCAGGCCTCAAAACGCTGGAAGACGCTTTTGAAATCCGCAGACGGGTGCTGTTCGCCTTTGAATCCGCCGAGAAAGAACCCGACCCGGAAAAACGCCAACACTGGTTGACGCTGTGCGTGATCGGTGCAGGCCCGACCGGCGTTGAAATGGCCGGGGCGTTCGCTGAAATTGCAAGACAAACCTTGGTGGGTGAATTTCGCCGCATCAACCCGCACGATGCCCGCATTTTGCTGATCGAAGGAGGCCCCAGGGTGCTGCAAGCCATGCCCGAATCGCTCAGCCAAAAAGCCTTGGAGCAATTAGAAAAGCTAGGTGTTGAAGTGCGTTTGAATGCCATCGTCACCGGCATTGACGCCACCGGTTTGGAAGTGCGTGGCCCCGCACCTGCCGGTGTGCTGGGCACGGTCGATTACCGAATTGCCAGCCAATGTGTGGTGTGGGCCGCCGGTGTTGCAGCTTCACCACTAGGGGGATTGCTGGCACAACACACCGATTGCCAAACCGATCGCGCCGGGCGGTTCATGGTCAGCCCGGACCTGAGTGTGCCGGGTTTTCCCGCCATCAGCGTCATCGGTGACCTGGCGCTGGCGATGAGCCATGCCCCCGGAAAATCCCCCTCCGCCGTGCCGGGCGTGTCCCCGGGTGCCAAACAAATGGGCCGCTGGGCCGCCCACAACATCCTTAGCCGCATCGAAGGCAAACCCACGCGTGCATTCCGATATGCCGACTACGGCAACTTGGCCACCATCGGGCACAACGCTGCTGTCGTGGATCTCAGCACGCCATTGGGCCCGTTGCGGTTTTCGGGCCGCTGGGCTTGGTGGTTTTGGCTGCTGGCGCACATTTACTTTTTGATCGGATTTCGCAACCGCTTGGTCGTGCTGATGGACTGGGCATCGGCCTATTTCAGTTTCAGCCGCAATGCCCGGGTCGTGGCTGGCACATTGCACAAAGCCGTCCCGCCGGTGGGTGAAAGCTAGGCCGTCGCACAGCCACTGTCCTCAAGGGATTGCCCTTAATAGTGTTTACACCTATTAGACCGGCTTGCAAACAGTTCTACTATTCCGTCAACGGAAGATGGCTGCCTGGCATGGAAGACCCGACAGGGGTGACTTGACGGCAACAATCAGAAGTTGTTTTTTCATTCATAAGAGGAGATCCATAATGCGCGTACTAAAACTGGTTGCAGCAATCGCGGCAACAACGTTGATGGCATTTGGCTCAGCAGCACATGCTGGCCCAAGCGTCACATTGGAAAAAGTTGTCAGTGGCATCAACACACCGCTTGCCATGGTGCAACCTCCAGGCGATAACCGCCTGTTCATCGCTGAGCAAAACGGCCGTATCAAGATTCTTGAAAACGGTAAGGTCACTGGAACATTCCTCGACATCCGTAGCAAAATCGTTCCCCTGATGGCAGACTTTGACGAGCGTGGCCTGTTGGGTCTGGCTTTCCACCCCGATTTCAAGAGCAATGGCAAGTTCTATGTGGCTTACTCTGCCCACTTGGACTACCAATCTGATTTGGGCCAAATGCTTTGGTACAACCACAGCAACGTGGTCGAAGAGTACACCGTGTCCAAAGGCGATAAAAACATGGCGGACATATCTTCTGCACGTCGTCTGACTTCTATCAGTTGGCCCCAGTTCAACCACAACGGTCACTGGATCGGCTTTGGCCCTGACAAAATGCTCTACATTGCTTCCGGTGATGGCGGTTACGCCAACGACTGGGGCATTGGCCACAATCCTCTGATCGGTAATGGCCAGGACATGATGACCCTGATGGGCAAAATCCTGCGCATCGACGTCGATGGACGTACTGACGGCAAGCCTTATGGCATTCCTAAAGACAACCCGTTTGCGGGCAAGAAAGACGTGTTGCCAGAAATATGGTCTGCTGGCTGGCGTAACCCATGGGCATGCTCATTCGACATGGCTGGCGGCTCTACCCTGTATTGCGGCGATGTGCAGCAAAACAGCTGGGAAGCCATCAAGGCTGTTGAGAAAGGCCAAAACGCCGGATGGCGTCGTGTGGAAGGTGTGATGCGCTGCTTCAACTGGGCAGAGCCTGACAACCATCCCGCCAACTGCGACAAAACTGGCATCACACCCGCCATCATGGAGTACGCCAATTGCACAGCCGTTCCCAATGGTTGCAAAGGCATTTCCGTGGCAGGTGGTTATGTGTCACGCGGTAAAGGCACTGGCGCCCAAGGCAAGTACATCTTCGGCGACTGGAGCAAAGGCTTCGCTGAAAATGACGGCCAAATCTTCGTCGGCACCAAAGGCAGCGACGGCAAATGGAGCATGGAAGTCGCTTCTGTGAGCGTCCAAGGTGGTACACCGAATGGTAAAAACCCTTACATCCTGCGCTTTGCTCAGGACAACAATGGCGATGTGTACGCTTTGACTTCCATCACCACTGGCCCTAACGGTTCACAAGACACCATCTACAAAGTTGTTGTCAAGTAACTTTTTGCGACCTTGAAGGATCAACTGCTGCCTGCGCTGAGCAGGCGGCAGTTTTTTTTGTATTACACTGAATTTCATGAATTCCTTGCACACATCCCCCACTTTTTTCTGCCGCACACCGTTGACTGCGTGTGTTTCAATTTTGTTGGCCGTTTTGTGTCTCACTTCTCAAGCGTGGGCACAAGAAGCCGCTGCCAGTGAACCCTTGCCTGACATGACCACCAAAGTGATGCAAGACCCTAGCTACATAGAGTCAGGCAAACAGGTTTGGGATGGTCAGTGTCGCCATTGCCATGGCAACAGTGCGTATCCCGGTAAAGCACCTAAGCTCAAACCGTCAAGCTATCAACCGGATTTCGTCTACGACCGCGTCACCAATGGGTTTCGCAAAATGCCAGGCTGGAAAGCGGTTTTCAATGAAAAACAGCGCGTAGGTGTTGTGGCTTACATCATGAGCTCAGTCTTTGAACCTTGAAGCCATCCAAGTTCTGCATGCCTCTTCATGAAAACCTGCTCCTGACTCCAGCAGGTTTTTTTTTCGCCGACTAGCGGGAGCACAAGTCCGCAAGGGGCCAGGCAAGCGGATTGAAAAACACAAACCGTTTGAAAATGTAGTGTTCGAATGTTTCACCACGAATTTCAAGGGTGACAAGAGGGGATTTCAGACGCAAAGCAGGGCTTCCCCCATGCCTTTTTCAGCCCTGAAGTGATATAGTTTTTTTTCCATAATTTCAAAGTGCTATTTCACTCTGCGGAGTGACGCTTGACGAAGATTTCTCATGACAACGCATCCTTCACACCCATCGTCTGACAAAGACACGCATGCTTCCTCGGTGGAAGAAATGTTCAGTGGCAAATCGGTGTCATGTCCTTGCTGCGGTGGCACATTCTCACCCAGCATGCTGCAAAAAATCATGGACGATGCCGAGCGCTTGGCCTTGAACAAAAAAGATTTCCGCGCCATTCGCACGGGTGGTTTGGGCATGATGATCGACCCGCATGCGCACATGACAGCGCGCACCACCGACGACTACGAAGCCATGGCGCAAGCCGGCATCGTCGCCGTCATTGAGCCCGCTTTTTGGTTGGGTCAAATGCGCACCAACGTCGGTACCTTCATCGACTATTTCTCCACCATCACCGGCTTTGAGCGTTTTCGCGCGGGTCAATTTGGCATTCGCCACTACTGCACGATTGGCATGAACCCCAAAGAAGCCAACAATGTCGCACTGGCCGATGAAGTGTTAGCCGTCTTGCCGCGCTACCTCACCAAAGAAGGCGTGGTGGCTGTCGGTGAAATTGGCTATGACGAACAAACACCGCAAGAAGACAAAGTGTTTCGTGCGCAAATCGAACTCGCCAAAGAGTTCGATCTGCCCATCATGATCCACACGCCGCACCGCGACAAAACACGCGGAACACAACGCACCATGGATGTTTTGGAGGAACACGGTTTCGATCCCGCCCGTTGTGTGATTGACCACAACAACGAAGAAACGGTGCGCGAAGTGCTCGACCGAGGCTACTGGTGCGCTTTCACCATTTACCCGTCCACCAAAATGGGTAACGAGCGTTTGGCCGCTTTGGTTCAACAGTACGGTGCAGAGCGTGTCATTGTGGATTCGTCTTGCGACTGGGGGGTGTCTGACCCGCTCGCCGTGCCCAAAACTGCACGCCTGATGGCTGACCGGGGTATCTCCGCTGACACGATTCACCAAGTGGTTTACAAAAACGCCTTGGCCATTTATGGCCTGAATGGCGAAATGCACGAATCCCATTGGCTGCAACCTCAGGCGATTGACCAACGTACTTTGTACGAAGGCAATTCCGTGTTGCGCGGCCAAGAGCCCAAGGTGACCACCCGCACGGTTGACGCCAACGTGATCCGCTGACACGCCACCCATCCATCCTGTTTCTTGTCTTATGCAGCCTTTGATCGTTTTGAATGTGGTGGGTTTGACGCCTCGTCATCTGGGGCCACACACGCCCCGCTTGACAGCGTTTGCCAAACAAGGTGGCATGCGCCCACTCACCACCACATTGCCTGCTGTCACTTGCACGGCGCAGGCCAGTTTCATGACCGGCCTGCCCCCAGACCAAACCGGCATCGTGGCCAACGGTTGGTTGTTTCGCGACCTGCATGAAATTTGGTTTTGGCGGCAATCGAACCGCTTGGTCAAGGGTGAAAAAATCTGGCAAGCTGGCAAAGCCCGCCATCCGCAATTCACCTGCGCCAATATGTTCTGGTGGTACAACATGGCGTCAGACCACGACTTCGGCGCGACACCGCGCCCCATCTACAAAGCCGACGGTCGCAAACTGCCAGACTGCTTCACGGTCCCCACCGATTGGCGTGAAAAACTCAGTAGCCGCTTGGGCAAATTTCCGCTGTTCAATTTTTGGGGCCCCAACACCAATATCTCGTCAACCCGCTGGATCGCCAAAGCTTCCGAGTTGGCCATCACCGACTTTGACCCCACCCTCACGCTGGTCTACCTGCCGCATCTCGATTACGACTTGCAACGCTATGGCCCGGACGAGTCGCATCCAGCAGTGGCCAAATCCTTGCAAGAGGTAGACCAAGTGGTCGGCGACTTGATCGACTTTGCGCAAAAGCATGGCCGCAAAGTCATGGTGTTGTCCGAATACGGCATCACGCCTGTGGACCGTCCCATCCACTTGAACCGTCACTTCCGCCGCGAAGGCTGGTTGCAAATTCGCATGGAAGACGGCCACGAAATGTTGGACCCCACCACCTCGGCGGTGTTCGCGGTGGCTGACCATCAGATCGCCCATGTTTACATCCGTGACCCGGCCATGGTGCCCCAAGTCAAACAGTTGCTTCAAGGCATTGCTGGCGTGGAATCGGTCTGGGACAAGTCCGAGCAAGCGGCACACCGCATCGCACATGAACGCAGTGGCGAACTCGTCGTCATGTCTGACGCCCGCTCTTGGTTCACCTACTATTTTTGGCTGGACGACGCGCTGGCCCCCGATTTCGCACGCACGGTGGAAATCCACCGCAAGGCCGGCTTCGACCCCGTGGAATTGTTCCTCGACCCAGCCATTGCATTTCCCAAGCTCACCGTCATCGGCAAACTGCTGAAAAAATTCTTGGGTTTCCGCATGCTGATGGATGTCATACCGCTGGACGCCACCTTGGTCAAAGGCTCGCATGGCAGACCCACTGACGACCCGCAAGACGGTCCATTGGTCATGACCGACACACCGCAATGGTTGCCTGCCCAAGTGGCGGCCACTGACATCAAAGACATTGCGCTCAGACACATTTTTGGCGACGCTTACAACGCCACCCCTGCTTCCTGATTTTTTGAGTTGAGTACCTATGAACAACATCTACCACTACCCTAACAAGCAACGCAAACTCGATGCGGGTCTTCCTGCACCAACCGACAGCGCCGACACCCGTGCCATCGTTGACAGTGTGCAAGTGCAACGTTTTGTCGTGGAGTACGACTACCCGGTGGTGTTCACACGGCATGCGTTCGATCCGGTCAACCTGCATTTGCTGGATGTGGTGCGCCGCCGTGAACCCGGCAAGCGCCACCGTGTCGCGGTGTTCATCGATGGCGGTGTGGCACAGGCTTTGCCGCAATTGGCAGGGCAAATCCAGGCGTATTTTTCGGCGCACAACGAATTCCTCGACTTGGTGGGCGACATCGTGGTGCTCCAAGGCGGTGAGGAATGTAAAAACGACCCTGACTTCATCACCAACCTGCTGCAAATCCTGTCAGACAAAGCCATCGACCGTCACTCGTTTGCGATTGCCATCGGTGGTGGCGCCATCATGGATGCCGTGGGTTATGCCGCCGCCATCTTCCACCGCAGCGTGCGCCATATCCGCTTTCCCACCACTGTTCTTGGTCAGGACGACAGTGGCGTGGGCGTGAAAAACGCGGTCAACTGGCTGGGCCTGAAAAACCTGGTCGGTACATTTGCCCCCCCATGGGCGGTGATCAACGACGGTGTGTTCATCGATTCACTGCCCGCTCGCGAAAAGCGTTGCGGCATGTCCGAGGCGGTCAAAGTTGCGTTGATCCGTGACCGCGAATTTTTCCTCTGGCTGGAAAGCAACGCCTTGGCGTTGGCGCGGTTTGAAACCGTGCCACTGTCCTACCTGATCAAACGCTCGGCACAAATCCACATGAACCAAATCGCCCATGGTGGCGATCCTTTTGAATCAGGCTCGGCGCGTCCACTCGATTACGGCCATTGGGTGGCACACAAGCTCGAGCGCATGACCAACCAGCATGTTCTCAGCCACGGAGAAGCAGTGGCGATTGGCATTGCACTGGATGCCCATTACTCGGTGCTGGCAGGCTTGTTGCCTGCGGGTGAAGACATGCGGGTTCATCAATTGTTGGTCACCTTGGGCTTCAAACTTTGGAATGACCAATTGGAAGCCCGCCATGAAAGCGGACGTTTGGCGGTGCTACAAGGCTTGCGCGAATTCAGAGAACACCTCGGCGGCGAGTTGACCATCACCTTGCTCAGCGCGATTGGCAAAGGCATAGAAGTGCATGAAATCAACGACCAATGGGTGACCGAATCCATTGCGTGGTTAAAACACCTCAAGTAATGCAATGCATCTTTCCAGGCTCAAAGCCCAACCCCACCTCACCTATTGCACCAATATCCACGCAGGTGAGAGCTGGGAAGAAGTCAGAGACAGCCTAAACACTTTTGTCCCACCCATACGGGATGCGCTCACACAGGGTGCGCCCATGGGCATTGGTTTGCGTTTGTCGGGCCAAGCGGCTTTCAGCCTGCAAGACAGCCACACACTCAAAGCTTTTCAACAGCAATTACTTGGTTTGAACGCCTATGTGTTCACCCTCAACGCTTTTCCTTACGGCCAATTCCACGGCACGCAAGTCAAGCAAGACGTGTATTTGCCCGATTGGACCTCACCCGAACGCTTGCGCTACACGCTGGCTTGCATCGACATATTGGTCGCCTTGCTACCCGAGGGCGTGGATGGCAGCATCTCCACCGTGCCCGTGGGTTTTCGCGACGCAGCGCAAGCGCCCGGCGCCTTGGACAACATTCTTGACCATCTGCTGCAATGCGTGGTGCATTTGGTCGATTGCGCACAGCGACAAGGCAAGCTGATCGCGCTGGCGCTCGAACCCGAGCCTGCTTGCTATCTTGAAACCACGCAAGAGGCGGCAGATTTCATCTTGGATCACATGCGCAGTCCCGCCGTGGTGTCGAAGTTGGCACAGACTTTGTCGTGCAGCAACGAACAAGCCATGGCGGCATTGCGCACCCATTTGGGCGTGTGCTTCGATGTTTGCCACAGTGCGGTCGCGTTTGAAGATCCGTTGCAAGCCATGCGGCAATTGCGCGCGGTCGGTATTTGTATACCCAAAATACAGTTGTCCAGTGCGGTTCGCATACCCGATATGCGAGCCGATTTGTTGCCCGCCCTGCACATGTTCGACGATGCGGTTTACTTGCACCAAGTTGTGGTGCAGTCGCAAGACCTCACGCGTTTTCTCGACTTGCCCCAAGCCATGGCCGCTTATCAAGCCGGGCAAGCCAACGGCGAGTGGCGCGTGCATTGCCATGTACCGGTTTTTCTGGAACATACAGGTGCTATTTCCACGACGCAGGCGCAACTCTTGCAAACCTTGCAAGGCTGCAAACTCGAAGGTTTCTCTTCGCATCTGGAGGTCGAAACCTATACTTGGGATGTGCTGCCTGCCGCCCTCAAAACCGATAGCAAAGCGCAGGCCATCGCCCGCGAACTGCAATTCGTTCACCAGATACTCACCACATGAATCCATCTACCCCACCTGCCCCACGTTTCACGTTGCTGTTGAAAATCGGTCGGGTGTCCAACTTGCCCACGGTCTGGACCAATGTGCTTGCTGGCGCTTGTTTGGCGGGCTTGCACACTGACCTGCCACAGTTGTTGTGGGTCATGCTCGCGATCACCTTGTTCTACACCGGTGGCATGTATTTGAACGATGCATTTGACGCAGACATTGATGCGCGTGAACGCCCAAGCCGTCCCATTCCCTCGGGTCAAATTTCAGCCAAAGCCGTGTCTGCCATGGGATGCGCGATGTTGATGGCAGGTATTTACATCGTCGCACCTTACGGCATGTTGGCGGTGCAAGCAGGCGTTGCACTGAGCTTGGCTATTCTTTTGTACAACGCTTGGCACAAGGGCAATGTCTGGTCGCCGGTGATCATGGGCAGTTGTCGGGCGTTGGTGTATTTGCTGGCCGCTTGGACATTTGCCCCAGACACACCGCAAGCTCTGTGGTGGGGCATGTTGGCGGTATTCACACATATCGCCGGCTTGACCTACGCGGCCAAACAAGAGAGCTTAGACCGGATCGACCGTCTCTGGCCGCTGGCGATTTTGGCCGCGCCATTGCTGATTTTCATGGTGTTTTTCAATCTCCCCGCCATGGCCTGGGTGGCCTTGCTGTTGCTGGCCAGTGCTGATTTATACGCCGTGCGGTTGTTGGCGTTGCGACGCCAAGGCGGTGATGTACCGCGCGCGGTGGCGCAGTTGATTGCGGCATGCGCCTTGGTCGATGCCGCAGCAGTCGCTGTCGCTGGCGCCAGCTGGCCCTGGGTAGCGGCTTGTATAGTGGCATATGTGTTGTGCCGTTTGTTTCAAAAGTTCATTCCCGGCACATGAACGCTTGAGGTTTTGCCATGTATCCCAAACACCAGCATTTATCCCCAGAGGCCATTGGGTCTGCCATATCACTGCTGCGGGGCTGGCTTCAACTTCGTTTGACTGCCGATGCATTGGCATGGTTTGATACCGAGCTCCATAGCTTGCAAAAACAACCCGAACAAGGGCGCTGGTTCAAAGCGCTCGGGTTGGCACCGCGCAAACTGGGCAAAGCAGATTTAAAGCCCTCTGCCGAGGAATTGCAGGCGGCAAACCAATTGCGCCCGGGCTTGGACCCGAGCGACTGGAGCATTGACCAAACAGCCCGCATTGTCTTCACGTTGGCGGTTTACCAAGCAGACGATGCCAGCTTTGCCCACCAAGTGTCGCTGCTGGTCGATACCTCTGAGATCAACGAGTTGCTGGCTATTTTTCGTGGCTTCGCCTTGTTTCCGCAACCGCAAGCGCTGGAGCCCAAAGCCCGCGAAGCGATTCGTTCCACCATGCGTCCGGTGTACGAAGCCATGGCACACCGAAATCCTTATCCGCTCGAATTTTTTGACGAAGCCGCTTGGAACCAAATGATCGTCAAAGCGTTTTTTTTAGATTCCTCGATTTGGCAAATCCAAGGGGTTGACCAACGCTACAACACCGATTTATCCACCATGCTCATCAAACTCGTGCAAGAGCGTTGGGCAGCCGACCGTTTCATTGCCCCTGAAATCTGGCGCGGCGCCGTGCCATGCGCCACCCGCGAAGGCGTTGCAGTGGTGTTGCAGGCTTTGGCGGGCAAAGCCAGGGAACCAGAGTTGCAAGCGATTGCCAAGGTTTGTCTCAGCCACCCCCATTTGTGTGACCCCGAGGTTCGCGCCGCCGTCAACGCCAAAACATGGCAACCCGAGCCGGCCCGCATTCCTTGGTCTGATTTTGAAAGTGCCTCTTACGAATGACCACCGACACGCTTGAACGCTCCAGCAGCGAATGCAAACAATTACCGGGCTTGTTCGAGCCTGTGATCAACATGAAACGTTGCGAGGGCAAAGGCGACTGCGAACGGGTTTGCCCCGAATCGGTGTTTGAGGTGCGCCGCATCGACGACGCAGACTACGCCTCGCTGGGTTTTATGAACAAACTCAAAGTGCGCGTACATGGCATGCGAATGGCCTATGCACCCCATGTGGATGCTTGCAAAGCATGCGGTTTGTGTGTGGCGGCTTGCCCTGAAAAAGCCATCACGCTCAGCCGACGAAGCTGAGCTGCAAAAACCGTCGTTTTATTTTTTGACGATCAATTGCTTGATGCTGTCGATTTGTTGCTGAAAAATGTCGCCCGACATGTCGTAGATTTTTTTACAGTAGGCAGAAGCATCCCCTCCAGCGTTTTGCTGAAATTGCACCACATCAGGTGATTGCTTGATGTCTTGGTAATGCTGTGCAATTTTTTTGCCAGACGGCAACTGGATCTGGTCCAGTTGTTCAAAATAGTCGCTGAACTGGTTGGCGATGCCTTGGCGCTGACCGGGCTTGGTTAAAAAATCTTTGGGGATGGCATCGAGAAACTGGTTCAGGTCGAAGCCCGCAAAAGATTTGCCTTGGCAATTCGGATCGGCATCGATTTGCTTTTTCAAACCGAAGGCCGTGATGACGCCAAACGAAGCTTGGTAAATGCGTTCGGTGTTGTCCAAGTCAGCAGCATGCACTGGCAAGGCAGATGACATCACACACAACAAGGACACAAAAGTTGAGTTCATCCGCGACATATGACCACCTGGTGAAAAGGAAAAGTAGGTTTTTTCGAAACTATACTCAGGTTTTATCAGCTTTTCGCGGTCGGCCCGATGGGGTGCACAAGATTCCACTCCCCATGCCAGGGGAAATCAATTGCCAATATTTATGCCCAGTTTTGCCCTATTTTCCCCTCGCATGGTCAAATGCAAATCGCTGTCCCAATGGACTCGGATCGGCCTGGTCGGCCTTCTCAGCAGTTTTTTGTGGCTGGTGCCCCAGGTCCACGCCCAAAAACTGGAATTGAAGTTACTTGCCAGTGGTTTGACCGCCCCAATCCACTTGGAAGAACTGCCTGATGCCAGCGGTCGGTTTTTGGTGGTTCAGCAAGACGGCTTGGTCAAATTGATGGGCGCCGATGGCAGTGTGCAGCCAGCGCCGGTCATGGATTTGCGCAGTCGCATGTTGCCCGTGGCGAACGATTTTGAAGAACGCGGTTTATTGGGTTTTGCCCTGCATCCTCAATTTGCCAAGAACGGGCGTTTTTTTGTCAGCTATTCTGCACCCTTGCGTGACGCCGCGCCGCAAAACTGGAACTACACCCGTCGTATCTCCGAATTCACCGCCAAGACAGGTAACACTGTCAGTGTTGACCTACAAACTGAAAGAGTATTGCTGGCCTTGGACTGGCCCAGCCGCAAACACAACGGTGGCGCCATGGCGTTTGGCCCCGACGGCATGCTCTACATCGGCATGGGCGACAGCGGCGCGTCACACGGCATAGGCAAATGGGTGGTTTGGGAAGCCTTCAATGTGCCTGCCGAGGGTTTGTTGTGGGACGCGCTGGCGCAAGACCGCCACAGCTTGTATGGCAAGATTTTGCGCATCGATGTTGACCGTGGCTTTCCCGGCTACGCGATTCCCGCAGGCAACCCACTGAATGCCTCACAGGGGCGCCCCGAAATTTGGGCGTGGGGATTTCGCAATCCCTACCGAATTGCGTTCGACAGCAACGGCAGCGGCGACCTGTATGTCACCGCCATCGCCGAGACGCTGTGGGAAGCGGCTTACAAAGTCACGGGGCCGGGTAATTTCGGCTGGCCTCTCATGGAGGCCACACATTGCGTAGACCGCTTAAAGCCCCGACAGCCACCCAAGCATTGCAACTCCAAAGGCAGCGAAGGTGAACCACTGGAGATGCCGGTGGTGGAGTACGCCAACATGCAAACCAACCACCCTGACTCCACACTCGGTGTCAAAGGCGTGGGCACTGCCATCACGGGTGCACGCATGTACCGTGGCAAAAAAATCCCCTCACTGCAAGGCAAGTTGGTGGTGGCTGACTGGAGCGCGTCCTTCAAACAAGCCTCTGGGCAGTTGTTTGTGGCCACCCCCACTGCCGAAAAGCAAACCCCTTGGCTATTAGACAAGGTGGTTCAAATAGAAAGCCGCATCATCAGCTTGGCACAAGACCGCAGCGGCGAAATATATGTGCTGACGCACGAAGGCATGGGGCCGTTTGGCGACTCCGGCAAAGTGTATAAATTACAACCCGGACCCTGAACCAGTCCTAAGATTGCACACATGCAGCCTTAACGGGTGCAAACTTGTTTGATCAGCACCTCGAAAAAAGACCCGGGTGCGGGGTAGTACCAGCGGAAATAACGTTTTTTAGGATCTCTCGATGCCGCCGCTTGGGTGACATTACCCGTGCCCATTTGTCCATCGAAATCGGTGAACTGAATTTGCCGCTGACGCCCCGCATTGCATTCAATGTGACGAACGGAAATGCGTGAGCTGCTGACAAATGCGCAGGTCTCGCCTTGGCAAGCTTCTTTTTTGTTGGTGGGGAAATCTTGCATCGTGGTGATTTGCATCACGCCCTCTACTTCTTCGAGTGTTCGCAAATCCACGTAGTAGTTTTCTCCGAATTCTGGATTCTTCAACACCAATGTCCAATCGGCTTGCGCCCATGACGAGACCGCCAACAAGAACAACAAAATAACGCGCTTCATACCACTCGCTCCTTCAAGGAAAAACCACCCAAGCCTAGCGCCCAGTCTCGCAATCGATACGCATGGCATCTCCTGCGCTTTCTACTGTCCAACTGTCGCCATAACCTCCATAAACCCATGACAAAACCGTGCGCAGGTTTTTTTCTTAACCGATTCACGGACAGGTCATGTCACCCAAAAAATAGTTGCCAGCATGCGCTTGCGACGCCGAAAAAAAACATGCCCAAAGTACCACATGGTGAATGTGGAATTTCACAGATTGAAACAAACGCCAAAAAATACCTATGTGATGCATGATAAACACTTTGTCCGCAGCCGATAAGCCGCTTGTCACATGGGCTCAACCAAACCTTTTGTATGCGTATGATGGAACCACAAAAACAGGCTGTCACACCCAACCCCCGACACCTCCACCGAAAGAGCACAGCATGAACAACTCTGATGTCCTGATTCTTGAAAAAATTTACGCGCATGAAAAAAACCATGCCGATGAAATCTTCATGACCCAACCTGTGGGCAACGGACAGGTGGTCAATTACACATGGGCGCAAACCTTGGACCAAGCCAGGCGCATGGCGGCGCATTTGCAATCGCGAGGATTGCCACGCTCGGCAAAAATCGCCATTCTTTCGAAAAATTGTGCGCATTTCTTCATGGCCGAACTCGCCATCTGGATGGCAGGCTACACCACGGTTGCCATCTTTCCAACCGAACAAGCAGACACCGTCAAATTTGTGCTGGAACATTCAGAAGCCAGTTTGCTGTTTGTCGGCAAACTTGATGAATGGCACAAACAATCACAAGGTGTGCCGGCCCAACTTCCCTGTATTGCTTTTCCGCTGTCGCCCGACACTGCATTTGACAAATGGAACGACATCGTCGCCAACACCGTGGGCATCACGGGCAACCCGACCCGCGATGCAAACGACCTGGCCATGATCATCTACACCTCTGGCTCCACTGGCCAACCCAAAGGCGCCATGCATTGCTTTGGCCGCATCACGGCTGCGGCCAACGGCATCATTGGTCAAATGAACCACAACTTGGGCAGTGACCGCACGCACCGTATGTTGTCGTACTTGCCGTTGGCACATGTATTTGAGAGGGCTTTTGTCGAATCGGCTGCATTCACCCACGGTCGCTTGCAAGTGTTTTTTGCAGAATCCTTGGACACATTCATTCAAGACTTACAACGCGCCAGACCCACCATATTCATTTCTGTCCCACGGTTGTGGCTGAAGTTTCAGCAAGGGGTGTTTGCCAAGATGCCCGCGAAGAAATTAAATACACTGCTGATGATTCCAGTGCTTGGCAATATCGTGAGAAAAAAGGTGCTGGCGGGTTTGGGGCTGGACCATGTCGAACTCGCAGGCAGCGGTTCTGCGCCATTACCACCCGATTTGATCCGCTGGTACAGGCGTCTGGGACTGAACTTGGTGGAGGGCTACGCCATGACCGAAGACTTTGCGTATTCCCACAGCCAAACCCAAGACAAAAACGATCCTGGCACGGTCGGGCCACCCTACCCTGGGGTGCAAGTGCGTATCAGCCCTGAAGGTGAAGTCTTGATCAAGTCACCGGGTCAAATGGTGGGTTACTACAAGCGGCCCGATTTGGACGAACAAAGTTTCACCAGCGATGGGTTTTTCAAAACCGGCGACTTGGGTTCTCGCACGCCTGACGGTCAATTGAAAATCACTGGACGTTTGAAAGAACAATTCAAAACCAGCAAAGGCAAATACGTGGCGCCCGCACCGATCGAAAACCGATTGAACGCGCACCCCATGGTCGAGTTGTCCATGGTGTCTGGCAGCGGCTTTGACAAAGCCTACGCCATGGTGGTGTTGGCCGAACATCTGCGCCCGCAATTGCACAAAAGCGATGTGCGCCAGCAAGTCGAGACCGAACTGAATGATTTGCTGCAAAAAGTCAACCAACAAACAGCTGACTATGAACAACTCAAAATGCTCGTGGTTGCGAAAGAAGCTTGGTCGATCGAAAACGGTTGCCTCACCCCCACCATGAAAATCAAACGCAGCCGCATCGAATTTGTGGTGCAGCATGATGTCGAAAAATGGTACAGCGACAGCAAAATGGTGATTTGGGCCTGAGCTTCACAGGGTGGCAGCATGCTGCACTGCCTCCCTGACGATTGGTTTTGCCTCGGCCAAGCCCACCGCTTGCTCCACACCGAGGGCGCTAACATCGGGTGATTGAACAGGAGAGTTTTTGATGACCGTGATCACCCATATCGACGACCTGAAACAGCTGGCCAAAAAACGTGTGCCAAAAATGTTTTATGAGTACGCAGACTCAGGCAGCTACACACAAAGTACATACCGGGCGAACGAAGACGATTTTCAAAAAATCAAATTGCGCCAACGCGTGGCCATCAACATGGAAGGTCGCAGCACTGCCAGCACCATGATCGGTCAAAACGTCAGCATGCCCGTGGCGATTGCACCCACTGGCATGACGGGCATGCAACACGCTGACGGCGAAATTTTGGCTGCCCGAGCCGCCAAAAAATTTGGCATCCCATTCACCTTGTCGACCATGAGCATTTGCTCGATCGAAGATGTGGCGCAACATGTAGGGCCCGGCTTTTGGTTTCAGTTGTATGTGATGCGCGACCGTTCATTCATCGAACGTTTGATTGACCGCGCCAAAGCCGCGCAATGCTCGGCATTGGTGTTGACGCTGGATTTGCAAATTCTGGGACAACGCCACCGTGATTTGAAAAACGGCTTGTCTGCACCGCCCAAACCCACCTTGCTCAATTTATTGGACTTGGCCACCAAGCCTCGCTGGTGCCTGAATATGCTGGGTACACCACGCCGAAAATTTGGCAATATTTTTGGGCATGTGCAAGGCATCGACGACATGAGTTCATTGGGCGAATGGACCAATGGCCAGTTTGATCCGACACTCAATTGGAACGATGTGGAATGGGTGAAAAAACGCTGGGGCGGCAAACTCATTTTGAAAGGTATCCAAGATGCAGAGGACGCACGACTCGCCGTAGAGAGTGGCGCTGACGCACTGATCGTGTCCAACCATGGCGGGCGTCAACTTGACGGTGCCGAGTCCAGCATCAATGCACTGCCAGGCATTGTGCAAGCCGTGGGCAAAAACATTGAAGTGCACATGGATGGCGGCGTGCGCAGCGGCCAAGATGTGTTGAAGGCCCGCGCATTGGGCGCTCAAGGCACTTACATCGGGCGGGCTATGTTGTACGGCTTGGGTGCCATGGGTGAAGCCGGGGTCACCAAGGCCTTGCAAATCATTCACAAAGAATTGGATATTAGCATGGCTTTGTGTGGCCATACCGATATCAACCGCATCGACCATAGCGTGCTGCTGCCAGGAACGTATCCAACGGCATGATGTTGTCAACCAACATGTTTCCAACCGGACCTCACCGTCCGGTTTTTTTGCGTCTCGCTCACCAGCCATGTTGGGACAAACACCAGCCTTGATGCGACGCATTGCCCACCTCGACATGGATGCTTTTTATGCATCGGTCGAGTTATTGCGCTATCCCCAACTCAAAGGTTTGCCGGTCGTCATCGGTGGCGGCAGGCGCCCCGAGGACAATTTGCTTGCACGCATGCGTCACCTGCAGCCTGAGCGCGAATGGGACACTTCGCATTTGGCAGATATACCGGTAGATATATTCCCTCGGCTTGACGGTTACACCGGTCGGGGTGTGATCACTACAGCCACCTATGCCGCTCGCGCCTTCGGTGTCGGCTCGGCCATGGGGGTGATGAAAGCCGCGCAACTGTGTCCGCAAGCGATTTTGTTGCCGGTGGACTTTGAGCAATACCGCCACTATTCGCGCCGCTTCAAAGAGATTGTTCGCGACATCGCACCCGTGGTGGAAGACCGGGGGGTTGATGAAATTTATATCGACTTCACCCATGTGCCCGGCGGCCAACGCGAGGACGGGCGTGTGCTGGCTCGTTTGATTCAAAAATCCATCACCGATGACACCGGCTTGACTTGCTCAATCGGCGTGGCACCGAACAAGTTGTTGGCAAAAATGGCCAGTGAATTGAATAAGCCCAACGGCATTTCTATTTTGAAGCCCGAGGATTTGCAAGAAAAAATATGGCCGTTGAGTTGTCGAAAAATCAATGGCATCGGCCCCAAAGCCGAGGCCAAATTGAAAGTCCACGGCATACACACCATTGGCGAGTTGGCGGCCTGTGAACGCGATTGGTTGACGAAGCATTTTGGTAAAAGCTATGGGGCGTGGCTGTTTGACGCCGCCCACGGAGTGGACGAACGTCCCGTGGTCACCGAATCTGAACCGGTATCCATGAGCCGAGAAACCACCTTTGAAAAAGACCTTCATGTGCAGCATGACCGTGCTGCCTTGGGCGACATCTTCACGCGTTTGTGCCAGCAAGTCGCCACCGATTTACAACGCAAAGGCTATGTCGGAAAAACCATTGGCATCAAACTGCGCTTTGACAATTTTCAAAGCGTAACCCGCGACAACACCCTGGCTTTTTTCACCGCAGACCCGTTGGCGATCAGACAAGCCGCCGGACAATGTTTGAAACGAATCGAATTCAAACGCCGCATCCGTCTGTTGGGGGTGCGTGTCGGGTCGTTGGTCAAAGCTGTTGACGCACCTTTGCCGCCATCTGACACCGAAAAAAGCTTATCCTCTGCCATCACAGCACAAGAACCCACCCCTAGCAAAGAAATTTCTCATGAACAAGCTGACCTGTTTTGAACTCACTGTAGAGCGCCATGTGGCCCATTTGGTGATGAACCGCGCCGATCGCATGAACACGTTGGACATGACCTTTTGGCGTGAGCTTGACAACACTTTGCAACAACTCCACCAAGGCAGCGAAGCACGTGCCTTGGTCATCAGTAGCACAGGCAAACATTTCAGCGCAGGCATGTCCCTGGATGCATTTGGCGGTTCGGTCAGCATGGATGACCAGACCGCTGAAGGCCGTGCTGCCATCAGCGACATGCTCGCTGGTTTGCAAGCCACCTTCACGCGCTTGGAAAACTTGCGCATTCCCGTGTTGGTAGCCATACAAGGCGGGTGTATCGGCGGTGCGGTGGACATGGTGACCGCAGCTTGTTTGCGCTATGCCAGTGCCGATGCATTTTTCTGTATCCAAGAAATCAACATTGGCATGGTGGCCGATGTCGGCACCTTGCAGCGTCTGCCCAAACTCATGCCCATGGCGGTGGTCAAAGAATTGGCTTACACCGGGCGTCGCATGGGTGCTGACAAAGCACTGCAATATGGTTTGGTCAATGAAGTGTTGCCGGATGCGGCCTCAGCTCTGGCCGCTGCCATGCAAGCCGCCACAGAGATCGCCGCCAAACCGCCCGTGGCCGTGTGGGGAACCAAACAGGCTTTGCACTATGCACGCGACCACAGCGTGGAAGATGCACTCAAGCAAATGGGCTGGCTGCAAAGTGGCATCTGGAGCAACGCCCATGTCCAGCAAGCTATCAGCGCCTTTCAGCAGAAAAAATCGGCGGTCTTTCCTGATCTCGCACCCTTAAAGAGTTTCAAAGACTTGGCCTGACAACTATTGTCTGGCGGTGCGTATTTGCGGCGGCATGGCCTGCGGGTGACTGCTGCGCCAAGGGTTGATATCTACCCCGCCACGGCGGGTGTAACGCGCGTGAACACAGAGTTTGGTCGGTTGGCAACGCTGCATGATGTCCATGTAGATGCGCTCGACACAATGTTCGTGAAACTCGTTGTGGTTGCGAAAACTCACAATGTATTGCAACAAACCGGCTTGCTCAATTTGTGGCCCGCTGTAACTGATACTCACACTGCCCCAATCGGGCTGCCCAGTGACCAAACAATTGCTTTTGAGCAAATGGCTGATCAGCGTTTCGGTGACGGGTTGCTCGCCATGGGCGGCAGTCAATAATTCGGGTGCGGGCTGGTAATGGGTGCAATCCAAATCCAGCCGATCCAGATTCACACCTTGCAACTCCTGAATTTTTTCTGCACCGAACTGTTCCGGCAGCAGCAATTGCACGCCCACCGAAGATTGCACCACGCCACCATGCCACACCGCCGCGCTCAGAGCGTGTTGCAAGGTTTTTTTCACCTCGTCCGCTGACGCAAAACGCGTGTTGTTCATACTGTTGAGATAGAGCTTGAGCGATTTGCTCTCAACCAAATGCGAACTCTCGCAAGGCACGATGAAACGCGCCATGGCCACTTGGGGCTTGCCTCGCAGGTTGAGCCAACTGAGTTCGTAGGCCGTCCACACATCCGCACCTACAAACGTCGGCTGACCGGTGATGCCAATTTCTGCCCGCTGGGCAGCGCGTGGCAATGGATAGAGCAAACTGGCGTCGTACTGATCGGCATAGCCAACGGTTTTGCCCAGCAAGGATTGATCAGGCGAATTCATAAAGGCGTATGGGCTTGCAAAAAAGGCAGTAAGCGGCTGGTCAATTGGGCCAAGGCATCGGGCGGGAAATCATGGCCCATGCCTTCAATACCAAAGAGTTTGGCGCCCGCTATGCGCGCAGCCGTGTCTTGGGCACAGGCATAAGGAATCAGCGGGTCAGCGGTGCCGTGGATCACCAAGGTAGGCGCAGTGATACGTGACAAAAAACGCCAACGCTCGCGGTCAGCCATGACCGCCAGCATTTGTCGGTAACTGCCTGCAGGTCGGTTGCTGCGTTGCAATGAATCGTCGACCAATTGCTCTTGCGAGCCGGCAGGATGCGCAAACCCGGGGCCCGCCAAGGCTTTGACAAACCGCAAGGCATGGGCACGCGCCGCAGCACTTCCGGGAGCCGCTGGCGGGGTCATCAATACCCGGCGCATGGCAGGTGTCGGACCCGGCAAACCCTTGGCACCGCTGCTGCTCATGATGCTGGTCAAACTCCAAACCCTGTGGGCAGCGGTAAATGCCATGCGCTGCGCAATCATGCCGCCCATACTCACACCCACCACATGCGCTTGTTGCAATTGCAAATGGTCCATCACACCCAATGCATCTTGCGTCATGTCTGTCAGGCTGTAAGGGGGTTGGGGTGACATGCCCAGCTTTTGCTGCAACATGAACCAGAGTAAGTGGGGTGTTCCCAAGGAGTCCAAAGATTCAGACAAACCGTTGTCTCGGTTGTCAAAGCGCACTATCCTGAAACCGGCTTGGTGCAAGGCACGCAACATCGTGTCTGGCCAAACAATCAATTGCATGGACATACCCGCTATCAACAACACGGCGGGCCGGTCTCGTTCACCGGTGTCTTCGACTTGCAAACGGATGTTGTTGACGTAGATTTGCATGCGCTTGTTCAGTGGTTGCTGTCGCGGCGAAACACCAAGGTGTGGTCGTCAGATACTTCGGGAGCGAAAGCATAACCTTCGGTGGTGAACGCTTGCAGCGCCTTGGGCGTTTTGGCCTGCTTTTGAATGGCATACCTGGCCATCAAACCGCGAGCGCGCTTGGCAAAGAAGCTGATGATCTTGTAGTCGCCGTTCTTGCGCTCTTGGAACACGCATTCAACCACGCGGGCTTTCAAAGCGCGCTTGTCAACCGCTTTGAAATATTCTTGAGACGCCAAATTCACGATGACAGGGTCTTTATCGGTCGCCAGTTGTTGGTTTAAGTACTCGGCGATTTGCGTTCCCCAAAATTGGTAGAGGTTGTTGCTCTTGCCATGCTTGAGGGCTGTGCCCATCTCCAGACGATAAGGCTGCATCCCGTCCAAAGGCCTGAGTACACCGTACAAACCGCTGAGGATGGCGACATGGTTTTGCGCCCATTGCAGTTGCGGGGGGGTGAGACTTTTGGCTTCTAAGCCTTCGTACACATCCCCATTAAATGCCAACACCGCTGGCCGGGCGTTTTGTTCGCTGAACACCGGTGTCCACGCTTTGTACCGCTGCACATTGAGTGTGGCCAATGCCTCACTCAATGACATCAGTTCGGAAATTTGCCGTGCTGACTTTTTCTTCAGCGTGGCAATCAATTCAGCAGATTGCGACACGAACTGCGGCATGGTCGCCGCTGTCTCAGGCAAGTCTGTTTCGTAATCGAGTGATTTGGCGGGGGACAAAAGTATGAGCATTTGTCAATTATCGGGGTACGCGAATAGTTGAATTTCAATTCATATTCAGGGGAATACATCCCTCTAACTATTGCTACTAATTTCAGAATATTTCTTACTACACACCCTTTTTCATAACAAACAATCATTCAAATTTCATCCAATCCCGTGTTTGATTGCGACAATGCTGATCACTCGGATTTGTCCAATACATGATATTTTTTAACTTATAAAATACTTATAATTAACCTTGAACACCATCAACTGGTTGCCAAAAGCACTTAGACAACTTCGAAAAATCGAACCGAGTCAAGCCAGCAAGAGTCGTTCTTCTGTAAGCGAAGAGTTGAGCGATTTAAGCCAAGCCAGACATGTCAAAGCGCTCAAAGAGTGCCCTTATGGATACCGTTTAAGAGTTGGAAATTTTCGAGTGTTCTTTGAATATGACGGAACTGTCCACATCGTGACGATTGAAGAAATAAGGAAACGAGTTGAACGCACTTACTGAATTTCAAACCATTCTTGGCAAGGATGGAAAACCTGCATTTGTGGTGGTTCCTTTTGAAGAATTTGAAAAACTCAAATCTCAAAGATATGAGCATTCCGTACCCCATGCAGTGGTCACTCTTGCCTTTGAAAACAATATGACCCCCATGGCCGCTTGGAGAGAACACCTCAGGCTCACCCAAATAGAAGTCGCCAATCGAATGAAAATTACACAAGCAGCATACGCACAAATGGAACGGGTCAAAAAACCCCGCAAAGCCACATTAGAAAAAGTGGCTAATGCTTTGGGTTTGACGCCAGATCAGTTGTGTTGGTGATTGCGGTTATTTCAAATCACCGGCAAGAGAAGCAAGCGCTTCGGCGGAGATTTGTGTATGCGCTGGGTAGTTGGTGTGGTCACAGCCCAGTTTGACAGCGGCACCGGCTTGAATAGCCGCTTTGGTGGCAGAAGGAAATTCAAACCGCACAAAATGCACCGCTGATGTTTTTTCATCGTTTTCGCGGTCCAAGTCTTCATCGGCAATCGCGTAAACACGCGCATGACCTTCCGCTTCGATGAACATGCGGTCTTCCACACCGATCAAGCGCGCAAGTTCGCGTTTGCGTTCATTCACATCGGGGTATTCAATCAACATGGTTGCTTTCCAATTGCTGCCATCGGGCATCAACGGCGCATACGCTTCTATTTCTTGCTGGATGCCTTCTTCTTCAAAGATTTTTTCAATGCGCAGCATTTCTTGAATTTGGTAGCGGATGGTGGTTTCGCTTTCAAATTGCAAAGTGATGTGTTCGCCCAAATGGACTGAACGCAATTTCCGATGCGCCAACACCTCAGCCTTGTGGGTTTTGCGAAATTTGCTGTAAGCCTCCAAGCTCATCAAGCTGTCAGGGGTAATGTTTCCGGTCAGTTGCATCATGGTTTCTTTCATTCAAACATCAATGGATGGTGTCTTAATTGGGGTCAGGTTCCAATTAATTCAATTAATTGGAACCTGACCCCAATTACCAATTAGCCCTTGTTACTTTTTCAAGCCATACGCCTTGGCCACCAAACTGATGGGGTGCTGCAACTCGGGCACCGCTTGTCCGCTGGCCTCAAAACCTTGTGCAATATGGTGACCACCCAAGGGGCAATCGGAACTGATGAAGTCGGGTTTGCTGCCGTCTTTCATGGTGGCCATGGCCTTGACAACGGGTTTGCCAATTTTCATGGCGTAGGCATGCGTGGCCTTTTTCACGCCATAGGTTCCGGCATGGCCCGAACAACGCTCAATCGTGTTGATGGTCGTGTCTGGGATCATCTTGAGCATTTCTTCGGTTTTCTTGCCGATGTTTTGCACGCGGCCATGACAAGGTATTTGGTAGCTGACATTGCCCAGTGACTCGGTGAATTCGGTTTTCAACAAGCCATCGCGTTTGCGCGCCATCAGGTATTCAAACGGGTCCCACATATGCTCTTTGACCAGTTGAGTTTCTGCGTCATCGGGATACATGAGCGGCAGCTCTTGTTTGAACATCAAGGTGCATGACGGCACCGCACTCAAAATGGCATAGCCATCGCGGGCGTACTGGGCCAAGATGGGCATATTGATTTTTTTGTTCGCATCGACCGATTGCAAGTCACCCAATTCCAATTTGGGCATGCCACAGCATTTTTCTTTTGACACCAGCTCGTAAGGAATATCGTTGTGGTCAAGGATTTTCAGCAAATCCATACCAATGCCGGGTTCGTTGTAGTTGACATAACAAGTGGAATAAATCACCACTTTGCCTGGTGTTTTTTCGCCATTGACCACTTTTTTGGCATGCGCCTTCGGTGCAGATGAACGGAATTTTTTGGTCGCCAATTCGGGCAACCAAGCGTCTTTGTCCACACCCAATGTGGACTCCATGACCGAACGTGCCATGCTGGTTTTGTTGATGGCATTGACCGCTTGCACCACGATGGGAATACCCGCGAACTGTCCGTGTGTGTCGGTGGACGCCAGAAATTTTTCTCCCGCAGACACTTCGCCTTTTTGAAACTTGATGGCTTTGGCACGCAACATGGTGTGTGGGAAATCCAAATTCCATTCATGCGGTGGCACATAAGGGCATTTGGTCAAATAACAGAGGTCACACAAATAGCATTGGTCAACCACTTTCCAATAGTCTTTTTTGTCCACGCCATCGAGTTCGCCAGTGCTGCCTTCGTCGACCAGATCAAACAAAGTAGGAAATGAACCACACAAACTCACGCAACGGCGGCAGCCGTGGCAAATATCAAAGATGCGCTCCATCTCCGTGAAGCAGGCCTCTTCGTTGTAGAAGTCAGGGTTAAGCCAATCCAACGGATGGCGTGTCGGTGCTTCTAGACTGCCTTCGCGAGCCATGTGTGTTCCTTGTGTGAATGAGAGAAAGGGCGAACTTGTCGCCGCCGGCATAAATGTCGTCGACCGGCATTCAGGGAAAGGCGCTGCCTTGTGGGCAACGCCTTGCGCTCAATACCTGTTAGGTATCAATCGACCAATTCGGCCAAAGCCTTGGCATAACGGTTGGCGTGTGAACGCTCAGCCTTGGCCAGGGTTTCGAACCAGTCAGCGATTTCGTCGTGGCCTTCTTCGCGAGCGGTTTTGGCCATGCCAGGGTACATGTCGGTGTACTCGTGGGTTTCGCCAGCCACTGCGGCTTTCAGGTTGTCACGGGTGGCGCCAATCGGCAAACCGGTGGCGGGGTCGCCGCATTGCTCGAGCCACTCGAGGTGGCCGTGGGCGTGTCCGGTCTCGCCTTCAGCGGTTGAACGGAACAACGCGGCCACATCGTTTTGGCCTTCCACGTCGGCTTTGTTTGCGAAATACAGGTAACGGCGGTTGGCCTGAGATTCGCCTGCGAAGGCGGCTTTCAGGTTTTCTTCCGTCTTGGAGCCTTTGAGAGCTGACATGAGAAATCTCCTATGGTTAATGAACATGCTCTGGCGGTCATGGCCAAAGACACCCTAGTAGGTTATGCGCCTGTAACGGATACGTCCAATGAGTTGTTTCAATACGGGCAATTGACCATACCTATCGGCGAGTGACTTCGCTTCTATTTGTTTAATCATTCATGAAGAATACTTTTGAATTCGTATTTCAATATCCAAAGCCATGGAAAGCGTCTGGCTCAGCCCCTGGCAACCATTGCCACAAACCGATCAAACCACACACTCCAGTAAACTGAACCCGAACATTGATCAAACACCATGCCAGACACCTCTTCCCTGCCGCCACCCGCCAAAGTACTGCAATTGCACCACTACGCTTACCGTGCGCGGGATGCAGAAGAGACGCGGCATTTTTACGAAGACATACTCGGCTTGCCGCTCTACCACTTGATACAAAACGACCATGTGCCCAGCACAGGCGAGTATTGCCCTTACACCCATTTCTTTTTCAGGTTGCATGACGGATCGTTCATCGCTTTTTTTGATCTGGGTGACGACACCGCCGCATTGCCCTCACCCAATACACCGGCGTGGGTCAACCACATCGCCTTTCGTGTGGAAAGTATCCAAGCCTTGGAAGACAGCAAGCAACGCTTAGAAGCACATGGCATTGAAGTGCTGGGCATCACCGACCACCGTATTTTCAAAAGCATTTATTTTTTCGACCCAAACGGCATACGTCTTGAATTGAGTGCACAAGTGGCATCGGCCGATCAACTGCAACGCGAGAGCCTAGACGTGCATGCACAACTTGACGCGTGGACAACCCACAAACGAGAACGCAATCAACAACGTGGCTAAACCCAACACCGCAACGGCTTATTCGGCCTACCGATTGCCAACCTATGGGTTTGTCAAACCCCCTGAACTGCGTGGTCAACCCCAAGTCACCTACCCCATCGTTATCGTAGGCGCAGGGCTCAGTGGCTTGACCTTGGCATGCCGCTTGGCACAACTGGGCGTGGCAGCGGTGCTGCTGGACGAAGACAACACCGTGGGTGTCAAAGGCGCATCTTCACGGGGCATTTGTTACACCCAACAATCGCTGGAAATTTTTTCACGCTTGGGAATTTATGAGCGCATTGCCGCCAAAGGTGTGGCTTGGCACACCGGCCGAACGTTCGCAGGCAGCGACGAAGTGTTTTCTTTTGACTTGCGAGAACGCCAGCAGTTTTCACACAGCGTACAACCGCCCTTCATCAATATCCAGCAGTTTTATATCGAGATGTTTTTGGTCGAACGCATACAAGCGCTCAACCACATCCAGCCTTTGGTGGATTTGCGCTGGAAAAGCCGTGTCACCGGTTTTTCGCAAAACGACGACCTGGCCAGCTTGCAAGTGCAAACCCCAGCGGGAACTTATGCATTGCAAGCCCAGCATGTGATTGATGCCAGTGGTTCACACACACCGTTTCACGCATGGGTCGGCGCCACCATGGACAGCAAGCGAGGTGACGACCGTTGGTGCATAGCCGATGTGCGTTTCAAGCACACCCCTCCTGCTGAACGCCATACTTGGATTGAAGCGCCTTTCAACGACAACCGCGCAGTCTGGCAACACTTGATGGCTGACGATGTCTGGCGCATCGATTACCAAATGGCACCCGATGCCGACCCGGCTTATGTCAGCCGTGAAGATGTCGTGCGCGAGCGGTTACGCAAGCAATTCGGACCCAAGGTCGAATGTGAATTGGTCTGGGTGGGGCCTTATGCCTACAAATCTCAATGCTTGCACCGGCTTCGCCATGGCCGAGTGTTTTTCATCGGTGACACCGCCAAAGTGGTCAGCCCTTTTGGTGCGCGTGGCGGCAACACTGGCATTGCCGATGCGGACAATTTGGCCTGGAAATTGGCCGCTGTGGTGCGTGGCCGAGCCCCTGGCGAACTGCTTGGCAGCTACCACCCAGAACGGCACCAAGCCGCGCAACGCAATGTGCAAGTAACCAACCGAACCGCGCGTTTTTTGCGCGCACCCCCAGGCGCTGAACGCTTGTTTCGCGATGCAACCATTGGCTTGGCCAAGCAACATGCATTTGCGCGGCCACTCATCAACACCGGCCGCATGGCAGAGGCCAACCGCTACACCTTGTCCAATGTGTGCCAAGACAATGGCGGTTTCATGGTGCAAAACACCAGCGTTCAATTTGCCGACCGCACACACGGCACTCTGGCTGATTTGATCAACTGGGCGAACGGACATATGCTGCTCTTGGTGTTTGGTGAACTCTCCACCAAAGACATTGCCCGTTTGCAGTCTTTGACCAAGCTGGCTTTCGTTCGCGCGGTGCAAGTGGTGCATAAAAAACCGGCGCAAGTTCTTGAATGCGTGACTGACACGAACAAACAATTGCGACAAGCCTGCCATGCGGAAAAATCCCAATGGGTACTGGTGCGCCCCGACGCTTACGTGGCCGCCAAAGGCAAAGTGCTCAACGCGCAACTGGTCAAATCCCTGGCCATGTCACTGGCCTTGCACTGATTTTTTTCTTTCAAGGAATCTCCGATGGCTACCCATTTGAAAATTGACTTTGTCTCTGATGTCGCCTGTCCTTGGTGCGCTGTGGGCTTGGGTGCACTCGAACAAGCGCTCGCAGAAGTGAAAGACGAGGTCACCGCAGACATCCATTTCCAACCGTTTGAACTCAATCCGAACATGCCGCCAGAGGGCGAAGATTTGGTGGAGCATTTGGGCAAAAAATACGGCTCGACTGCCGAACAACAAGCGCACATGTACCAAAACATCAAAGCGCGTGGCGCTGAAGTAGGTTTTGCATTCCATCCCACGGGCCGTGGGCGCATCTTCAATACGTTTGACGCGCACCGTTTGTTGCATTGGGCTGAAATGACTGAAAGCAGCCAAACCCAACATCGCCTGAAAAAAGCCTTGCTCAACGCTTACCAAGGTCGTGGAGAAAAAATCGATTCTCATGAAGTGCTGTTGGCTATTGTGCAAGCCGAGGGACTCGATGTGTCACAAGCCCGCAGCGTTTTGGAAAGCGACATGTATGCCCAAGAGGTTCGCGAGAAAGAACATTTCTACACCAGCGCAGGCATACACTCGGTGCCAGCGGTGATCATCAACGACAAGCACCTGATTTCTGGCGGGCAACCTGCTCAGGTGTTTGCCAACGCACTGCGACAAATTGCAGCCGGTCTTTAAAATCACCTGCTATTTTTTTATTCCACTTCTCTCATCACGGCATGACCAGCACCCCAACGCAACCCGGCCTAGACAGCCTCTCCAAGTCTTTTGAACCTGCTGCCATCGAAGCCCATTGGGGGCCCGAGTGGGAAAAGAGAGGTTACGGTGTCGCTGGATTTCGCGGCACCGGCCAAGCAAAGGCAGAACAACCATCGTTCGCCATTCAGTTGCCACCGCCCAATGTGACCGGAACCTTGCACATGGGCCATGCATTCAACCAGACCATCATGGACAGCCTCACGCGCTACCACCGTATGCGCGGCTTCAACACTTTGTGGGTACCCGGCACAGACCATGCGGGGATTGCCACGCAAATCGTGGTCGAGCGCCAATTGCAAGGCCAAGGCATCAATCGGCACGCCATGGGGCCTACCCCGTACGAAGCGCGCAAAAACTTTATCGCGAAAGTGTGGGAATGGAAAGAGCAGTCAGGCAACACCATCACCCAACAAATGCGCCGCATGGGCGACAGCGTGGACTGGAGTCGCGAATACTTCACCATGGACGACAAGCTCTCCCAAGTGGTGACAAAAACATTTGTGCGCTTGTATGAACAAGGCTTGATTTACCGAGGCAAACGCATGGTCAGTTGGGACCCGGTGCTGATGAGTGCGGTGTCTGATTTGGAAGTTGAAAGCGAAGAAGAAGACGGCTTTTTATGGCATATCTGTTATGACTTTGTCGATGGACCGCAACCCGTAGATGGTCAATCTGCCAAGGGCTTGGTCGTGGCTACCACACGCCCCGAGACCATGCTGGGCGACGTGGCAGTGATGGTGCATCCCGACGATGCACGCTACAAACATGTGATTGGCAAAACAGTGCGCTTGCCATTGTGTGATCGCGAGATTCCGGTGATTGGCGATGCGTATGTGGACAAGGATTTCGGTACCGGTGTGGTCAAAGTCACGCCCGCACATGATGTGAACGACCATGCGGTGGGACAGCGCCACGGACTGCCCATCATCGGCATTTTGCATTTGAATGCGACCGTGAATCACGAAGCGCCTACCCCATACCGAGGGATGGATCGTTTTGATGCACGCAAAGCCATCGTCGCCGACCTGGAAGTCGCTGGCCATTTGGTCGAAATCAAAAAACACAAGCTCATGGTGCCGCGTTGTACCCGCACTGGCCAAATCATCGAACCGATGTTGACCGACCAGTGGTTTGTCGCCATGAACAAAGTCAGCGACAAGGACCCGACCGGCAAAAGCATTGCGCAAAAAGCCATCGATGCAGTGCAATCGGGTGAAGTGAAATTCGTGCCTGAAAACTGGGTCAACACTTACAACCAATGGATGAACAACATCACCGATTGGTGTATCAGCAGGCAACTGTGGTGGGGCCATCAAATTCCCGCTTGGTATGACGAAGATGGCAAGGTGTATGTCGCTCTCAATGAAGCCGAGGCACAGGCGCAAGCTCCCGGCAAATCCCTCAAACGCGATGAAGATGTGCTCGACACATGGTACTCGTCTGCACTGGTGCCATTCAGCACCATGGGTTGGGAGAGCGAAGACGGGCAACCCAAAGACATAGACCTGTATCTGCCCAGCAGCGTATTGGTCACTGGTTACGACATCATCTTTTTTTGGGTCGCACGCATGGTCATGATGACCACGCATTTCACTGGCCGCGTACCGTTCAAACATGTGTATATCCACGGACTGGTGCGTGATGCGCAGGGCAAGAAGATGAGCAAGTCCGAAGGCAATGTGCTGGACCCGGTGGATTTGATCGACGGCATTGCACTCCCTCCTTTGCTGGACAAACGCAGCCAAGGTTTGCGCAAGCCCGAAACCGCGCCTCAGGTACGCAAAAACACCGAAAAGGAATTTCCAGACGGTATTCCTGCCTATGGCGCAGATGCATTG
>SXWY01000165.1 GCA_005789825.1 Burkholderiales bacterium | reverse complement strand
CACCAAGGATGAGCCAATGCGTACACCCGAACGCGGTGCAGCGCCGCTGTCGAAGGCAGTGCTGGTTTGCTCCCATGGTCTGGCCGAAGCATCATTGCCCACTTTGGCAGGGTTGTACTGCGGCATGTGCCCAGGATTGACAGAGGAACCACCGCCGCCACCAAAGGCATAAGGGCTGGGCATGGTGGTTGTGCGGCGGCGCATGAAATAACCAATCACTCCGACAGCCAACATGGCCAGCAGACCAAACATCAGGATCTGGCCAAATTCAGCGCCAAAGCCCAAAGAATGCGCCAGCCAAGCCAAGCCCAAACCGGCTGCCAATCCGCCAAGCATGGCACCCCAAGGACGGCGCGGTGCAGCAGCGGCAGGTGCAGATGATGGGGCGGCATTGGGCGTGGCACCGGGAGCGGGACGGGTTGCTTCACGCTGTGTCACATTGCCAGATTGTTGGCCAAAGGATTTACCGCCACCCATGCGTCTTGCGGCATCGGCATGCATGCTGGCCATCGCCATGAACAACGTCAAAACAACAGTGATGAATTTCATAAGACTGTGACTCCCTAAATACTCGAGCAAAGATTAACACCGTATTGCAACATGAAGAGCGACCACACCCAAATTCAGGTTGTGTATATCCACATGGGCAAAACCACTTTCTTGCATAAGGGCTTTGAGGGTGTGTTGGTCTGGGTGCATGCGGATCGACTCAGCGAGGTAACGGTAGCTGGCGGCGTCTGAAGCCACCCATTGGCCCAAACGTGGCAACACTTCAAACGAATACCAGTCGTAGGCTTTGGCCAAAGGCGGTGCAATTTTGGAGAATTCCAACACCAGCAACTTGCCGCCCGGTTTGAGAACCCGCGCCATCTCTTTCAAAGCCCGGTCTTTGTGCGTCATGTTGCGCAAGCCAAAGGCCACGCAGACCACATCGAAATGAGCGTCTGCAAAAGGCAAATGCTCGGCATCGCAGACCATGGTGGGCAGCAAAATGCCTTTGTCGGTCAACCGATCGCGGCCTTGTTTGAGCATCGCCAAATTGATGTCGGTGTGCACCACCTGACCGCGAACCCCGACCTTGTCGGCAAAGGCCATGGCCATGTCCCCGGTGCCGCCGGCAATGTCCAGCACCTTGTGCCCGGGCTTCACATTGGCAACCATGGCGGTATAGGCCTTCCACACACGGTGCAGCCCGAGCGACATCAAGTCGTTCATCGTGTCGTATTTCGATGCCACCGAATCGAATACACCCCGCACACGGCGCGCTTTATCTTGCTCGTCGACTGTCTTGAAACCGAAATCTGTGGTGGGCATGTGCTTCTTTATCCTTATGACTGGCAGGCAGAACCGCCGCGCGCTGCCATGGGCGTATCGCGATCTGCGCCCGCTTGTTGCAACCGCTGCTCGTACTGCACCCAGAGTTTTTCTTGGTTGACGCCCAAAAAATGCAAATAGTCCCAAGAAAAAATACCGCTGTCATGGCCGTCTGAAAAAACGGGTTGCACGCCGTAGTGGCCAACTGGCGACAAAGACACGATACCCACTTCGCGCTTACCGGTTTGCAATACCTCTTGGCCAGGACCGTGGCCCTGCACTTCCGCAGACGGGCTGTAGACCCGCAACAATTCAAATGGCAATCGAAATGCTTGCCCGTTGTCGAAGGACACCTCCAAGGTCTTGGACGCGCCATGCAACACGATGTCCGTAGGCTGTGGGGTGGTTGCTTGTAGTCCGGCCATGGTCTTACACCAACACGCGTTCTATACCGCCAGCGTTGGCACGCTGCACATACTCAGGCATCCATTGGTCACCCAGGATTTTTTTGGCCATTTCGACCACGATGTAATCGGCCTCTAACAAGCCGTTTTGTAAGTCGTCTTGGAATCGGTTCAGGCCAATCAGGCAACTCGGGCATGAGGTCAACACTTTGACATTCTCTTTGGGTGCGACCCAACCTTTGTCGCGCAACGAGGCTTCGCCCGCCAAGATTTCCTCTTCTTTGCGAAAACGGATCTGGGTAGAAATGTCTGGCCGGGCATAGGCCAAGCCGCCGCTTTCCCCGCAGCAGCGCTTGCTTTCCACGACTTGTTCGCCCAACAAAGCTTTGACGGTTTTCATGGGTGCTTGCTGTTTCATGGGACTGTGACAAGGGTCATGGTACAGGTAGGCTTGCTGTCCTGGCAAAGTCACCCCTTTTTCCAACAAATATTCATGGATATCAACGATGCGGCAACCGGGGAAAATTTTGTCGAACTCGTAACCTTGCAATTGGTCATAGCAGGTACCACAACTGACCACCACAGTTTTGATATCGAGGTAGTTGAGCGTATTGGCCACGCGGTGAAAAAGCACCCGGTTGTCGGTGATGATTTTGTCGGCTTTGTCCTGCTGACCCGAGCCGCGCTGAGGATAGCCGCAACACAGATAGCCGGGCGGCAACACGGTTTGCACACCCACATGCCAAAGCATGGCTTGGGTAGCCAAGCCCACTTGGCTGAACAAACGCTCGGAACCGCAGCCCGGGAAATAAAACACAGCCTCGGCATCTGCGGACGTGGTGAGGGGATTGCGAATAATGGGTACGTAGTCGCGGTCTTCTATGTCCAGCAAGGCGCGAGCGGTTTTGTTGGGCAATCCTGCAGGCATTTTTTTGTTCACAAAGTGAATCACTTGCGTTTGGATGTCTGGCTTACCCATAGAGGCTGGTGGCTGGCGGGTTTGTTGGCGCGCCAGTGTTCCCAGCAAACCGTTGGCAATGCGTTGCGCCCGCATGCCCCAGCGCGTGATCTGGTGGCCGAGTTGGATCGCCTGCGGGTGCATGGTGCTGACCAACCATGACTGAAATGCTTGCGCAGGCCGAAAACTTTGACGACCCATTTTGCGCAGCAAATTGCGCATGTTCATGCTGACATCGCCAAAGTCGATATTGACTGGGCAAGGGGTGGCGCATTTGTGGCAAAGCGTGCAATGGTCCGCCACGTCTTCGAATTCTTCCCAGTGCTTGATGGACACACCGCGACGGGTTTGTTCTTCGTACAAAAAAGCCTCGATCAACAAAGACGTGGCCAAAATTTTGTCGCGCGGGCTGTAGAGCAAATTGGCACGCGGCACATGCGTGGCGCACACAGGTTTGCATTTGCCGCAACGCAAACAATCTTTGATGGAATCCGAAATGGCGCCAATGTCCGACTGCTGCATGATCAGCGACTCGTGGCCCATGAGGCCAAAGCTGGGTGTGTAGGCTTGGCTCAAATCGGCGTGTCGCACCTGGTCGTCCGGTTGGGTGGGCCGGCGCAGTAATTTGCCCTTGTTGAAATGACCGTTGGGGTCGACCCGGGATTTGTAGTCGGCGAACGGTTGCAATTCGCTGTCGCTGAGGTATTCCATTTTGGTGATGCCAATGCCGTGTTCCCCCGAGATCACGCCATCGAGCGACCGCGCCAGCGCCATGATGCGGTCCACCGCTTCGTGGGCGGTTTGCAACATGTCGTAATCGTCACTGTTCACGGGCAAGTTGGTGTGCACATTGCCGTCTCCCGCGTGCATATGCAGCGCCGCCCAAACACGGCCTTTGAGCACCTGCTGGTGCACTTTGTCAAATTCGCGGCGCAACGGCGCAAATATCGCGCCACTGAACAGCAAGTGCAATTCAGCGCGCAATTGCGTTTTCCAACTGGCGCGCAATTCATGGGTTTGCAGCGGCAACAAAAAACGGTCCATGTCGGTCAACCACGATTGCCACATGCCGCGCACATGGGCGATCAACGCCAATGCTTGATCGACACGTTCTTGCAGCAATTCGGGGGATGGTCTGTCGAGTTCATCGTCAGCCGCCGCCATGGGCAATTGGCCACTGGTCAACAGTGTTGTCAATGCATCGCACAGCGCGATTTTGTTGCGCAAAGACAGTTCGATGTTGATGCGCTCAATGCCATCGGTGTACTCGGCCATGCGTGGCAGAGGAATCACCACGTCTTCGTTGATCTTGAACGCGTTGGTGTGACGACTGATGGCGGCGGTGCGTTTGCGGTCGAGCCAGAATTTTTTGCGCGCTTCAGGACTGACCGCGACAAAGCCTTCGCCGCTGCGGGCATTGGCCAGGCGCACCACCTCCGAGGTGACTCGCGCCACATCGTCTGCGTCGTCACCGGCGATGTCACCAAACAGCACCATCTTGGGCAAGCCACCGCGCTTGGATTTGGTGGTGTAGCCCACGGCTTTCAAATAACGGCTGTCCAAGTGCTCCAAACCAGCGAGCAAGGTACCGGTTTGCTTGGCGACCTCGAACATATAGTCTTTGATCTCTACGATGCTGGGCACCGCTTGGTGCGCAGGGCCGAAAAACTCCAAACAAACCGTGCGAGTGTGGCTGGGCATGCGGTGCAATATCCAGCGCGCACTGGTGATCAGCCCGTCACAGCCTTCTTTTTGCACGCCAGGCAAACCACTTAAAAATTTATCGGTGACGTCTTTTCCGAGCCCAGCTTTGCGAAAACTTGGCCCGGGAATGTCCAACCGCTCGGTGCGCAAAGGTGTGACGCCGTCGGCTTCGAAATAACGCAATTCGAAGCTGGCGATGTCGGTATCGTGGATCTTGCCCAAATTGTGGTTGAGTCGAACCACCTCAAGCCACAACGCGTCCGGCGTGACCATGCGCCAACTGGCCAAGTTGTCCAAGGCAGTGCCCCAAAGCACCGCTTTTTTGCCGCCGGCATTCATGGCGATATTGCCGCCTATGCACGAGGCCTCGGCAGACGTGGGGTCCACGGCAAACACCAGCCCTGCGGCTTCGGCGGCATCGGCCACGCGCTGGGTCACGACCCCGGCCTCGGTCCACAAGGTGGGCGTGGCTTGTTGCAAACCCGGCAACTGAACCGTTTCTACCGCGTGCATGGCGGTCAGCTTTTCGGTGTTGATCACCACACTGAGCCAAGTCAAGGGAATGGCGCCGCCGGTGTAACCGGTACCGCCGCCGCGCGGGACGATGGTCAGGCCCAGCTCAATACAGGCTTTGACCAACCGCGCCATCTCGGCTTCGCTGTCGGGGGTCAGCACCACAAACGGGTATTCGACACGCCAATCGGTGGCATCGGTCACATGCGAGACGCGGCTCATGGCGTCAAATTTGATGTTGTCGACAGCGGTGCATTTGCGCAATACTTTGAGTGCTTTTTTGCGCAGCGTGTGCTGGCGCTCGAATTGCTGGGCGAATTGGTTGACTGCAGCCAGCGCTGCGTCCAGCAAACGACCCACCCACACATCCTTGTCGCGGTCTGGTGTGTCATGTTGTCGGCGTCTGGCCTGCACATCGTCTAAGCGGTGGCGCAAGGCTTCGACCAGCAAACGCCTGCGCGACGGGTTGTCCAGCAAATCGTCTTGCAAATACGGATTGCGCTGCACCACCCAAATATCGCCGAGCACCTCAAACAACATGCGGGCCGAACGCCCGGTGCGCCTTTCGTGGCGCAATTGCTGCAGGAGTTCCCAAGCTTCATCGCCCAACAGGCGGCAAACGATCTCGCGGTCAGAAAACGAGGTGTAGTTGTAAGGGATTTCCCGCAATCGTTGACCGCCTTCAACCGGGGTCATCCATCTGGCAAGTGGGTCTGGTGCATTCATAAATGTGGAGCGAATGTTAACCCAGTGCCCTTCGGCACTAAGCTCAAAGGGTTAACAACCATTGGGTGCTGGCACAAGCCAACACCATGGCCGCATACGTGACCACCTTGCCATCGTTGCCAAACCACAGCAGCCCCAGTAACAAAACACCCACACCAATGACGCTGTTGACCATGAACTGCCTGCGCCAAGAACGCCATTGGGGGAAATGGCCCATCAATATCGGGCTGACCAAGGCCATCCAAGCCGCCACAGCGCAGGCCGGGGCCACGAAATTCAACAAATGAAGCAGAAGCGACATAACATCCATAGATTCAAATTTTATAATCTGGCATATGTCTGTTTGGGCGCTCGGTCTCAACCACACCACCGCACCACTCGATCTGCGGGGTCGCTTCGCCTTTGCCATTGAACAAATGGGGCCGGTGCTCAATGGTTTGCGGCATGCGGTGGGCGGCCAAACCGAAGCCACAATTCTGTCGACCTGCAACCGCACAGAAGTCTATTGCGCCTCCAACGAAATTCTCATGCCCAACACCATGGCGTGGTTGGCGGAATCTGGCGGCGTGAGCCCCGACAGTTTGCACCAACACATCTACACCTTGGTGGATGAACAAGCCGCACGTCATGCGTTTCGTGTGGCCAGTGGTTTGGATTCCATGGTTTTGGGTGAGCCACAAATCCTCGGACAAATGAAAGACGCGGTGCGCGCTGCGCGTGAGGTTGGTGCTTTAGGCTCCACATTGCACCAAATGTTCCAACGCTCGTTCGCGGTTGCCAAACAAGTACGCAGCACCACCGAAATCGGCGCCCACAGCATCAGCATGTCCGCCGCTTCGGTGCGTCTGGCCGGTCAGCTGTTTGAAGACCTGAGCAAAATCCATGTGTTGTTTGTCGGCGCCGGTGAAATGATCGAGTTGTGCGCCACGCATTTCGCTGCCAAAAACCCGCGCGGCATGACCGTGGCCAACCGCACCATGGAACGCGGCCAATTGTTGGCGCGGCAGTTCAATGCGGATGTGATGCGCTTGGCCGATTTGCCAGACCGCCTGCACGAATTTGACGCGGTCATCAGTTGTACCGCCAGCACCTTGCCGTTGATCGGTCTTGGGGCGGTCGAACGGGCCCTGAAAAAACGCCGCAACAGCCCTATGTTCATGGTGGATTTGGCGGTGCCACGCGACATCGAACCCGAAGTCAAGTCGTTGCGCGATGTGTATTTGTACACCGTCGACGATTTGTCGCAAGTGGTGCAAACCGGGCAAGCGAGTCGCCAAGCCGCAGTTGCCGAAGCCGAGGTCATCATCGATGCCGGGGTACAAAGCTTTGTGCATTGGCTGGACCAGCGCTCGGATGTGCCGCTGATTCAGCAACTCAACCAACAAGCCGAGGCTTGGCGCACCGCCGAACTCGCCCGCGCCCAAAAACTGCTCGCCAAAGGTGAGCCAGTGGAAGCCGTGCTGGAAACCTTGGCCAAAAGCCTCACGCAAAAAATGCTGCACGGCGCCATGGCCGAATTGCATGCGGACGACGCACAAGCCCGCCAGTCCGCCCGCCAAGCCATTGAGCAGTTCTTTTTACGCGCTGGCCGTTAGCTGAAAGCGCCCTCACCATGAAGCCGTTTATGCGCGCTCAGCTAGAGCGCAGTGTGCAGCGCTTGTCCGAGTTGGACTTTTTGCTGTCGCGCCAAGACATCATGCAAGACATGACACAGTTTTTACAACTGTCACGCGAACACGCGGAAGTCTCCGCCCTGGTCACGCCTTACCAACGCTGGCTTCAGTTGATGCAAGACAGCGAAGCCGCGCACAGCATGTTGCAAGACAACGACCCCCAAGTGCGCGACATGGCGCAAGAAGAAATCGACGCCAACCGTGTGCAATGCGACAGTTTGCTGGCGCAATTGCAACGCATGTTGTTACCCAAAGACCCCGATGATGTGCGCAATGCCTTCTTGGAAATACGTGCAGGCACGGGTGGCGATGAATCCACCTTGTTCGCCGGTGATTTGCTGCGCATGTACAGCCGCTTTTGCACCGAACGCGGCTGGCGGGTAGAAGTGGTGAGCGAATCCCCGAGCGAATTGGGTGGCTACAAAGAGGTGGTGGTTCGGATTGAGGGCGGCGGTGTCTACGGCTGTTTGAAGTTCGAGTCGGGCGGCCACCGGGTGCAGCGCGTGCCTGTGACAGAGACACAAGGACGGATTCACACCAGCGCTTGCACCGTGGCGGTGCTGGCCGAACCGGACGAAGCCGAAGCCATCAAAATCAACCCTGCCGATTTGCGCATAGACACATTTCGCGCCAGTGGCGCCGGTGGTCAACACATCAACAAAACCGACTCAGCCGTGCGCATCACGCATTTGCCGACCGGTATCGTTGCCGAATGCCAGGATGGCCGCAGTCAGCACAGCAACAAGGCCCAAGCGCTTCGGGTGTTGACCGCGCGCATACAGGAAAAAGAACGCAGCGAACGCGCCGCCAAAGACGCCGCCGAACGCAAAAGTCTGATTGGCAGCGGCGACCGCTCAGACCGCATCCGGACCTACAACTTTCCCCAAGGGCGATTCACGGATCACCGTATCAACCTGACCTTGTACAAATTGCTTTCCATCATGGAAGGCGATTTGGGCGACGTGGTCGAAGCATTGCAAGCGTTTGAGGCGGCGCAACAGCTCGCTGCCTTGGAGCAAAACAGTTGAACGTCACACTGGCCCTGCAGCATGCGCGATCGCGGGATATCGATGGTCTTGAAGCGCAAACCTTGTTGCTGCATGTATTGAAACGCCCACGGCATGACCGGGCTTGGTTGTTACTGAACGACCGTTTGGCGTTGTCCCCTCAAGAACAAGCGCAGTTTCAAAACGGGTTAGAACGCTTACAACAAGGTGAACCCTTGGCCTACCTGACCGGTATGCAAGCCTTTCATGGTCTGGATTTGCTGGTGACACCTGATGTGCTGGTGCCGCGCGCCGATACCGAGACCTTGGTTGACTGGGCCTTGTCGTTGCCACTGCCACATGCGCCGATTGCGGTGCTTGACTTGGGCACCGGCAGCGGCGCGGTGGCGCTTGCTCTCAAACACCAACGCCCCGATTGGTCAGTGCATGCCGTTGACCAAAGCCTGGGGGCTTTGCGTGTCGCCCAAACCAACGCAGACCGACTACAACTCGATGTGCACTTTCGCCAGAGCGACTGGTTGCAATCGGTAACCGGTGTATTTGATTTGATCGTTGCCAACCCGCCCTATATTGCGCAAGGTGACCCGCATTTGCTCGCACTGGCGCACGAACCGCCAACCGCCTTGGTCAGCGGGCCCAAAGGGTTGGACGATCTGCAAACCATCGCCACGCAGGCCACGGCACATCTCAAGCCAGGCGCTTGGTTGCTGTTGGAACATGGCTATGACCAAGCGCAGGCGGTATGTGCTTTGTTGCGTGGCCAAGGCTATGGACAGGTGCAAAGCCGCAACGATCTCGCGGGCATAGCCCGTTGCAGCGGGGGCATGCGCGGGGAAGTGAAATAATCCATGCTGATGGCATTTTTGCAATTCAGGGAGTTCTTATGAGTGATGTGCACCAACGTATCGACCAACTGGTCAAAGGCAACGACATTGTGTTGTTCATGAAAGGCAATGCCAGTTTCCCCATGTGTGGGTTTTCGGGTCGCGCCATTCAATTGCTCAAAGCCAGCGGCGTAGACACCAAAACACTGACAACCGTCAATGTGCTGGACGATGCCGACATTCGCCAAGGCATCAAGGAATACAGCAACTGGCCCACCATCCCACAGCTGTATGTCAAAGGCGAATTCATCGGTGGCTCGGACATCATGACCGAAATGTACGAATCCGGCGAACTGACCAAGGTACTGGGCAACTAACTCCCCTGGCTGGCACCAGCCTACTCAATGCTTCACCTGTCAAGGCTGCCAGCGCTGCTGCGCAGCCAGCACCGCTTGCGGGTAAGCACTTTGCCCACGACTGCCGTTGTAACGGCCCAGCGCCATGGCCAATTGGCCGTCTTCCAGCTTCAAATAGTGGCGCAAAATGACACAGCCAAAGCGCAAATTGGTCTGCCATTGAAACAACATGGTTGCGTCACCTTGACCCAACACACGCGTCCAAAACGGCATGACCTGCATCACGCCCATGGCGCCTGCGCTGCTGATGGCAAATTTGCGAAACCCGCTCTCCACCTCCACCATACCCAACACCAAGGCTGGGTCCAACGCTGCGCGGTGGCTTTCGTACCAGACCAT
>SXWY01000021.1 GCA_005789825.1 Burkholderiales bacterium | reverse complement strand
CTTGGTCTTGCCACACATACGACGAAGTCTGGGTATGCCAAGCCACACCGCGTTCATGCCACACGCCGTTGACCCGGTGCAGCAATTTGACCGGCATGGCATCCAACACCTCGTTGCCCACCACAACGGCATGAATGTTGTCTGGCAATGTGTCTAGCCACCGCACTTTGTGCGCAAAGTCTTTCAAACATATGGCTTGTTGTTCACGCAAATGGGCCGATACTTCCACAATGAAATAGCGCTTTACCCGGTCGCCCAACGCTTGGAGCAACTGCTTGGCCAGCGTGCCGTCACCCGCGCCAAACTCCAACACGTCATGTGTATCGGTGTGTTGCAAAGCCTCCCACACGCTGTTGGCCAAGGCCTGTCCAAAGCAGGGCGATACCCATGGCGCGGTGACAAAGTCGCTGCCGCCGGAGGGCATGCGGCCAATCGGACGCGTGCGAACGCTGTAATAACCAGCGCCAGGGGCATACAAGGCCAGTGCCATGAAACGATCGAATGGCAACCAACCCTTGTCAGCTTGCAACCGCGCTTGTAACAGGCGGTGCATCTCAGTCGCTAAACTCGTCGTTTGTTCATCCATTTCTCCCATTGTCCTTCATGTCTTCTGACACATCGGTGAAAACCACTCCCACGGTGCTGGTCACAGGCGCTGGCAAACGCTTGGGCCGCGCCATTGCCCTGGGCTTGGCAGATGCAGGTTGGCGGGTGGCCGTGCATTACCGCCATTCCAAAGACGAAGCCTTGGCCACCACACACGAATGCGACAAACGCTTCGCAGGCGCGCAATGCTTTGGCGCCGACTTGTCGGTCGAAACCGAAACACGGCGTTTGTTGCCTGAGGTGATACAAGCCATGGGGCATGTGGACGCTGTTGTCAATAGCGCTGCTTTGTTTGAACACGACAGCGCCCACGATTTCAACTACGACATGTTGCAGCGACACATGTTGGGCAACACCGCCGCCGCGATTGTGCTGGCGCAACTTCTGCAGCAACATGTGGCGTCGCGCCAAAGCCGTGGCGTGGTGGTCAATATGTTGGACCAAAAACTCTGGAACCTGAACCCCGATTTTTTCAGCTACACCCTGAGCAAAGCCGCGCTTGAAACGGCCAACCAATTGATGGCACGGGCATTCGCCCCGGCCTTGCGCGTGGTCGGCGTGGCCCCCGGTCTGACCTTGACCAGCCATATGCTGACCGATGACAAATTTGCGCAACTGCACCGCCTGTCACCGCTGGGCCAATCGTCTTCTGTGCAAGACGTGGTGTCTGGCGTGCTGTTTGCCTTGCAAAACACCTCGGTCACTGGCACCACCTTGTTGGTGGACGGTGGCCAACATTTGATGCCCTTCGAGCGCGATTTTTCGCTGATGTGACATGAACACTCCCTTGCACGGTTTACGCACACTCTCACTCACAGGCTTGCGCTTCAAAGCGAATCTGGGCATCTTGCCGCATGAGATTGGTGTGCCACAACCTATACAAGTCGATGCCGAACTCAACCTCGGGCCGCAAGATTTGTTGCCCAGCGACGACGACATCAGCCATGTGCTGGACTACCGCAAATTCCGCCACATCATCATCAGCGAATGCACTGCGCAACATGTCAATCTGTTGGAAACCCTGATCGGCAAAGTCTCGCACCGGTTGATGCAATTGCCAGGCGTGATGGGCGTGCGGGTGAAAATCGCGAAATTAGAAATTTTTGACGACTGCGAAGTCGCCATCCACATGGAGGCTGGCCAATGGTAACGACCACCGACGACCGTGAAATTCACAAATTGGAAAAACGCTTGTGCCGCCAAGTGGGTGAAGCCATTGTGCAATTCAACATGATCGAAGAAGGCGACAAGGTCATGGTGTGCTTGTCTGGCGGCAAAGACAGCTACAGCATGCTGGACATTTTGTTGAAGATGAAAATGCGTGCGCCGATCGACTTTGACATCATTGCTGTCAACCTGGACCAAAAGCAACCCGGTTTTCCTGCGCATGTCTTGCCCGATTACCTGACCCAACTCGGGGTGCCGTTTCGCATTGAAACCCAAGACACCTACAGCATCGTCAAGAAAAAAATCGCTCCCGGTAAAACCATGTGCAGTCTGTGTAGCCGCTTGCGCCGGGGCATTTTGTACCGCGTGGCCGATGAAATCGGCGCCACCAAAATTGCCCTCGGCCACCACCGTGATGACATTTTGCAAACCTTGTTTTTGAACATGTTTTTCGGCGGCCGACTCAAAAGCATGCCGCCCAAATTGATGAGCGACACCGGTCGCCACATCGTGATCCGTCCACTGGCGTTCGTGGCCGAACGCGACTTGATTCGTTGGGCAGCACACCGCGAATTCCCGATCATTCCTTGCACACTGTGTGGCAGCCAAGACGGTTTGCAGCGCCAGCAAGTGGGGGACATGCTGCGCGAATGGGAGAAGAAATACCCGGGGCGTTTAGACAACATGTTCCATGCGCTACAGCACACCGTGCCTTCGCACTTGCTCGATCCTCAGTTGTATGACTTCAAAGGCATGAAAGCCACTGGCGTGCCGCCTGAAGAAGCTGACATGGCGTTTGACCCCGAATCGTTCAACATGCCCACACTCTCAGGTATTCAAACCGTCACGGTGTGAACCCATGGTGACGCATGAAAAAAAGCGGCCCACAGGCCGCTTTTTTGTTGGCAAAGGATCAATGCTTTTTGTAAGCCACCACTTTTTGGTGCTGCTCACCCAAACCTTCAATACCCAGTGACATGGTGTCTCCGGCTTTGAGGAAGACGGGTGCGGGCTTGCCGTTTTTCTTCATGCCCATGCCCACACCGGGAGGGGTGCCGGTGGTGATCACGTCACCGGGCATCAAGGTCATGAATTCGCTGACATAGCTCACCAATTTGGCGACCGTGAACACCATGGTTTTGGTGTTGCCGGTTTGCATGCGAACACCGTTCACATCCAACCACATGTTCAAACGCTGGGGTTTGGGCACTTCGTCGCGGGTCACCAACCAAGGGCCGATCGGGCCAAAGGTGTCGCAGCCTTTTCCTTTGTCCCAAGTCATGCCGCGTTCGAGTTGGTATTCGCGTTCAGACACATCGTTGATGGTGCAGTAGCCCGCCACGTAGTCCAATGCACGGGCTTGCGACACATAACTGGCGCGTGTGCCGATGACCACACCCAGTTCCACTTCCCAATCGGTTTTCACTGACCCTTTGGGCAACATGATGTCGTCGTCAGGGCCTTGCACACAACTGTTGGCTTTCATGAACACCACCGGCTCTTTGGGCACCGGCAAATTGGATTCGGCCGCATGATCGGCATAGTTCAAACCGATGGCGATGAATTTACCAACATGGCTGATCGGACAACCCATGCGAGGCTTGCCGCGCACCAAGGGCAGCTTGGCGGTGTGGAGTCGGGCCAGCTTGGACAGTTCTTTGTCACTCAAATGGTCAGGTGTGATGTCTGCCATCACACCTGACAAATCGCGCAATTTGCCGTCAGCATCGATCAAGCCGGGTTTTTCGCGGCCTACCGCGCCATAACGAACCAATTTCATGTGTGCTCCTGAAAAAAATCAATAAGTGGATCGGCCACCGGACAAATCAAACACCGCGCCGGTAGAAAAAGAACAATCATCGGTGCACAACCAAGCCACCATGGCGGCGATTTCATCGGGTGTGCCAAAACGTCCCATGGGGATTTTGCTCAGCATGAACTGTATATGCTCCGGCGTAAGTTGGTCGAAGATCGGCGTTTTGACAGCCGCAGGTGTCACGCAGTTCACGCAAATGGCGGTGTCGGCGAGTTCTTTGCCAATCGATTTGGTCAGGGCAATGACGGCCGCTTTGCTGGCGCTGTAGGCGCTGGCGTTGGGATTGCCATCTTTGCCGGCGACCGATGCGATGTTGACGATGCGCCCTTTGTTGCGCGCTTTCATGTGCGGCACCATTTCTCGGCAACAGTAATACAAGCCATTGACATTCACATCGAATACTTTGAGCCAATCGTCCAGCGGATAGTCCCAGCTTTTCATGTTCGGACCACTGATGCCCGCACTGTTGACCAACGCATCCACATCGGCCATGGCCACCGTTTTTTTCACCGCTTCAACCACTTGTGCATGTTGGGTCAAATTGACTTGCACGGCATCGATCGTGGCTTTGGGCCATTGTTGTCGCAGCGCAGAGACTGCTTTGTCCATGCCAAGCTGGTCATGGTCCCAGACGGTGACACGCGCGCCTGAATGCAGCAAACGCTGCACAATGGCCAAGCCCAGCCCGCTGGCGCCGCCGGTGACCACGGCATGGCGGCCCTGCATATCTAATTGGTTCATGGATTGCTGTCCTTGTCAGTCGAAGAAATAAACAAATTGCATTATCAACACTCGCTGCCCCTGCAGGCATGAAATTTTTGACAACTTGGATATGTATTTTTAGATCAGAAAATTCAGACTGGCGTCCAAATGCTCTAAGGGCGAGCGCTTGTAGCCCGAACGCGAAAACCGGTGCAAGCGCCCTACCGCAAACGCCATCGCCACCGACGCCTGCGCCTGCGCGTCCACCGTGGGTGTGGCAGAAGAGCTGGCGGCGTCACGCAAGACTTGCCGCAAACTGGCTTCTACTTTGTCAAAAAACAAATTCATGCGCTGGTGCAAGCGGTCGTTTTCAAACACCAGCGCATCGCCCACCATGACGCGTGCCATGCCCGGATTGCGCTCGGCAAATTGCAACAACACGGTGAGCATGCGGCGCAGTTTGTCAGGCGATTCGTGCGGCCCTTGGGCGATTTGATTGAGCAAACTGAACACACTGGTTTCGATGAATTCGATCAAGCCCTCGAACATTTGCGCCTTGCTGGCGAAATGGCGGTAGAGCGCGGCTTCGCTGACCTCGAGCTTGGCGGCCAACGCCGCAGTGGTGACCCGATCCGAACCCGGTTGCTCCAACATGGCGGCGAGTGCCTGCAGTATTTGAATGCGCCGCTCACCCGGCTTGGGCCGCTTGCGTGTGGTGGCGTCGGCGATATTTGCTGCTGCTTGCTCATCAGCCATAGGACGGTCCTCCTGGGTGGTCAGTGCGAACGGATCATGGTGCCAAAAGCCTGGTCAGTCAAAATTTCCAGCAGCAGCACATGGGGTACCCTGCCGTCAATGATGTGCACGGATTTGACGCCGCTTTTGGCGGCTTCCAGTGCACCGCTGATCTTGGGCAGCATACCGCCACTGATGGTGCCGTCTGCAAACAAGCCATCAATTTGTCGCGCGCTCAGGTTGGTCAGTAACTCGCCATGTTTATCGAGCACACCGGTGGTATTGGTCAACAGCACCAGTTTTTCAGCTTTGAGCACGGTCGCGAGTTTGGAGGCGACCACGTCTGCATTGATGTTGTAGCTTTCATTTTGTACACCAAACCCGATGGGGCTGACCACGGGAATGAATGCATCGTCTTGCAGCGCTTTGAGCAAAGACGGGTCGATAGAAGTGATGTCACCCACTTGCCCGACATCGTGTTCAATGGTGGGGTCAAGGTTGTCGAGCATTTTCAATTTCTGCGCGCGAATCATGCCGCCGTCGCGCCCGGTCAAACCCACAGCTTTGCCGCCCGCTTGGTTGATCAAGCCCACAATATCTTGTTGCACTTCACCGGCCAACACCCACTCCACGACTTCCATGGTTTCTTCGTCGGTGACGCGCATACCTTGAATGAATTCGCCTTTTTTACCCAAGCGCTGCAAAGCATTTTCGATTTGCGGTCCGCCACCATGCACCACGATCGGATGCATGCCCACCAACTTCAACAACACCACATCGGCTGCGAAATCGGCTTGCAACGCCGGGTCGGTCATGGCGTTACCGCCGTATTTGATGACGATGGTTTTGCCGTGGAACTGGCGGATATAGGGAAGCGCTCGCGCCAAGATCTGAGCTTGGTCGCGGTGTGTTTGTAAAGGATGTGGGTTTACAGTGTTCATGGGTCAATAAGGAGGTTGTTGGCATTGTGCACCAAGCCTGCGGGCGCCATAAGTCGGTTTGAATGCTTACATTGGCCCGTGATAATCTGAATATTATTAATATTAGATTTAAAAATCTGATATTCGCGCCATATTTCAAACTTTTATTCTTGGCTGATAATACGGTTTGAAATATATTTTTATCAGGAGATAACCATGTCACGTTTAAGTCCAGTCGCCCAATTAGAAAAAATACGGGCCGCCAG
>SXWY01000164.1 GCA_005789825.1 Burkholderiales bacterium | reverse complement strand
TTGGGCGTCGCATAAAAACCATCGCTCCATAATGCGACGCGTTGGCTGTAGGCATATTGAACCGCTTGCACAAAGCTGCGTGACTGCTTGGGTGTGATGACTTCGCCCTGGCGAAACACCACCTCTTCAGGTGGACAACCATCGGCTTTGGCCAAGCATTCGGCGATATTGTGTTTGACCTGAAGCGCTGCGCGCTCTGCCGCGCGGCCGTTCAAGTCGGTGCCGCTGGACGCAGCCGTGGCGCTGGCGTTGGCAATCTTGTCGGTGTCGCTGCTGCTGATGCGCACCTGGTCGAGTGCCAGGCCCAACACACCCGCCACGATGACGCACACTTTGGTGTGCAAGCCTTGGCCCATCTCGGTGCCGCCGTGGTTGATACGCACGCTGCCGTCGGTGTAGACCGACACCAGCGCACCGGCTTGGTTGAATTGCGTGGCGGTGAAGCTGATGCCAAATTTCACAGGCGTGAGTGCCAAGCCTTTTTTGATGATGGCGTGTTGAGCGTTCCATTGGGTAATTTGCTCGCGCCGTTGGCGGTATTGGCAGTCATCGGCCAGTTGCTGCATCAATGGAGGCAATATGTTGTGCGTCACTTCCATGCCATAAGGCGTGGTGTGGCGAGGTGCATCGCCATACAAATTGGCCATGCGCACATCCAAAGCATCGCGATTCAATTGCCGGGCAATGTCACCCATCACGGTTTCGATCAACAGCATGCCTTGCGGCCCGCCAAAGCCTCTGAATGCGGTGTGGCTTTGCGTGTTGAGTTTGCTTCGGTGCGAGACGATATCGACATCCGACAAAAAATACGCGTTGTCGGTATGAAACACCGCGCGGTCAGACACCGGGCCACTCAGGTCGGCGCTGAATCCGCAGTGCGCCCATTGGGTGGATTGCAAACCCAGCAACACACCGCGTTCGTCAAAACCCACGTTGTAATCATGGCTGAACGGATGGCGTTTACCAGTGATCAAAAAATCGTCCTCACGCGACAAACGCATTTTCACGGGACGACCGGTTTTCTTCGCCGCCAGCGCTGCCCACACCGCCAAATGGCCGGCTTGTGTTTCTTTGCCGCCAAATCCGCCACCCATGCGTCGGCACACCACCCGCACCGCATGCATGGGCACATGCAACGCATGCGCGACCCAGTGTTGCACTTCGCCGGGGTGTTGGGTGCTGCTGTGAATCAACCATTCGCCGTTGTCTTGTGGAATGGCATAAGCGATTTGGGTTTCCAGGTAATAGTGTTCCTGCCCGCCGATCTCAAGTTGTCCACTCAATCGGTGTGGTGCTTGCGCGATGGCCTGATGGGCTTGGCCGCGTTGCACATGTACGGTGGGCAACACGGTAGCGTTCTGCGCTTGTGAGGCGCGGGGATCCAAATGCACAGTTTGGGCTTTTACCTTGAGTGCCACGCGTTGCGCCGCTGCGCGGGCTTGTATATGCGAATCGGCCAGCACCAGCCCCAGCACCTGACCCACATGGTCTACGCGCTCGGCAGCAAACACCGGCTCGTCATGCACAAACGTGGCCAATAAGCGGTCGCCCGGAATGTCTTGTGCGGTCACCACGGTGTGAACCCCGTCGCTGGCGAGCACCGCTCTGAGGTCTAACTTTTCGATCAAACCGCAAGCATTTGGGCTGAGCATGGGTGCGGCATGCAAAGTGCCTTCGGTCAAAGGCAAATCATCGACGTAGGAAGCCAAACCTTGCACATGAAGCTGCGCACTTTCGTGGTGGGCAGATCGGTTCATGACAGGTCTCCGAGTTGCGTCACCGCATGGCCTTGTTGCGCCAGCCAAGCGCGCTGTAACAACTGTCTCAACAGCATGCGGCGGTAGTCGGCGCTTGCACGCATGTCACTGATGGGCGAGAACTCTTGCGCCAAAGTGTGTTGCGCTTTTGAAAGGGTGGTTTCGTTCCACGGTTGTGCAGCGAGCACCGCTTCGGTTTGGTAGGCGCGGGCTGGCGTGGCGGCCACGCCCCCCGCCGCAATGCGCACCGATTGCACCGCACCGTTTTTCAGATGCCATTGCATGGCCAGACAAACCGCCGAAATATCGTCCTCCCAACGCTTGGAGACTTTGTCATGCACCAGTTGCTCGCCAGGCATTGGCTTGGGCACAACGATCCAACACAGCACTTCATCGGCTTGCAATGCTGTTTTTCGGTAACCCAGATAAAAGTTTTCCAACGGCAGGTGACGACTGACGATGCGGCCTTTGCGAGCCGCCATCAACACCACCTGTGCACCCAAGGCCATCAACAACGGCATGCTGTCGCCAATCGGCGAGCCATTGGCGATATTGCCGCCCAAAGTGCCCGACTGACGCACTGGCCGACCGGCGAAGCGTTCTGCAAAATGCGCCACCGATGGACGCGATTCGGCCAAGGCGGCGAAAGCATCGTGCAAATTGACGGCTGCACCCATGGCGATATGGTTCGGATAACGCTCAACACGCAACAACTCTTTCACGCGGGTGAGGTCAATGACTTGCTCAAATCGGCGGTGTTGTTGCGTCACCCACAAACCCGCATCGGTGCCGCCGGCCATCAATTGCGCCTGTGGATACTTGGCCCGCAAACCCAGCAGTTGATGCAGTTGCGTGGGCAGTGCGTACGACGGGTTCAGGGGGTCGCGTGTGTCGGTGAACTTGGGTACAGCGGCGGCAGGCGCCGGGCGAGGGTAGGTGTGCATGGCACAGGCGGCGTCGATGATCGGGCGGTAACCCGTGCAACGGCAAAGGTTACCGGACACCGCCTCCAAGGCTTGTTCTCGGGTCACTGCTTTGCCATCGACGCGTTGGTACAAATCGTACAAACTCATGACAAATCCCGGTGTGCAAAAGCCGCACTGTGAGGCATGATGGTCCACCAAAGCTTGTTGCACGGGATGCAGTTGTCCGTCCACGGGCAGGTCAGCGGCGGTGGTCACTTTCAAGCCATGTGCGGAATGCGCCATGCGTATGCAACTGTTGACACTGTGCGCGTGGCTGCCATCGGGTCGGGACAGCACCACCGTGCATGCGCCACAGTCGCCGCTGGCGCAACCTTCTTTGGTGTCGGTGGCACGCAACTCTTCTCGCAAAACATCAAGCAAGGTGCGCGCCGGTGGTACATTGTTCAGCGAATAAAGCCGGTGACGGTGGATCAAATCAAGTTTGGGAAATGTCATGCCAACTCTGCAAAATTGTTCACAAGCTATTGTTGCACCGGAACGCGGAAATGGAAATGCCCCATGAGCCATGAAGCTTTGCTAGAGCTGCGTGGTATCTCTAAACAATACCCTGCGGTGTTGGCCAATGACCGTGTTTCTCTGCACGTCATGCCAGGCCAAATCCACGCCATCTTGGGCGAAAACGGCGCAGGTAAATCGACCTTGATGAAGATCATTTATGGCGCAGTGCAGCCCGACCATGGCGATATGTTTTTCAATGGCAAGTCGGTACATATTCGCAATCCCCAGCAAGCGCGGCAACTGGGTATCAGCATGGTGTTTCAGCATTTCAGTTTGTTTGACACCTTGACCGTCGCGCAAAATGTTTGGCTGGGTTTGGACAAATCCTTGTCGCTGGCCGAGGTCAGTCGCCGTATTCGCGACAAAGCCGCCGCTTACGGTTTGGATCTGGAACCCGAGCGTCCGGTGCACACCTTGAGCGTCGGTGAAATGCAGCGTGTCGAAATCATTCGGGCCTTGCTGTGCGAGCCGCGATTGTTGATATTGGATGAACCCACTTCTGTGTTGACACCTCAAGCGGTAGAAAAATTGTTTGCCGTGTTGCGACAGTTGGTGGCAGAGGGCTGCAGCATTTTGTACATCAGCCACAAGTTGCACGAGATTCGCGCGTTGTGTACCCACTGCACAGTGTTGCGCGGTGGC
>SXWY01000163.1 GCA_005789825.1 Burkholderiales bacterium | reverse complement strand
GGCGGCAATGCCTTGAAGTTTTATGCGTCGGTGCGCTTAGACATCCGCCGCACCGGCACCATCAAAAAGGGCGAAGAGTCCATCGGCAACGAAACCAAAGTCAAAGTCGTCAAAAACAAAGTGGCGCCGCCGTTCAAAACCGCTGAATTCGATATTTTGTTTGGCGAAGGCATCAGCCGCCACGGTGAAATCATCGACATGGGCGTGGCCGCCAAAATCGTTGACAAGTCCGGTGCCTGGTACGCCTACCAAGGCGAAAAAATCGGTCAAGGCCGAGACAATGCCCGCGAATTCCTGCGTGAAAACCATGAATTGGCCATTGAGATCGAAAACAAAGTGCGCGAGTCGCTCAACATCCCCTTGCTCGCTGTGGAAGTTGAAGAAACCAAACTGCAAGCCGTCAAGTGAGGGGCCCCATGGCAGAGCACAGGGCGTTCAAAGTGATTCAAGGCGGGGTGTCGCATGCGACCACGCCCAAACCGGCGTCGCTCAAGGCCCGCGCGGTGGATTTGCTGGCCCAGCGCGAATACTCGCGCCAGGCATTGCAAGAAAAACTGCTCAGCGAACAAGCCAGTGCCGAAGACGTGGCGCAAGCGGTGGCACAACTCGAAGCCCGTGGTTTAATCGACGACAGCCGTGTTGCAGAAACCTTGGTGAACCGACGTGCTGGCAAATTGGGGAGCATGCGCTTGCGCCAAGAATTGCAAGCCAAAGGTTTGTCTGCCGACGTGGTTGCCGACACTGTGGCGGCGTTGAAAGATTCTGAATTGGCGCGTGCATGGGCCATTTGGCAAAAAAAATTCGGTGTGGTGGCGACCGATGCCGCGACGCGAAATCGCCAAGCGCGGTTTTTGGCCACACGCGGTTTTTCTGGAGATGTGGTGCGACAGGTGGTGGCTGGACTGGCGCACAGCGAAGACATTTGATCTGCGAGCCCACCACGGCGTTAGCGCTGACAGGGTTATTCCACGGTAAGGTACATGCACGCACAAGCTGAGTGGGTGCGGCTCAGATGTTGAGCATCAGTCGCAAATTTTGCACCGCTGCACCACTGGCACCTTTGCCCAAATTGTCCAGTCGCGCCATCAACACCGCATGGCCGTGCGGGGGGTTTGAAAAAACACGCAACTCCATCAGGTTGGTGTCGTTCAAAGCGGTGGCGTCCAATTTCAAATCGTCTGTCGGTGGCAAAACCTTCACGCTGGGTTGTGTCGGATCGTTGGTTTTTGCATAGTGTTCATGCAAAGCCGTGTGCAAATCATCTGCGCTGACACGGCCAGGCAATTGCGCCAAGTGCAAAGGAATCTGCACCAACATGCCTTGCTTGAAATTGCCCACACACGGCACAAACAGCGGGCGGGTCGTCAAGCCTGTGCAATGCATGATTTCAGGAATATGTTTGTGCGACAGGCCCAGCGCATAGGCTTCAAACAATGGGGCGGTTGCGGCTTCATAGGCTTCGATCATGCTGCGCCCGCCGCCAGAATAGCCGCTCACTGACGGCAAGCTCAGCGGGAAATTCGCGGGAATCAATCCGGCATCCACCAACGGCCGGATCAAGGCGATCGCACCCGTGGCGTAACAACCCGGGTTGGCCACACGGCGGGCTTGGGCAATTGCCGCCGCTTGCGATTCACACAATTCAGGAAACCCGTACACCCAATCGGCATGGGTTCTGTGCGCGGTGGATGCATCCAACACACGAGGCTGGCGCGAATCCATGGCGTCGACCATGGCCACCGAGGCTTTGGCGGCATCGTCATGCAAGCACAGCACCACCAATTCAACCTCTGCCATCAGTGCCGCTTTGGCGACAGGGTTTTTCCGCTCAGCCGGGTCAATGCTCACCAGCATCACATCGGGCATCAAGGCCAAACGTTCGCGGATTTGCAAGCCCGTGGTGCCGGCCTCGCCATCGATGAAGACTTTGTGCATGAAAAGCTTTCCTGAAAGAAATACGGCACCCAATGCTGCTGGGATCGATCACCCAACCGCCTCAAAACAGGCCTGCAAGCCTGTCAAACAACTGACAGCAAACCCACATATTGATGCAATGCAGCATGATACATTTCGTGCCAGTTCAGCCCGATAAGGGCATGCATGACGGACGGCGACAGCAGCCATCGTCAGATTGAAAGCGAGTTCTTATGAAAATTCATGAATACCAAGGCAAGGAGATCTTGCGCCAGTTTGCTGTGCCTGTTCCTCGCGGCATCGCGGCATTCACCGTGCAAGAAGCCGTGGAAGCCGCTCAAAAACTCGGCGGCCCCGTGTGGGTGGTGAAAGCGCAAATACATGCGGGCGGACGCGGCAAAGGCGGCGGCGTGAAAGTCGCCAAAAGCATCGAAGACGTCAAGAAGTTGGCTTCAGATATTTTGGGCATGCAACTGGTCACCCACCAAACCGGCCCAACTGGTCAAAAGGTGCGTCGCCTCTATATTGAAGACGGCGCTGATATCCAAAAAGAATATTACGTGTCACTGGTTACCGACCGCGCATCACAAAATATTGCATTCATTGCTTCCAGCGAAGGTGGCATGGACATCGAACAAGTGGCGCATGACACCCCGCACAAAATCGTCACCGAACTGATCGATCCCTTGAAAGGTTTGGGAGACGCGCAAGCCAAAAAAATCGCCGACGCGATTGGTATTCCTGCCGACTCCACTGCGCAGGCCGTGGATGTGTTCAAGAAGCTCTACACCTGCTACATGGACACCGATGCTTCGTTGGTAGAAATCAACCCGCTCAACCGGGACAGCAAAGGCCATATCGTTGCCTTGGATGCCAAATTTAACTTTGATGCGAATGCCTTGTTCCGCCACCCGGAGATCGTCGCCTACCGCGATCTCGACGAAGAAGATACTGCAGAGATAGAAGCCTCCAAATTTGACCTGGCCTACATCAGCTTAGACGGCAACATCGGTTGCTTGGTCAATGGCGCAGGATTGGCCATGGCCACCATGGACACGATCAAACTGTTTGGCGCCGAACCGGCCAACTTCCTGGATGTCGGTGGAGGCGCCACCCCCGAAAAAGTCACCGAAGCATTCAAGATCATGCTGAAGAACCCCAAGGTCGAAGCGATTTTGGTGAACATCTTTGGCGGCATCATGAAATGCGACACGATCGCCCATGGCGTCATCACCGCATGCAAAGCCGTCAACCTCAACGTGCCTTTGGTGGTTCGCATGAAAGGCACCAACGAAGACTTGGGCAAACACATGTTGGCCGACTCGGGTTTGCCCATCATCAGCGCCGACACCATGGCCGAGGCCGCACAAGCCGTCGTGGCTGCATTGAAAGCTTGAATCATGTCCATCTTCATCAACAAAGACACCAAAGTCATCACCCAAGGCATCACTGGCAAGACCGGCCAGTTCCATACTGAAAAATGCCAGGAATACGCCAACGGCAAACAGTGTTTTGTGGCAGGTGTGAATCCCAAAAAAGCCGGCGAATCGATTTTCAATATTCCGATTTACGCCTCCGTGAAAGAAGCTGCGCACGAAACAGGCGCCACGGTGTCGGTCATTTATGTGCCACCCGCTGGTGCGGCAGACGCGATTTGGGAAGCGGTCGAAGCAGACTTGGATTTGGCCATTTGCATCACCGAAGGCATTCCTGTGCGTGACATGCTGATGGTGCGCAACCGCATGAAGGCCAAAGAGGCGGCGGGCGGTAAACGCACTTTGCTGTTGGGCCCCAACTGCCCAGGTTTGATCACCCCGGATGAAATCAAAATCGGCATCATGCCTGGTCACATCCACCGCAAAGGACGCATTGGTGTGGTGTCGCGTTCGGGTACGTTGACCTATGAAGCCGTGGCGCAGCTCACCGAAATCGGTTTGGGCCAGTCCAGCGCGGTCGGCATTGGTGGCGACCCGATCAACGGTTTGAAGCACATCGATGTGATGCGTGCCTTCAACGACGACCCCGACACCGATGCCGTCATCATGATCGGTGAAATCGGCGGACCCGACGAGGCAGAAGCAGCGCGTTGGTGCAAAGCCCACATGAAAAAACCGATCGTCGGTTTCATCGCTGGTGTGACTGCACCTGCGGGCAAACGCATGGGTCATGCCGGCGCGTTAATCAGCGGCGGCGCGGATACGGCCGAGGCCAAATTGGCGGTGATGGAAGAATGCGGCTTCAAAGTCACGCGCAACCCGTCTGAAATGGGCAAGTTGCTCAAGGCCATGCTCTGATTCGCTGTGCCTGCGATACACAGGCAGGGTTGAGCAGGACTTTGCGATTTAGTCAGTGCGGCTCACACCCGAACATGCATCGGTCTTGACAATGGGTGAATCCCAAACTACCCAGGAGTCATTTATGCAGCAGCGCAAACAGCGTGGATTTACATTGATTGAATTGATGGTGGTGGTTGCCATCATCGGCATATTGGCCGCTTTGGCCGTGCCAGCCTACCAAGATTACAGCGTGCGCGCCCGCGTCAGCGAAGGTTTGTCCTTGGCAGGCACTGCCAAAGCGCAGGTACAAGATGTGTTCAACAGCGGCAGTTTTTCTGCCACGGGCTATGCCACAGGCTACCAAGCGCCGGCCGCCACAGCCAATATCAAAAGTATTTCTGTGGACCCGGCCACAGGTGTGATCAGCATCACCACGCAAAAAAATGCAGGAGATGGAGTTTTACTGTTGGTGCCCTATACCGGGCTGTCCACAGCAGCCAGCGCGCTGCCTGATGCCACCGCAGAATTCAACGTGCCTGACCAGTCCGTGGTCGCTTGGCGCTGCTTGGCCAAAGGGGCCAATGCACCCACGGGCTTGACCTTGGGCACAGCGCCTACCTTGTTGGCCAAGTACGCGCCCACGGAATGCAGGTAAAGCCGAAAAAGGAGCGCATGAAAAAACACCGGCGACATGTAGGTGGCCGGTGCGCTTGAATGCGTTGACAAGCTGTTGGTTTCTCAGGCGGAATTGGAACCCGCCACAAAACTCCCTGACTTCCCACCATGCTTCTCCAGCAACATCACGCCGGTGATGGTCATGCCCCGGTCCACCGCTTTGCACATGTCGTAAATGGTCAGCAGGGCCACTTGGACTGCAGTTAAAGCTTCCATTTCCACGCCGGTTTGTCCGTGGGTTTCGACAGTGGCGGTGCAACTGATGCGCGCCGGGTCATGGTGGGTAGAAAACGCCACCGCCACTCGGGTCAAGGCCAAGGGGTGGCACAAAGGAATCAAATCGGCGGTTTTTTTGGCACCCTGGATGCCAGCAATTCTCGCTATGCCAATCACATCGCCTTTTTTCGCAGTTCCCGCTTCTATCAATTGCAAGGTGGCGGGCAACATATGTATCTCGCCGGTGGCAACAGCAATGCGGTGCGTGTTGGTTTTGGGGCCAACATCGACCATGTGCGCTTGACCTTGTGCATCGAAATGGGTGAGTGACATATTGAGAACCTGTTGTGAATAGCCATGGTTATCCGCCGCCTGCGGCAAGAATGCACGACGGGTAACATCCTTGCATGGATCATACGATTAGCGGTACCAGCCCTTGAATACGCTGCTTGCCTGTTTGCCAAAGCTGGCTGCTGTGTTGGCCATGGCGTGCGCCGTCCTGGGGGCAGCCGCCCAAACCAGCAGTGGCCGCTTGCCCAATATTGGTGACGGCAACAGCATGAGTATTCCGCAGGAAAAGCGGTTGGGTGAATCCATCATGCGCCAACTGATGCGTGACCCCGATTACATGGACGACCCCGTGCTGGTGGATTATGTGCAAAGTATCTGGAAGGCTTTGCGCCAATCTGCCAGCCAATTAGGAAATTTGCCGCCGGAATTGGACGAGACATTTTCTTGGGATGTGTTGTTGGTCAGAGACCGCTCGGTGAATGCATTTGCTTTGCCAGGTGGTTTCATGGGCGTGCACTTGGGCTTGATTGCGGTGGTGTCCAACACCGACGAGCTCGCCGCTGTCATGGGCCATGAATTAAGCCATGTGACCCAGCGACACATCGCCCGCATGCAAGACAGCCAAGCCAAGCAAACGCCATGGTTGATTGGCAGTTTTGTTTTGGGTGTGTTGGCGGCCAGCAGAAGCCCAGATGCAGCCAATGCACTGATCATGGGGGGCTCCGCTGGGGTGGCTCAGGGCCAGTTGAATTTCTCCAGAGACATGGAAAGAGAAGCCGATCGTCTGGGCTTTGCCGTCAGCACCCATGCAGGATTTCAGGCGCAGGGCGTGGTCAGCATGTTTCAAAAACTGGCCCAAGCCGCCCGTTTGAACGACAGTGGTGGCTTCCCCTATTTACTCAGCCATCCGTTGACCACCGAACGGATTGGTGACATGCAAGCGCGGATCGGCGCCAGCGCCACCAGCACGCAAAGCCAAGCGGGAAACTTTGAGCACCTGATGATGGCTGGCCGTGCCAGAGCATTGATGAGTACCCGCGTCGAAGACACCGACAACTTGACCAAGACCTACGAAGCGGAATCACTGTCTGGCGAAAAAAATCCTGTGCGGCAAGCCACCGTGGCCTATGCGGCCGCGATGGCCTATGCCAAACAAAGACAAATGACCAAAGCACTCGCGGCGGCACACGCTTTGTCAGCGTTGGTTGCCAATGACCCCGTGGCATGGCGACACGCAAAATGGTTGGTTGCAGACTTGCAGCGCCAAGCAGGCAATGCCAGCGAATGTCTGAACTTGGTGCAAGACACCCAACCGCAGCGCGCTTGGGTGTTGTTGCGGGCGCAATGCCAGCTCGCCAGCCAGGACAAGGCGATGGCACGCCGTGCTGCCAACGATTTGCAATTGTGGTTGGCCCAGTTTCCGCGCGATCCGCTGGCCTGGGATGTGGCCGCACAGATCTACCAGCAAATTGGACAACCGCTGCAAGCGATCCGTGCCGATGCCGAATCCCGCGCGGTGCGCTGGGACGAAGTCGCCGCCATCGACCGTTTGCGTGCTGGCCAAGATTTGGCCAAACGCATGTCACAACAAGGCCAACTCGATTTGGCCGCGCAACAAGAGGCCTACATCATCGATTCGCGTTTGCGCACGTTGGAACGGATACGCATAGAGATATTGCGACCGCAACCATAAACCTCATGGCCAGCATACACATCACCGATATCGAAGCGGCCATCAACCATTGGCGAGCCCTCAAACCGTCGCCCGACGGGGTCACGCTGGCGCCTGAATTGCGCGCACTGGCAGAGGTGTATGCCTTGATGATTTACCACCGCCAAGACGAAGCCGCTGAAAAAGGTTTTCCTGCCAAGGCTTATGCGGCTTGGCGAGCTTGGTACGACACCACGCCCGATACACCATGCATTGCCATATGCTCCACCAGCCAGGGTGACCCGATGTGCAAGGGCTGTGGCCGAACCTTTGAAGAAGTGCAGTACTGGACCGAAATGAGCCCCGGTGCAAAAAGACAGGTTTGGCGCCGCATCACCTTGTCGCGGTCATCGTGGCGTTTTAACCGTTATGCAGAGCGCGCAGCCGAAGGACAAAGCTCTGCATCATCGGCCGGTTGACTTCGTCACACCCTGTGGGCCAATACCGAGGCCAAGCCAATGTAAGTGGCGGGTGTCAGCGCCAACAAACGTTTTTTTTCTTCATCAGGAATAGCCAAACGCTGGATGAGTTGGTGCAGGTCTTCACGAGTCACTTGTTGCCCGCGCGTCACTTCTTTGAGTTGCTCATAAGCGCCGCTCACACCGTGGCGTCGCATCACCGTTTGTATCGGTTCAGCCAGCACTTCCCAGGCATTGTCCAAGTCGGCTTGCAAAGCCGCTGGGTTGAGTTCGAGTTTGTGCAAGCCTTGAAGCAAGGACTGGTGGGCCAACACCGCATAACCCAAAGCCACACCCATGTTGCGAAGCACCGTGCTGTCGGACAAGTCACGCTGCCAGCGGCTGATCGGTAATTTTTCGCTCAAATGGCGCAGCAAGGCGTTGGACAAACCCAAATTGCCTTCGGCGTTTTCGAAATCAATCGGGTT
>SXWY01000162.1 GCA_005789825.1 Burkholderiales bacterium | reverse complement strand
TCAAAATCCGTTCACTGTTCTTAAGTTCGTCCGCAAAGGCGAAGGCGGCGTCGTGAACATCGAGGACGGGAATGGTGCTGTACTAGCGTGGCAACGGCTGGACTACACGGACTTTCCGTTAGCTGAGTACAGCTTGTACGCTTGCTGGAACGGTGAAGTATGGGTTGGGATGCTGACAAGCGAGTACTAGAAACTCCACCAAACGATTCAAAATCGCACATTAATGGCAGTTTGAATTACACTTTGATTTGTCACTCATGTTTGCGTGACAGGCATAGCTGCAATACTTCGCCCAATAGCATTACTAAAACGCTGCTGTGTAACAATAAAATTCTTGCTTTGCTTCTACAAACGCTTCTACAAGTTTAAAAACCACGCTGCAAACCGCATAAACACTGGGTATTTTTTAAGTACATCGTCTCATAATCCGTTGGTGCCGTGTTCGACTCACGGGGGGCCCACCAACTTTTTTGCTGGCCTTTTCAGGCGCGGCGGCATGTTAAGATGCAAAGCAGTGCGGCTGTAGCTCAGCTGGATAGAGTACTTGGCTACGAACCAAGGGGTCGTGGGTTCGATTCCTGCCAGCCGCACCATATTTATATTCTTCGCATGACTCACCAAGTACAAGTCGTTGTCATCGGTGCCGGGGTGGTGGGTTTGGCCTGTGCCCGTGCCTTTGCCCGCGCTGGCCATGAAGTCATTATTCTTGAGAAAAACAACGGATTCGGGCAAGAAACCAGCTCTCGCAACAGTGAAGTGATTCATGCGGGCATTTACTACCCTGCAGGTTCTCGCAAAGCGCAGCTTTGTGTCCAAGGGCGTCATCAGCTGTATGGGTTTTGCCAAGAATTTGGGGTTGAATTCAACCGTTGCGGCAAATTGATCGTCGCCACGACTGACGATCAGATCCTGGACTTGAAAAAAATCCAAGCGCGGGCGTTGGCCAACGGTGTGGATGATTTGGTTTGGCTGAGTGCTTCACAAGCCCAGGCCATGGAACCGCAGTTGCAATGTGTGGCTGCATTGTTGTCGCCCTCGACAGGAATCATCGATTCTCATGGCTTGATGTTGGCCTTATTGGGCGATGCCGAGCGCCATGGCGCCCATTTGGCTTTGAACAGCGCTGTGCGCACTGTGCAATTTACCCCCAAAGGTTTGTTGCTGACCGTGGCCAGTGGCGGTCAAGAAGAACCGTTGTTGGCGCAGACCGTAGTGAATGCGGCAGGTCACCAAGCCATTGCTTTGGCTGGTACTTGCCTATCGATTCCAAGAAACAAGCTTCCCGCGGCATATTTGGCAAAGGGAAATTATTTTTCCTTGGCGGGACGTTCGCCGTTTTCTCGTTTGATTTACCCCGTGCCAGAACCCGGTGGGTTGGGCGTGCATTTGACCTTGGATCTGGGCATGCAAGCGCGGTTTGGGCCCGATGTTGAATGGATTGACAAGGAAGACTATGTGGTTGAGCCTCAGCGGGCAGAGGTGTTTTATGGCGCAATTCGGCGCTATTGGCCAGGTTTGCAAGACCATTCGCTGATGCCTGCTTATGCAGGCATTCGACCCAAAATCTCGCCTGCACACGGACCTGAAGCCGATTTTTTCATACAAACATCGCAGCAGCATGGCGTAGCCGGTCTGGTGAATTTGTTTGGCATCGAATCCCCGGGATTGACCGCCAGTTTGGCGATTGCAGACGCTGTGGTCCAAGGGGTCGCGCAACATGAATAAAGCTTTCACACGCGAACCCAGCACGGAGGACGATGACGATGATGTGGGCTTGCCGCCTGTTCCAAGCGGTGGAAAAAACTACATCACACCCCAAGGCTATGCACGCATGCGCGCCGAGCTGTTGCAATTGATCGACGAGGAGCGCCCTAAGGTGGTGGATATCGTCCATTGGGCGGCCAGTAACGGCGACAGGTCAGAAAACGGCGACTACATTTACGGTAAAAAACGTTTGCGCGATATTGACAGGCGCATTCGTTTTCTGACCAAGCGCATGGAGTTGGCAAGCGTCACCGATCCAAGTGTTCACCATGGCAGTGAGCAAATTTTCTTTGGTGCCACGGTGACTTATGAGGACATACATGGGCATGCGAAAACCATCACCATTTTGGGCATTGACGAGGCGGACAGTTTGCAGGCCCAAGTCAGTTGGGTGTCGCCAGTGGCGCGTGCTTTATTGAAAGCGCGGGTGGGCGATGTGGTCCATTTGCAAACCCCAGCAGGCATGCAAGAGATTGAAGTGACGCAGGTTTCCTATCCTCAACCCATTACAGACCGTTAAAGAGTGGATCAGTGGTGGCGGTGAGAGCTGGCGCGTTTCGCGAGACTCACCGAAGGCAACCTTTGCAAACTGCCGAGCACGCTTTCTAGGTGCGAAGTGTCTTGAACGGCAATCAAAAACCGCAAGTCGGTGGCTTGTTTGCCACTGACTTCATCGGCCATGCTGACCAGCTTGATGTCGGCTTGCGCCGAAGTGATGGCAGCTGCAACGCTGGCGAGCACGCCTTTGCCGTTGAGCACCGTCACCACAATGCCCGCTTCAAAACTGCGAACCGGCTCGTCTGACCATTCCACCGCAATGAATCGTTCGCTGTCTTTGTGTTGCAAGCGTTGTGCGACGTGGCAGTCTTGAACATGCACCACCAGCCCTTCTCCGCGGCCCAGGTAGCCCACGATAGCGTCGCCCGGCACGGGATGACAGCACTGGCCATAACTGACTGAAGCGTTGTCGCTACCGTCGACCACCACCCCGCCTTGCGACAGATTTTCATGGGCCGTGAAACGCTCGCGGCTGAGCAACAACGGATCGGGGCGAATACCTTGGTCTGCCAGCAGTCGAACCAAGCGTTTGGCAACAATGCTGGCCACGCGTTTGCCCAATCCCAAATCGGTGAGCAATTCTTCGCGCGTTTTACTGCCCGTGAAGCGCAACAATTTTTCCCACAACACTTTGTTCAAAACATCGTTGGCGGGAAGATTGACAAAGCCCTCGGCACGAAGTGCTTGTGCAAGCAGTTTTTCGCCCAAATCTTGTGATTCGGATTGGGCGCGGGTTTTGAGGTAATGCCTGATTTTTGAGCGAGCCCGTCCGGTGCGAACAAATGCCAGCCATGCCGGATTGGGGGTCGCAGCTTCTGCGGTTTCCACTTCAATCACGTCACCGTTGCGCAACTCTGTGCGCAAAGACACCGGCTCGCCGTTGATGCGGGCAGAGATGACACGGTCCCCCACGTTGCTGTGCACCGCATAGGCAAAATCCACCACGGTGGCGCCCCGTGGCAACGCCATGATGTGGCTTTTGGGGGTGAATACATACACAGCATCTGGGAACAAATCCACTTTGACATGGTCCCAAAATTCGGTGGCATCGCGGGTTTCATCTTGAATGTCGAGTAATGATTGCAACCACTGCGTGCCCAATCGTTCTGCCTTCTCGCTGGATTCATGCGACTTGTAAAGCCAGTGCGCTGCGATGCCCGACTCCGCCACAAGGTGCATGGCTTCTGTGCGCAGTTGAAATTCAACATTGATGCCCGCCGGCCCAACCAGCGTGGTGTGCAACGATTGGTAGCCGTTGATCTTGGCAATCGCGATATGGTCTTTGAATTTGCCTGGGACAGGTTTGTAGAGTTGGTGCAATATGCCCAAACCGGTGTAGCAGTCGATCAAATTGGGCAGCAACACGCGCATGCCATAAATGTCAGTGACTTGCGCAAAACTCAAATGTTTGCCACGCATCTTTTGGTAGATGGAATAGAGCGTTTTTTCTCGCCCAAAAATACTGATGTTCAAATGGCTTTGCTTGAATGCGGTTTCGACTTCGAGTTGAAGTTTTTGTAGCAAATCGCGGCGGCGGTTGCGCGCACGCATCACGGCTTTTTCTAAGGTGGCGTAGCGCCAAGGTTTGAGGTGCTTAAAGCTCAGGTCTTGCAATTCGCGGTAGGTTTGGTTGAGCCCCAAACGGTGCGCGATAGGCGCATAAATCTCAAGGGTTTCGCTGCTGATGGCTTTCCATCGTGCGCGGGGCATGGCTTCCATGGTGCGCATGTTGTGCGTGCGGTCAGCGAGTTTGACCAAAATCACGCGCACGTCTCGCGCCATGGCCAGCAGCATTTTGCGAAACGATTCAACCTGTCCTTCCTCTTGCGTGTCAAAACTGAGTTTGTCGAGTTTTGTCAAACCGTCTACAAGTTCAGCCACGGTGGGGCCAAATTTCTCCAGCAAATCAGATTTGGTGACGCCGCAATCTTCCATCACATCGTGCAGCAAGGCCGCCATCAGTGCTTGGCTGTCCAATTTCCATTCTGTGCATTGCAGCGCCACTGCAATTGGGTGGGTGATGTAGGGTTCCCCGCTACGTCTGGTCACACCTAAATGCGCTTCATCGGCGAATTTGTAGGCGCGCCTGACTTGTTCGATCCCTTCGGCACTCAAATAGTCCAATTTGGCGACCAGCGAAGCAAAACTCGCCGCCGCTGCGTTGCTGGCGGGCGTTGGAACAACAAGAGTAGATGCGACGGTAGCCATGGCCTAAATGTAGCGTTTTGCATGGTTCAAGGGGCCAAAGACGAAAAAAAAGCACTGCAATGGCAGTGCTTTGTGTGCGAAAAAAGCTATTGGCGATCAGCCGGGCACTTTTTTCAGCATTTCCAAGCCGATTTTGCCGGCGGCGATTTCGCGCAGTGCAGTCACGCCGGGCTTGTTTTTGCTTTCAATTTTGGGCGTGTGTCCTTGGGCCAGCATGCGGGCGCGGTAGGTGGCAGCCAAAACCAACTGAAAGCGGTTGGGAATTTGTTCGAGACAGTCTTCAACGGTGATGCGGGCCATGTGGGGTTGCTCCGGTTCAGTTAGGTGAGATTTAAAGCTTGAAAAATATCGGATCTGCTTTGGCGCTGCGACGCGTATTTGAGTCTTTGCGCATGGACAATGGCTTTGAGGTCGAACAAAGCTTTGTCAAAAAGTTCATTGATTATAACGAAGTCAAATTCGTGCGCCTGCGACATCTCTTGGGCGGCGTTTTGCAAGCGCAGCTCGATCACCTCAGGGCTGTCTTCTCCACGGCGTTGCAGCCGAGCGCGCAGTTCCTCCATGCTGGGCGGCAAAATGAAAATCAGCACGGCATTAGTGAACAGCTTTTTGATCTGCACCGCGCCTTGGAAGTCAATTTCCAAAATCACGTCCATGCCATGGGCGATCCGCTCTTCAATCGTGGCGCGTGATGTGCCGTATCGGTTGCCGTGCACATGCGCCCATTCCAAAAAAGCCTGTTCGGCAATCATGCGGTCAAATTCTTCGTTGTCGATAAAGAAGTATTCACGCCCGTGGAATTCTTGGCCGCGAGGTGCGCGGGTGGTGTGAGACACCGAGGGCTGCACGCGAGCATCCAGTTCCATCAACGCTTTGACCAAGCTTGATTTGCCAGCGCCGCTAGGCGCAGCCACCACGTACAAATTGCCAGGGTAGGTATTCATTATTCGAGATTTTGAACTTGTTCACGCATTTGTTCGATCAGCACTTTCATGTCCAACGAAATGCGTGTGAGTTCGATGGTGCTGGATTTAGAGCCCAAGGTGTTGGCTTCTCGGTGCAATTCTTGGATCAAAAAATCCAAGCGTTTGCCCACACCTTCGGGGTGTTTTTGGGGTGTCAGCAAGCGGGTGATTTCATGCAAATGGGCGGTCAGTCGGGTAATCTCCTCGGCCACATCGGAACGAATGGCAAAGCTCGCCGCTTCGGCCAACGCCCGCTCATGCACACTTTCAGGCAAAGCTTGTGTATCTGCCAGAGCCAATGCTTCGCGCCAACGTTCAAGAAATTTTTGTTTTTGTGCATCCACGGCCAGTGGCACCAGCGGCAGGGCTTGTTCGGCCAGTGCATGCAATTGGGTGGCGCGTCCACGTAAGTCGTCGGCCAATTTCATACCCTCTCGCTGCCTGGCCTTGCTTAACTGACCCACCACCTCGCTGGCCAAGGACACGATGTGTTGCGTCATGTCCGCTGCCGACCTGGCGTGGGCTTGCGACGATAAGCGAATAACTTCAGACACCGAAAGCACCGGAGCCTCGGGCAACCACATGCGCACATGGTTTTGCACATTGACCAAGTTCTTCAGCAGCGCCGTGTCAGGTGTCCCGATGCCTGAGTCGTTGTCTGTCTCCATGTTCAGCCGCAGCTCAACTTTGCCGCGTTTGAGCTGCTTGTTGATCAGATCTCGCAGACCAGGTTCGAGTTGGCGAAACTCGTCGGGCAGACGAAAACTGACATCGAGATAGCGGCTGTTGACCGAACGTATTTCCAGACCCAAACGGACACTGGGGACGGTGGGCGTTTCAGAGCCAATGTGTGACTGTGCACTGGCATAGCCGGTCATGCTTTGCAGGGACATGGCGCTTTCTTTTCAAAATTGCATTATCTCAGGCGCACATTCCGCGCCTGAACGACAATGACTGCTTTCTCAGCAGCACTGCTCCACACCTATGACAACCATTGCATCACGCCAACACCGCGCCAACGACGCATTGCGTCAAGTTCGCATCACCCGCCAATTCACCATGCATGCAGAAGGATCGGTCCTGATTGAATTTGGCAATACCAAAGTGTTATGCACCGCATCTGTCGAGGAAAAAGTGCCACCACACAAACGGGGTTCTGGCGAGGGTTGGGTGACTGCGGAATATGGAATGTTGCCGCGCGCCACACACACCCGCAGCGACAGAGAAGCTGCCAAAGGAAAGCAAAGCGGTCGCACCCAGGAAATCCAACGACTGATTGGTCGCTCCATGCGGGCCGTGTTTGATTTGAAAAAACTCGGCGAGCGCAGCATATTGCTTGACTGTGATGTGTTGCAGGCCGATGGCGGTACTCGCACAGCTGCCATCACCGGTGCATTTGTGGCGGCGCAAGACGCAGTCCATGGTTTGCTCAAAGCCGGAAAATTGACCGAATCTCCCATCATCGACCATGTGGCCGCCATATCAGTGGGTTTATTGCATGGTGTACCGCTGTTGGATTTGGAATACGTTGAAGACTCTGTTTGCGACACAGACATGAATGTGGTGATGACAGGGGCAGGCGGTTTTGTGGAAGTGCAAGGTACCGCAGAGGGCACGGCGTTCAGTCGCGCAGAAATGGACCAACTGTTGGCGCTGGCAGACAAAGGTATCCGCGAGTTGGTGGTCTTGCAAAAATCTGCGTTGGCCGGTTGATATGCCCGCCGTTTCACGCATTGTGTTGGCCTCGAACAACCAGGGCAAGTTGCATGAATTGCAGGCCATGTTTGCGCCTTTAGGTTTGCAATTGATCGCACAATCTGCATTGGATATTCCGCAGGCGCAAGAGCCATTCCATACGTTTGTCGAAAACGCATTGGCCAAAGCCCGCCATGCCAGCCGCTACAGCGGCTTGCCCGCTTTGGCAGACGATGCGGGCTTGTGTGTCGATGCATTTGAAGGATTGCCGGGCGTGCAGACAGCCTTTTATTGCACGCAGTTTGGCTACACCAAAAGCGATGACAACAATCGCCGTGCGTTGTTGGAGCAAATGCAACACATCTCCCACCGCAAAGCGGCGCTGGTCAGCACTTTGGTCGCGCTGCGCCATACAGACGACCCCGAACCATTGATTGCCAGCGGCAGGGCAGAAGGCGAAATCACGCGTGAACTGCGCGGTACCAACGGTTTTGGGTTCGACCCGGTGATGTTTATTCCTGAAGCCAACCGAACATTTGCAGAAATGACCGATGAAGAAAAAAACCAGCGCAGCCACCGAGGACAGGCGGCACGGTTGATGCGTGAATTGATGCAGCAACGCTGGTTGAAATGAAACTCGATGTTGCACATTTGATGCGGCCGGGCACTTTGAACCTGACGGCATTACCCCCTTTGTCTGTGTATGTGCATTTGCCTTGGTGCTTGAAAAAATGTCCCTATTGCGATTTCAATTCCCATGAGTTTCGCGCCCTCAAATCGGGGGCGATCTATATGCAGAACGAGGCACCACCCACGGCGTTGCCTGAAGCGGCTTATTTGGAGGCTTTGTGCGCTGACATAGAGACCAGCCTGCCATGGGTGTGGGGCAGACCTGTGCACAGTGTTTTTATCGGTGGCGGCACACCAAGTTTGTTTTCACCTGCGGGCATCACCCGGTTGATCAGCGATTTACGCGCCCGTTTGCCTTTGGTGCCAGACTGCGAAATCACACTAGAGGCCAACCCGGGCACGTTTGAAAAAGACCGTTTTCACGCTTACAAAGAAGCGGGCGTTACACGCTTGTCAGTCGGTGTGCAAAGTTTCAACGACCAACATCTTCAAGCCATTGGTCGGGTACACGACAGTGCGCAGGCCATAGCGGCAGTGCAAGAAGCTGCGCTGGCGTTTGACACTTTCAACATCGATCTGATGTATGCATTGCCCGATCAAAGCACAACAGATTTGCAACAAGATTTGTCAATGGCGTTGTCTTTGCAACCGTCGCATGTCTCCATCTACCACTTGACGATCGAACCCAACACCTTGTTTGCCAAACACGAACCCCCAGGATTGCCACCAGACGACCTTGCCTATGACATGCTCGACCTCATCACGTCGCGTACCGCACAAGAGGGATTGCAACGCTACGAAGTGTCAGCCTTTGCCCTAGAAGGACACCGCTGTTGGCACAACACCAATTATTGGCAATTTGGTGATTATTTAGGGGTGGGCGCTGGCGCTCACAGCAAGATCAGTTTTGCCCACCGCATTTGCAGAATGGTGAGACACCGAGAGCCCAATGTGTACATGCAAAAAGCCATGGCCGGTGAGGCCGTGGCACAAAGCCATGAAGTCAGCCGAGCCGAATTGCCGTTCGAGTTCATGCTCAATGCACTTCGGCTCAAAGAGGGTATTCCCCTCACTGCATTCATGGAACGCACGGGCATGCCCTTGTCGACGATCGAGAGCAGTTTGCAAGCTGGGCAGCAGCGCGGTTTATTGCGGGTTGATCACAACCGTATTCAGGCCACAGAAAAAGGGTTTGATTTTTTGAGCGATTTGCAGGCCTTGTTTTTGCCAGCGTCCGACCCAGAAAGAGCTGGTTAGAATACGTTTGCTTGATCCATCACGTTAAGGAAGCGTGGCAGAGTGGTCGATTGCACCGGTCTT
>SXWY01000161.1 GCA_005789825.1 Burkholderiales bacterium | reverse complement strand
TTCCACTTGTATCAGCAGTTCCTGGCCTTCACGGATCACGTCTTGGATACGCGCTTGGGAAGCAGACACGTTGCTGGAGAAATATTGCTTGGAGATTTCTTTGAAGGGCAAAAAGCCGTGGCGTTCTTCGCCGTAGTCGACAAAACAGGCTTCCAGTGAGGGCTCGACGCGAGTGACGACGGCTTTGTAAATATTGCCTTTGCGCTGTTCGCGGCCTTCGATTTCGATTTCGTAGTCGAGCAATTTTTGCCCGTCGACGATGGCCAGGCGGCGTTCTTCAGCTTGCGTGGCGTTGATAAGCATCCGTTTCATGATGCGTTCCTTTTCTTGCGTTACAACACAGGTCCTTCGCGGACCAACGATGCCGTGGGCCTATGCAGGTAACGGGAAAAGAAATACCGAGCAGCCTCGCGCCGACCCGTCGCTCAATGGCGACGTCGGGCGGGAGGCGGGTGGATGCGAGCGAGTTGAAGTCGAACGGGCATGGCAAAAGATGCCAGCGGGTTCCAGCTGAAACCTGTTGAGACGGTGCGTGAAACGCGCAAAGTCGCTGCTGGCAACAGCCAGAGCATGCACATTTTGAAGAGCACCCAAATCAGGTTCATGTGTTTCGTCAATCTCACTGTGTTCCTTGCAGGCTCACAACACACCTGCAATGGTGGTATTTCGTTTCAGCGTTTTCCAAGGCATGGGCTTGTGCGTGGCCACAGCGCAGACCGCAATGGGGCGGTAAGACTTGCGGCGGCCACATCGGGCATCGACCTCTCAGTGCAGGTAGGACGTGCTCTAATCTCTTATTCAAATCAAGCACTTAGAACCGGACACTGGTGAAACAGATTATAGACACACCTCCGTCAGCCACGGCAGCGGCCGTCAAGACCTTGTTGGTCGATGAGGAATCCGCCGGTCAGCGCTTGGATAATTTTTTGATTCGCCAGTTGAAAGGCGTGCCCAAAACCCATGTTTACCGCATCATCCGCACCGGTGAAGTGCGGATCAACAAAGGGCGTGTGAACGCCGACACCCGGGTGCAAACCGGCGATTTGGTGCGCGTGCCGCCAGTGCGGGTGGCCTCGGTAGACATCAGCGCGCCGGTCGCGCCCGGTCGTGAATTTCCAGTGTTGATGGAAGACGAACAAATGATGGCCATCGACAAACCGGCTGGCGTGGCGGTGCACGGTGGCAGCGGCGTGAGCTTTGGCGTGATCGAACAATTGCGCCAAGCACGCCCCGGCGCACGCATGTTGGAATTGGTGCACCGGCTCGACCGCGACACCTCGGGCGTGTTGCTGGTGGCCAAAAAACGCAGTGCGCTCACCCGTTTGCAAGACCAGTTCCGCGACCGCGAAACCGGGAAAACCTACCTGGCCATGGTCAAAGGGCAATGGCCATCGAACAAAAAAGTCATCGACTTGCCATTGCAGCGGTATTTGCTTGCCAATGGCACCGGTGAAGGCGAGCGGCGTGTGCGCATTGCCGCCAAGGACGACGCCAACGCGCAGCGCGCCATCACTTTGGTGCGGGTTTCGCGGTTGGTTGGGGACTACAGCTTGCTGGAAGTCACCATCAAAACCGGGCGCACCCACCAAATTCGGGTGCACTTGGCCAGCCAAGGCTATCCCATCATCGGCGACGACAAATACGGTGACTTTGAGTTGAACAAACGGTTGGCAGCCCAAGGCATTAAACGCATGTTTTTGCATGCTTGGCGGTTACAGTTCGTGCATCCCCAGACTGGGCGCAGCGAAACCGTTGAGGCTGGCTTGCCCCAGGAACTCCAACACTTCATAGACCATGTCCAACCCCCTGCGCCCACGCCGATTTGATTTGATCGCTTTTGACTGGGACGGCACGCTCTACGACTCCACCCGCATCATTGTTCGCTGCATCCAAGCGGCGGTTGTCGATGTCGGCGGGCAGCGCCCCAGCGATGAACAAGCCTCTTATGTGATTGGCATGGCCCTGATGCCTGCACTGGCGCATGCCGCACCGGATGTGGCCAAAGACAAATACCCCCTGCTGGGCGAGCGCTACCGGCACCACTATGCCCAGCACCAGGATGATTTGTCGTTGTTCGAAGGCATTTTGCCGATGCTGCAAGCCTTGCGCGATAAGCAACATATCCTCACCGTGGCCACTGGCAAAAGCCGCAAAGGCTTGGACGATGCGTTGCAACAGGTCGAATTGCGAGGCATGTTTGAGGGTTCACGCACCGCCGATGAAACTGCTGGCAAACCGAACCCTCGCATGTTGCACGAATTGATGGCCGAATTCGGTGTGGCGCCAGAGCGCACTTTGATGATTGGTGACACCACCCATGATTTGGAGATGGCGCACAACGCCGGGTGTGCCAGCGTGGCCGTGAGCTATGGCGCACACGGTACGTCTGACTTCGGCCGCTGGCAACCCTTGGCCGTGGCGCACACCGTGGCCGAGTTGCATGATTGGCTGAGCGAACATGGATGATCAAGCCATTCCTTTGTGCAACAGCCAAGACCTGCAAGACAGTGGCTTGGCCGTGCCATTTGATGTGGTGTATGCGGGCCAGACTTGTCGCGCTTTTGCTGTGCGGTTTGAAGGCCAAGTGCAGGCCTATCTGAACCGTTGTACCCACGTGGCCATGGAAATGGATTTTCAGCCCGACCGGTTTTTTGACACCGAAGGGCGTTGGTTGCTTTGCGCCACCCACGGCGCCACCTACGCCCCGCAAACCGGCGAATGTGTTGGCGGGCCTTGTCGGGGTAGTTTGGTGAAAATTAACCTGAGTGAAAGCCAGGGCGTGGTGCACTGGCATACTGCTTACAACCTCAAGCCTTTGGAATTTTGAACATGCAAGAAGAACAAACACCGCCCACGCAACAAGACACGGGCACCGTTTCAACGCCCACCGCCAGTGCGCACCCCGCCAGCGCCTCCACCGCCGGTGCACCCACTGCTGACAAAAACAGCCAATGGGAGCGCGACACCTTGGAGCGGTTGGTGATGGCACAAATCAATGAACAACGCGCTGCACGACGCTGGCGCATTGGCTTTCGTATGTTTTGGATATTGCTGCTGTTGGGGGTGATGTGGTTTTCTTTTTACCATGGCAGGAACGTGGCCAACACGCCCAACCCGACGGCACACACGGCATTGATTGAAATCAAAGGCGAAATCGATACCGATGCGAATGCCAATGCCGAATGGATCATCGATTCCATGCGCCAGGCGTTTGAAGACGAGGGTTCGCAGGCGGTGGTGCTGCGCATCAATTCGCCCGGCGGCAGTCCTGTGCAAGCGGGCATGATCAACGACGAGATCAAACGTTTGAAGGCCCTGCACCAAAAGCCGGTGTATGTGGTGGTTGAAGAAACCTGCGCCTCTGCGGCTTATTACATCGCAGCAGCCTCCGACAAAATTTACGTGGACAAGGCCAGCATCGTCGGCAGCATTGGGGTGCTGATGGATGGTTTTGGATTCACCGGCTTGATGGACAAGGTGGGGGTTGAGCGGCGTTTGATGACGGCTGGCGAAAACAAAGGCTTTTTAGACCCGTTCAGCAACCCCACCAAAACCCAAAAAACCCATGCCCAATTGTTGCTGGACCAAATCCACCAGCAGTTCATTTCGGTGGTGCGTGAGGGCAGGGGCGAGCGGCTCAAAGATGCACCTGAAATATTCAGCGGACTGTTTTGGAGCGGCCAGCAAGCCATTGAACTCGGATTGGCCGATGGTTATGGCACCTTGGACAGTGTGGCGCGCGATGTGGTCAAAGCAGAAGATATCGTCGACTACACCCGCCAAGACAACGTGGCTGAACGCTTGGTCAAGCGTTTTGGTGCGGCCATGGGCGAGGCCATGGTGAAAACCTCTTTCTCTTGGGTGCCACAGTTACGCTGACCCCGCATCAAGGCCCAAAGGCAAACACCACCGGCGTGTGTTTGTCGAGCTCGCCGGGGTTTTTTCGCCAGTCCGCCACGCGCTTGCTGACGGTTTGCATTTGCGGCAAGCTCAGGTTGCTGCTGCGACACAAGCGGGTATGGGCTTGTAGATGGCCGAGCAAGGCCTGCCATAGCGCTTGGTTGCGGTAAGGCGTTTCAATGCACAATTGTGTTTCACCTGTTTTGAGCGCATGTTTTTCAAGTGTTTGTATGCGTTGGGCGCGTTCTGCAGTGTCTTGCGGCAAGTAGCCTACAAATGCAAATTGCTGACCGTTCAAGCCACTCGCAGACAAGGCCAGCAATAAAGAAGACGGTCCCACCAACGGAATGACTTCAACGCCCGCGTCATGGGCTGCGCGCACCAGCGAAGAGCCCGGATCGGCCACGGCCGGCATGCCCGCCTCGCTCACCAAACCCATGTCGTGGCCGGCCAACGCGTTTGCCAGCAAGCCGCTGGTGTCAACACCGGCCGCATGGTCGCCTTTTTTGTGAACCAGTCTGGGCAATTCCACCAACTGCTGCGACTGCAATGGGGTTTTCAACGGACACACCGCATCGATGCGTTTGAGCAATGCACGTGTAGATTTCGCGTTCTCGCACACCCAATGGGACAACTGGGAAGCTATTTGCAAGGTGTGCAGGGGCATGACATGCGACAGCGGCACTTGCGTCTCGCACATGAAATCCAGTGGCGCGGGCACCAAAAACAAACGCCCCAAGCTGCGAATGGCCGTAGACATCCTGCTCAGTCCAGCAAAGGGATACCTGCCGCGCGAAGCAAGCGGCAGGTATGTATCAAGGGCAATCCGACCAAAGCGCTGGGGTCTTCGTTGTCAATGCTCTCCAGCAGCGCGATGCCCAGTCCCTCGCTCTTGGCGCTGCCAGCGCAGTCGTAAGGTTGTTCAGCCTGCAAATAGGTTTCGATGGCTTGGTCACTCAAACGCCTAAACCGCACCTTCACTGGCGACAACGCCTGATGGGCAAAACCGGCTTCCAAACACACCACCGCCACCGCGGTTTGGAACACCACGGTGCGGCCCTGCATGCGTTGTAATTGCAGAACAGCCCGCGCATGGTTGCCCGGCTTGCCCAAAGGTTCACCGTCCAAGTCGGCCACTTGGTCCGACCCGATCACCACAGCTTGTGGGTGTAATTCAGCCACAGCACGCGCTTTGGCCATGGCCAGTCGCTGCGCCAAAGCTGGCGGACTCTCCGCGGCCAAGGGGGTTTCATCGACCTGTGGGGCGACCACTTCAAATGGCAAGCGCAATCGCTGCAGCAACTCGCGTCGGTAGACCGAGGTGGACCCCAAGATCAGGGGGCGGTGAAGGTTGACCATGCTCATGCAACCCATTCTCTTACACTGCCCGACATGACAAACGATTGGAATATCAGCGCTTTGGACATGCCGCGATTTATCGAATTGGCCGTGCCGTGCCGCTGGCAAACGGCCCTGAGCAGCTTGCCGCGCGTGCATGCCTTGTGTGAGGGCGATGTGTCGGTGGACCCCGGTTTGCAGTGCGATTGGTCGATGCTGGCTCAGACCCGCGGCAACGGGCCCAGAGCACAAAACTGGCTGCATCTGCAAGCTGGGTTGACTTTGACGCAGCGCTGTCAGCGTTGTCTCGAACCCATGGCCGTGGCTTTGGCTGTCGATCGCTGGTTCCGTTTTGTGGCGGACGAGGCCACGGCTTTGGCCGAAGACGACGCTTGCGAAGAGGATTTGCTGGCCATGTCCAGTGAATTCGATGCTTTGAATCTGCTGGAGGACGAACTTTTGCTGGCCATGCCGCTGATCATCAGCCACAGCAGTTGCCAACCCCCGCCCAGTAAAGCTTTGGGCGACGACTTGCCGCATCCTTTTGCGGCGCTGGCGGGCCTGAAGCTGCCCAAACCGTGAATCTGATCCCGCATAACGCTTAAGGCTATAATCTTGGATTCTTTGGTCATTGGGCGAGTCGTCCGTTTAGGCCATCCACTTGAACCCACGATACTCAGGAGCCTGTCATGGCTGTCCAACAAAACAAAAAATCCCCCTCCAAAAGAGGCATGCACCGTTCACACAATGCGTTGAACGTCCCCGGTTTGGCGGTGGAACCCACCACCGGCGAAGTGCATTTGCGCCACCACATCAGCCCGACCGGTTTTTACCGCGGAAGAAAAGTGCTGAAAACCAAGTCTGAAGCCTGACATTGCTTCACCATCCGGGCCCGTCACAGTGATTCTGTCGCGGGCCTTTTGCTTGATGGCACCCGTGTTTTTGACCCCTAAAGAACTGCAATGGTGACGCTGGCTGTCGACTGTATGGGCGGTGACCACGGTCCCAAGGTCACTTTGCCAGCTTGCCGATTATTTTTAGACCGTAACCCCGACGCAAAACTCTTGCTGGTGGGTCTGGCGAAAGAGCTGTCCCATTTTTCCCATGCCCGGGCTGCTGTGGTTGCGGCCAGCGAGGTTGTCGAAATGGACGACCCGGTGGAAGTGGCTTTGCGCCGCAAAAAAGACTCCTCCATGCGCGTGGCCATCGAGCAGGTTCGCGATGGGCATGCAGATGTGGCCGTATCTGCCGGTAACACCGGCGCATTGATGGCGATTGCGCGTTATGTGCTCAAAACTTTAGATGGCATCGACCGTCCCGCCATTGCCGGACAAATGCCCAATGCCAAAGGCGGCGCAACCACCATGCTCGATTTGGGTGCCAATGTCGACTCCACGCCTGAGCATTTGCTGCAGTTTGCGTTGATGGGTTCAGCGCTGGTGTCGGTGTTGACTGGCATCGCCAAACCCAGTGTGGGCTTGTTGAACATTGGCGAAGAAGCCATCAAAGGTAACGAAAACATCAAAAAAACCAGTGAATTGCTGCGATCTGCTTCTAACTCCGGTGATTTGAATTTTTACGGCAATGTCGAAGGCAACGATATTTTCAAAGGAACCACGGACATTGTGGTGTGCGACGGGTTCGTGGGCAATGTGGCGCTCAAAGCCAGCGAAGGCCTGGCAACCATGATTTCTGAGTTTTTGAAAAAGAGCTTTTCTCGCAATATCTATACGTTAATTGCGGGCATCGTTGCTTATCCAGCATTATCGGGCTTCAAAAAGCTGGTGGATCACCGACGCCACAACGGCGCAGCGTTGTTGGGTTTGCAAGGTTTGGTGTTCAAGAGCCACGGATCTGCAGACGAATTGGCATTTTTGACCGCCTTGCAGCGGGCGTATGATGCGTCCGATCACGATTTGTTGGCGCGTGTGCGGTCGCAATTGGCCCACGCAGCCCCTTTGCTGGCAGCCTCGCCGTCCTTGACCCACCACACAGACCCTGCATGAGCTTGTACTCCCGCATTGTTGGCACTGGCAGCTACTTGCCCCCGCGCCGGCTGACCAATGCCGATTTGGTCGCTGAATTGGCTGCCAAGGGTGTGGAAAGCTCAGACGAATGGATTGTCGAGCGCACCGGCATTCGCGCCCGGCATTTCGCGGCCCAAGGCGTGTTCTGCAGCGATTTGGCCTTCGAAGCCTGCAAGCAAGCCTTGTCAGCCGCGCAATTGGGCCCGCAGGACATCGATTTGGTGATCGTGGCCACCTCTACCCCTGATATGGTGTTTCCTTCAACCGCCTGCATCTTGCAGCACAAGTTGGCTCAGCTCAACCCTGAGGCGTCAGGCATTACAGGCTCGCCGGCCTTTGATGTGCAAGCCGTTTGCGCCGGATTCATTTATGCCTTGAGCGTCGCCGATGCCATGCTGCGGGCAGGCAATGCCAAGCGCGCATTGGTGGTGGGCGCCGAAGTGTTCTCGCGCTTGCTCGACTTCAACGACCGCACCACCTGTGTGCTGTTTGGCGACGGTGCTGGCGCGGTGGTTTTGGAAGCCTCTGCCGAGCCCGGCATTTTGGCCACAGACATCCATGCCGATGGCAAGCACGTGGGCTTGTTGTGCGTGCCCGGTCATGTGCAAGGCGGTGAAATATTGGGCGATCCGGTGTTGAAAATGGACGGCCAAGGCGTGTTCAAACTGGCAGTGGGCGTGCTGGAAGAGACGGCCCGCGCGGTGCTGGCCAAAGCCGGACTGCAAGACAGCGATTTGGATTGGTTGGTGCCCCACCAAGCCAATATCCGCATCATCCAAAGCACCGCGAAAAAATTGAAATTGCCCATGGAAAAAGTGTTGTTGACAGTGGCTGAACACGGCAACACCTCAGCGGCTTCCATTCCCCTGGCTTTGGACAAAGGTATTCGTGGGGGTCAGATCAAACCCGGCCAACGGGTCATGCTCGAAGGCGTGGGCGGTGGTTTCGCCTGGGGCTCGGTTCTTTTGCGCTACTGATATTTATACCTATGTCGACATTTGCTTTTGTGTTTCCCGGTCAAGGCTCGCAGTCGGTGGGCATGCTGGACGCGTGGAACGACCACCCGGTGGTGGAAGCCACATTAGAAGAAGCCAGCGAGGCACTCGGAGAAGACCTGGGTCAACTGATTCACGAAGGCCCCAAAGAAATCTTGGCGCTGACCACCCACACCCAGCCCGTGATGCTGGTGGCTGCCGTGGCCGCTTACCGTGTTTGGCTGGCTGAAGGCGGCACGCCACCGTCGTATGTGGCCGGGCATTCGTTAGGCGAATATTCAGCCTTGGTCGCCAGCGAGGTACTGAGCTTGTCGCAAGCCGTGCCTTTGGTGCGATTGCGTGCCCAAGCCATGCAAGACGCAGTGGCGGTCGGTGCGGGTGCCATGGCCGCTGTGTTGGGCTTACCTGCCGCGCAGGTGGTGGCTGTTTGTGGGCAAGCCCAAGCCGAGTTTGCGCCCGGCAGCGGCGAAGTTGTCCAAGCTGCCAATTTCAACGACCCCGGACAAACCGTCATTTCAGGCAGCAAACAAGCGGTTGAAAAAGCCTGTGACATGCTCAAAGCCGCCGGTGCCAAGCGCACCTTGGCGTTACCGGTTTCCGCGCCATTCCATTGCGCCATGATGGAGCCGGCTGCGCAGCGCTTGCGCGGCCACTTACTACCATTGGCACTGGGTACGCCCAAAATCCCGGTCATCAACAACATCGATGTCATTGAAGAGACCGACGCTGAGCGCATCCGCGATGCGCTTTTCCGGCAAGCGTTTGGCCCGGTTCGGTGGGTAGAAACCATGCAGCGCATGCAACAACATGGCGTCAGCCACGTGGTGGAATGCGGTCCCGGCAAAGTATTGGCCGGCATGGTCAAGCGGATATCCCCTGAGCTGCAGTCGCATGCCTTGTATGACCCAGTGACACTGACTGAAACCTTTGCTTTCTTAAAGACTTGACCATGGGAACATCCTCAACATCCCCCCAGACAGCGCTGGTTACCGGCGCTTCTCGTGGCATCGGTGCGGCCATTGCCTTGCAACTGGCTCAACAAGGTTTTCAGGTCTGTGGCACGGCCACCAGCGAGGAAGGTGCCGCACGCATCAGCCAGCAATTGGCGGCATACCCGGGTTGTCATGGCGTGGTGTTGCAGGTCAACGATGCCGAGCAATTGCAAGCGGTAGTCGACCGTCTGGTGGAGCAAACCGGTGGCTTGCATGTGTTGGTCAACAACGCGGGCATTACCCGTGACACCTTGGCCATGCGCATGAAAGACAGCGATTGGGACGACGTCATCGACACCAATCTCAAAGCCGTGTTCCGGCTGTGTCGCGCTGTGGTGCGGCCGATGATGAAACAGCGTTTTGGCCGCATCATCAACATCACCAGCGTGGTCGGCGCTACTGGTAACCCCGGTCAGGCCAACTACGCCGCCGCCAAAGCGGGCGTGGCCGGCATGACCAAAGCCTTGGCCAGGGAACTGGGCAGCCGAGGCATCACGGTCAACTGCGTGGCGCCAGGGTTCATCAACACCGACATGACAGCGGCTTTGCCCCCTGAGCAGCACCAGACATTGCTGAGCCAAATTCCCTTGGGGCACCTCGGACAACCGGAAGATGTGGCGCAGGCCGTGGCATTTTTGGCAGGCAGTGGCGGCGCCTACATCACCGGACAAGAATTGCACGTCAATGGAGGCATGTACATGGCTTGACGGCCTTGGTATAAGCCAGTAGCAAGCCGTATCGTCCGCGCGGCTAAAATCGCGGACTTCTAACCACAACCCTTTGAGGGAAACATGAGCGATATTGAAGCACGAGTCAAAAAAATCATTGCCGAACAACTTGGCGTGGAAGAGTCCCAAGTCACATCAGAAAAAGCTTTTGTGGCTGATCTGGGTGCTGACTCGTTGGATACCGTCGAACTGGTCATGGCTTTGGAAGACGAATTCGGCATTGAAATCCCTGACGAAGACGCGGAAAAAATCACCACTGTACAAAATGCGATCGATTACGCGCTGAGCCACAAAAAGGCCTGACGCAGAGGTTCCCCATGAGTCGTCGTCGCGTTGTCGTGACAGGTTTGGGCTGTGTGTCTCCGGTTGGTAACACTGCCCAAGCCTCTTGGAAGCAAATTCTGGCTGGTCAATCCGGCATAGACACCATCACCCAATTTGATGCGTCGGCTTTCGCTTGTCATTTCGCAGGCGAGGTCAAAAACTTTAACCTCGACGAATACATTTCGCCCAAAGATGCCCGCACCATGGACCGTTTTATCCATTTGGGTGTGGCGGCGGGTTTGCAGGCTGTGGCCGATGCCGGACTGCCCGTGGGCGACGCCTTGGACGAAGAACTCTCTTACCGTATTGGTTGCCTGATCGGTTCGGGCATTGGCGGTTTGCCGCTGATCGAAAACATGCGCGACGAACTCATGTCACGCGGCCCCCGGCGCATTTCGCCGTTTTTTGTGCCTGCCAGCATCATCAACATGATTTCTGGCCATGTGTCTATGCGCTGCGGCTTCAAGGGCCCCAATTTGGCCATTGCCACCGCTTGCAGCACAGGGCTTCACAGCATTGGCGAAGCTGGCCGCATCATCGAATACGGCGATGCGGATGTCATGGTGGCGGGTGGCGCAGAAGCCACTGTTTCGCCGCTGGGCTTGGGCGGATTTGCCGCCATGCGTGCGTTGTCCACCCGCAATGACGATCCCCAAACCGCTTCCCGCCCGTGGGACAAAGACCGCGACGGTTTTGTGCTGGGTGAGGGCGCAGGCGTCTTGGTGCTGGAGGAATATGAATATGCCAAAGCCCGGGGTGCTCGGATTTATGCAGAACTTGCGGGTTATGGCCGCAGTGCAGACGCAGGCCACATGACCGCACCCAACATGGACGGCCCGCGCCGCTCGATGTTGGCCGCTTTGCACAACGCACAAATATCGCCAGATCAAGTGGATTACCTCAACGCCCATGGCACATCCACGCCGCTGGGCGACATCAACGAAACCCATGCGATCAAAGCGGCTTTTGGTGCCCATGCCCACAAGATGGTCGTCAGTTCAACAAAATCCATGACAGGGCATTTGTTGGGCGGCGCGGGTGGCATAGAAAGCGTGTTCACTGTGCTGGCGGTTCACGAGCAAAAAGCACCTCCCACCATCAATTTGCACCACCCAGACCCCGAATGCGATTTGGATTACTGCGCCAACACAGCCCGCGACATGCGGATCGATGTGGCGGTGAAAAACAATTTCGGCTTCGGAGGTACCAACGGTACGCTTTTATTCAAGCGCATCTAGCTCGGCAGGAAAAGCCGATATGTCAGGGGCTTTTGGACCGAGTCCGCCTCGAACGGTTGTTTCGCGTTAAAACTGCTTTATACCTTTTGGGAGATTAAAAAGATGTTTCATTCTCTATATGTTCGCAAACATGTTTTTTCTGTGCTGGCGGTTTTGCTGATATCTCTGAGCATGGCCGGCATGCCGGGTATTCAGTCGCAAGCGTTGGCACAAAACCGAACCTTGCCAGACTTCACCGATTTGGTGGAACAAGTGGGGCCATCGGTGGTGAACATTCGCACCATCGACAAAACCGCGCCGCAGTCCGCCGCGCAAAACCAGCCGATGGATCCGCAAGACGAAGAAATGCAAGAGTTGTTCCGGCGGTTTTTTGGTGTGCCCATGCCAAACGCACCGCGCCAACAACGCCCTAACCGACCCCAACAACAGCCCGAAGAGCAACCGCGCGGTGTGGGTTCTGGCTTTATCCTGACGGCAGATGGCTTCATCATGACCAACGCCCACGTCGTGGATGGCGCACAGCAAGTCATCGTCACTTTGACCGACAAGCGCGAATTCGTCGCCCGTATCGTCGGCTCTGACAAACGCACCGATGTGGCCGTCGTGAAAATTGAAGCCACCGGTTTGCCCCCTGTGAAATTGGGTGACCCGAACAAACTCAAAGTCGGCGAGTGGGTCATGGCGATTGGTTCGCCCTTCGGTTTAGAAAACACCGTCACTGCCGGCATTGTCAGTGCCAAAGGCCGCGACACCGGTGACTATTTGCCGTTTATTCAAACCGATGTGGCGATCAACCCTGGCAACTCAGGCGGACCCCTGATCAATATGCGCGGCGAAGTCGTGGGCATCAACAGCCAAATTTATTCACGCTCTGGCGGTTTCATGGGTATCTCTTTTGCCATTCCGATTGACGAAGCCGCCAGCGTCAGCAACCAATTGCGCGCCAGTGGCCGCGTGCAACGCGGACGCCTTGGCGTGGGCATTGGCGAAGTCACCAAAGAGGTGGCCGAGTCGCTGGGCATGGCCAAACCGCAAGGTGCGTTTGTCAGCAGCGTCGAGCCAGGCTCCCCGGCTGAGAAAGTCGGTATCGAAGCCGGCGACATCATTCTCAAGTTCGATGGCAAAACCATCGAAAAATCTTCTGATTTGCCGCGCACCGTGGGCAACACCAAGCCTGGCACGAACAGCAAACTCACCGTGTTGCGACGTGGCGTGACCCGCGAAGTGGCCATCACGGTCGGTGAGTTTGAGCCTGACAGAGTGGCGGCCAAACCGGCTGCTGTCGAAAAAGCACCTGAGAGCAGCACGACGGTGCAACTGCTGGGTTTGACCGTCAGCGACATGACGGATGCCCTGAAGAAAGAATTGAAATTGCGTGGCGGTGTCAGGGTGGATACTGTGGCTGAGCCTGCTTTGCGTGCCGGCATCCGAGAAGGAGATGTGATCACGCAAATCGCCAACTTTGAAGTCAACGACACCAAAGCTTTCGCCCAGGTACTGTCCAAATTGGACAAGGCCAAGGCGGTGAGCGTGTTGTTGCGCCGAGGCGAGTGGTCACAGTACACCGTGATTAAGCCGCGTTGAACCAGGCCTGCCCAGTCAAGGGTTAACCCTTGACTGGGGCAAATGATGGATTCTTCCAACGGCCCCCAAAATATTTTTGATGTGAGCGCACGCTGACTTTGATGCTTGATGAAGCTTATTTCCATCTAAGAAAGCGTAGGTAACAGTGAATTTAGATATATGCAAAATCCATTTCTTCACCATACGGGATGTAAAACCAGTTGTACATATCGATCCACAGATCACCCACAAGTTATTCTGATTTTTCTCCAACCAAATTGTTAACAAGCTGTGTATAAAGTTGATGTCGTTGTCATGCAACGGGGTGGGGCAAGCTATTTGGGGCACCACCTCGACGGGCTTTCTGCCTACAATGAATTCCCAACTATCGCAGTTGCCATAGATTGTTGGTTCCGGGCGCGTCATCACCTGACGCGCCCTTTTTTATGTCTGTCTCCTCTGTAAATTCAAACACTTAACTGCTTGCATTGATGAACCACATCAGAAATTTTTCCATCATCGCGCACATCGATCACGGCAAATCGACACTGGCAGATCGCATCATTCAACGCTGCGGTGGCTTGAGTGACCGAGAGATGGAAGCGCAGGTGCTGGACTCGATGGACATCGAGAAAGAGCGTGGGATAACCATCAAGGCACAGACCGCTGCATTGCGCTACAAAGCCAAGGATGGACAGGTTTACAACCTGAATTTGATCGACACACCGGGGCATGTGGACTTTTCATATGAAGTCAGCCGTTCTTTGTCGGCATGCGAAGGCGCATTGTTGGTGGTCGATGCCAGCCAAGGTGTAGAGGCACAAACCGTTGCCAATTGCTACACCGCCTTAGACCTCGGTGTGGAGGTTGTGCCCGTGCTCAACAAAATGGATTTGGCGTCAGCCGATCCTGACAACGCCAAATCAGAGATTGAAGATGTGATTGGCATCGATGCCACCGAAGCCATTCCGTGTTCTGCCAAAACCGGCATGGGCGTGGATGACATTCTCGAGGCCATCATCGCCAAAGTACCGCCGCCCCGTGGCAACCCCGACGCCGCATTGCGCGCCATGATCGTCGACAGTTGGTTCGACACGTATGTGGGCGTGGTCATGCTGGTGCGTGTGGTGGACGGGCGTTTGGCCAAAGGCGAGCGCATCAAACTCATGGCGTCTGGCGCCACCTACAACGCCGACAACTTGGGCGTTTTCACACCGGCCAACCAACCGCGCGAATCGTTGGAGGCGGGCGAGGTTGGCTACATCATCGCGGGCATCAAGGAATTGCAGGCGGCCAAAGTCGGCGATACCGTGACCCTGATCAAAACCGGCACTGGTGGCGCCGCGGCGACCGCCACCGAGGCGCTTCCCGGATTCAAAGAAATACAGCCGCAGGTATTCGCTGGTTTGTACCCCACCGAAGCCAACCAATACGACGCCTTGCGGGATGCCTTGGAAAAACTCAAGCTCAATGATTCTTCGCTGCGCTACGAACCCGAGGTGTCGCAAGCTTTGGGGTTTGGTTTTCGTTGCGGATTTTTGGGGCTGTTGCACATGGAAATCGTGCAAGAGCGACTCGAGCGTGAATTCGACCAGGACTTGATCACCACCGCGCCCAGCGTGGTCTACCAAGTGATGCGTGCCGACGGTGAATTGGTGATGGTGGAGAACCCCTCCAAAATGCCCGAAGCCAGCAAAATGGAGGAGATCCGCGAACCCATCGTGACCGTGCATTTGTACATGCCGCAGGATTACGTGGGTGCGGTCATGACCTTGGCCAACCAAAAGCGCGGTGTGCAATTGAACATGGCCTACCACGGCCGGCAAGTCATGTTGACCTATGAAATGCCCTTGGGCGAAATCGTGCTCGACTTTTTTGACAAGCTCAAAAGCGTCAGCCGGGGTTATGCCTCTATGGACTACGAATTCAAGGAATACCGCGCGGCAGATGTGGTGAAGGTCGATATCTTGCTCAATGGCGAGCGGGTCGACGCGTTGTCCATCATCGTGCACCGCAGCCAGTCGCAATACCGAGGCCGCGCAGTGGTGGCAAAAATGCGCGAGATCATCAGCCGGCAAATGTTCGATGTGGCTATTCAAGCCGCCATCGGTGCCAACATCATTGCGCGTGAGACAATCAAAGCCTTGCGAAAGAATGTTTTGGCCAAGTGTTATGGCGGCGACATTTCACGCAAGCGCAAACTTTTAGAGAAACAAAAAGCAGGTAAGAAACGCATGAAACAAAGTGGATCCGTAGAAGTTCCGCAAGAAGCATTCTTGGCGATTTTGCAGGTGGAAGACTAATGCAAGTACTTACCTCTTTTGTACTGGCTGCTTTTGCAGCCTACATAGGCTC
>SXWY01000160.1 GCA_005789825.1 Burkholderiales bacterium | reverse complement strand
GGCAATGCCTTCCATGGCCTCATTTTGATCGGGGTAGGCCGAGAAAAATTGGCCAATTTGGTTGGCCATATGGACCAAGTTATGGGTATCCATGCGTTTGCATCTCCGGTTGGAGTGGGAAAGAGGAGTTTGAGAATCGGTCGGCCCCGGCGTACGCGATGAAGCTGTCGCCACGCACCAGGCCTGCCAATGCGAGTTGATGGGCTTGGGCGATCTCGACTGCCAACCGCGTGGGTGCAGACACAGCGGTCAGTGCACCCGCGCCGGCTTTGAGGGTCTTTTGCACCATCTCAAAACTGGCGCGGCTGGTGATGCAAACAAAGCCGTTGTTTGTTGGCGTGCCAGCCTTTGACATGGCCCCCACGAGTTTGTCTAAAGCGTTGTGGCGCCCCACGTCTTCGCGAACCAGTTGAATATGGCCTAGTGCATCAGCCCACGCAGCGGCGTGGGTGGCTCCGGTTTGAAGTTTCAAGGGTTGCAAGGCCCGCAACCCTGCATGCGCACGCTGCATGGCGGGCACTTCCACGTATATCTTGGGTGCTTGCGGCAACTGGAGTTTGACCTGTGCCAGACTGTCTGCGCCGCACAGTCCGCAGCCCGTGCGACCTGCCATTTGTCTTCTGCGTTCTTTCAAGCGTGTTTCACATTGCGCGGCAATGTCAATGTGAACTTCCAAACCCATGGCATGTTCAAGCACTTCCACACCATAAACCTGCTGTGCATGGTCCACCAAGCCTTCTGTCAATGCAAACCCCAGCGCAAAATCTTCCAAGTGCAAAGGTGTGGCCATCATGACCGCATGGCTGATACCGTTGAACACCAACGCCACGGGCACTTCGTCAGCCAGTTGGGCATCAGAGGCCAACGCCAGGTTCACTTGCCGACCACCTCAAAACTGTCGGCTTGTGCCTTGGCCAACAAATCCAAGTGGGTTTTGTTGAACCGCTGGTAGTTTTGTTGCCATTCAGACGGTTGGCTGACAGCAACTACTTGTACCGCAGTCACTTTGTATTCAGGGCAGTTGGTGGCCCAGTCAGACGCATCGGTGGTGATCACATTGGCCCCGGATTCAGGGAAATGGAATGTCGTGTAGACCACGCCAGGCTGCATGGCCTCGGTCACCCGCGCACGCAGCACGGTGCGTCCCGCGCGGCTTTCGATGCCCACCCAGTCATGGTCTTTGATGCCACGGTCTTCGGCATCATGCGGGTGGATATCCAGCAGGTCTTCGTCGTGCCACTGGTTGTTATCGGTACGGCGGGTTTGTGCCCCGACGTTGTACTGCGACAAGATACGTCCCGTGGTGAGCAACAGCGGAAATTTGCGGGTGACTTTCTCAGGCGTAGCCACATACTGCGTGGGAAAAAATTTGCCCTTACCACGCATAAAGCTCTTGGTGTGCATGATGTCAACGCCCGCATCGGCGGTGGTGTCATTGCAAGGCCATTGCAAACTGGTGTGCTGGTCAATCTTTTCATAGCTGACACCGGCGAAGCTGGGGGTCAAGGACGCAATCTCTTTCATGATGTCTTGCGGATGCGCGTAGTGCATTTCATAGCCCAAAGCTTTGGCCAGTTTCACAGTGACTTCCCAATCTGCCAATCCGGCCAACGGCGGCATGGCTTGACGCACGCGAGAAATGCGCCGTTCGGCGTTGGTGAACGTGCCGTCTTTCTCAAGGAAAGAAGAGCCTGGCAAAAACACGTGCGCATATTTGGCGGTTTCATTCAGAAAAATATCTTGCACCACAATGCATTCCATCGCCGACAGCGCAGCTGCCACGTGTTGCGTGTCTGGGTCTGACTGCACGATGTCTTCGCCTTGGCAGTACAAGCCCAAGAACGTGCCATCCATGGCAGCATCAAACATGTTGGGAATGCGCAAACCAGGCTCGGGATTGATTGACACGCCCCAAGCGCCCTCAAACAAGCTGCGGGTGGTGGTGTCAGAAATATGGCGATAGCCCGGCAGTTCGTGTGGGAAGCTGCCCATGTCACACGCACCTTGCACATTGTTTTGACCACGCAAGGGATTGACGCCCACACCTTCGCGCCCGACCATGCCGCATGCCATTGCCAAGTTGGCAATGCCAATCACCATGGTGGAACCTTGTGAATGCTCCGTCACACCCAGTCCGTAGTAAATCGCCGAATTGGGACCCGCCGCGTACATGCGGGCGGCAGCGCGCACCTCAGCGGCTGGCACGCCGGTGACGCTTTCAAAAGTCTCTGGCGAATTTTCGGGCTTGGCGACAAATTCACACCATTCGTTGAAGCTCTTGTCATCACAACGTTGCGCCACATAGTCCTTGGCCACCAAGCCTTCGGTGACCACCACATGCGCGAGTGAATTGATCAATGCCACATTGGTACCCGGGCGCAAGGCCAAATGGTGTTGGGCTTTGACATGCGGGCTTTTGACCAAATCAATTTTGCGCGGATCGGCCACGATCAGCTTGGCGCCTTCGCGCAGGCGACGCTTCATGCGAGAAGCAAATACCGGGTGAGCATCTGTGGGGTTGGCACCAATCACCAACAGCACATCTGCATGTTCCACCGATTTGAAGGTTTGTGTACCGGCTGATGTGCCGAAGGTTTGCCCCAAACCATAACCTGTTGGTGAGTGACAAACGCGAGCACAGGTGTCGACATTGTTGGTGCCGAAGGCGGCTCGAACCAGTTTTTGCACCAG
>SXWY01000159.1 GCA_005789825.1 Burkholderiales bacterium | reverse complement strand
TTATTTAGAGGACTACCATGTTGGCCCGTTCCATCCAGGGTTGGGCAACTTTGTCACCTGCGACGATTTGCAATGGGAATTGAAAGACGAGTATTCGGTGCAAACCGTGGGCGTGGCCAATCGGTTGGGTAAAGCGGGCAGCCCGGTTTACGAACGCTGGCACCAAGCGGTGTTGAATTACACGCGGGGAGAACCCCCGGCGCACGGTGCCATTTGGCTCACCTACTATCCGCACATCATGGTCGAGTGGTATCCGCATGTGCTGACCGTGTCTACGTTGCACCCCATGGGACCGACCAAAACCATGAACATTGTCGAGTTCTTCTACCCCGAAGAAATCGTTGCGTTTGAACGTGATTTTGTCCAAGCGCAACGTGCTGCCTACATGGAAACCTGCATCGAGGACGATGAAATCGCCGAACGCATGGACCAAGGCCGACTGGCACTGATGCAGCGTGGCGACAACCAATTTGGCCCTTACCAAAGCCCGATGGAAGATGGCATGCAGCATTTTCATGAGTGGTACCTCAACCGCATGTCGACCTCGGGTTAATGCAAGCACTGTGGATGCTGCTGGCCTCTGCGTTTTTGGCCAGCATGGGGGTTTGCGTGAAATTCGCCTCCGCCTATTTCCACGCCAGCGAGTTGGTATTTTTTCGTGGTTTGATCAGCCTGTTGATGATGGCGGCCTATGCGGCTTGGGCGGGGCAAAGTTTGCGCACGCCCGTACCTGTGATGCACTTTTGGCGCAATATCGTTGGCGTCACTTCGTTGGGGTTTTGGTTTTATGCCATCGGTAAATTGCCGCTTGCCACCGCCATGACGCTTAACTACATGAGCAGCGTGTGGATCGCTGCATTTTTGGTCGGTGGCACGCTCATGGGCACGCTGGCAGGCACCAACCAAGACACGCGCAAACAAGGTCCGTTGGTGTTGGCGGTGCTCAGCGGTTTTGCCGGTGTCGTGATGATGTTGCGCCCCACCATCGAACAAGACCAGGTGTTCGCCGGTCTGGTGGGCCTGATGTCTGGCTTCATTTCTGCATTTGCTTACATGCACGTGATGGCTTTGGGCCGTGTGGGTGAACCGGTTGGGCGCATCGTGTTTTATTTCGCACTGGGCACCACGGTGGCCGGTGCGTTTGGCATGGCGGTCACGGGTTTGTCCGCGTGGGACTGGTCGCATGCGGTGTGGTTGTTGCCCATCGGCGTGTTGGCTTCGCTGGGTCAAATGTGTCTTACCCGGGCTTATTCACAAGGCGCTACTTTGGTGGTGGCCAATCTCCAATACTCGGGGATTGTGTTTGCTGCGTTGTATGGTTTGTTGTTGTTTGGTGAACAATTGCCATGGATCGGCTGGATAGGCATGTGGCTGATCATTGCCAGTGGCATTGCTTCTACCGTGTTGCGCACCCGCGCTGTGCCTGATTCACCCGCCGAGGAACATTGATGACCTACACCACCCTGATTTCCGCTGATGCGTTGAAGAATTTCAACGGTGAACTGCGCATCTTCGATTGCAGTGCCGACTTGAGTCAACCGCATGCTGGACGCGAGCAGTTTGAAGCCCAGCATATCGCTGGCGCTGGCTTCGCCGATATCCACACCGATTTGTCAAGCCACGATCCTGCATTGGCGGTGAATGGCGGGCGCCATCCGTTGCCTTCTCGCGAGCACTTTGCCGCGTGGTTGGGTCGCATGGGCGTGGGCCATCACACGCAAGTGGTGGTGTACGACAGACAAGGCATGAATTTTTGTGGCCGCCTGTGGTGGATGCTTCAATGGTGCGGACACGAAGCGGTCGCTGTGCTCGACGGTGGCTTACAAGCTTGGGTGGCTGTGGGCGGTCAAGTTGAAAGCGGCGCATCCGTTGCCGCGCCGCCTGCCCGTGCTTTTGAACTGCGACCCTCGCGGGTGACCTTGTTGCACACCAGCGATGTGTATGCAGCGTTGGGTAAACCCACGCAAACGATTTTGGATGCCCGTGCACCCGCGAGATTTCGCGGAGAGACAGAACCGTTTGATCCTGTGGCCGGTCACATTCCCGGCGCGCTCAACCGGCCATTCAACAGCAACATAGGTCCCGATGGATTGATGAAACCAGCGGCGCAATTGCGCACTGAATTCGACACGTTGTTGGCGGGACACGCACCGGCATCGGTGGTTCACCACTGTGGCAGTGGCATCAGCGCCATCCCCAATCTACTGGCCATGCAAATAGCGGGTTTGGGCAGCACTTCGCTGTACGCTGGCAGTTGGAGCGAATGGTGCAATACCCCGGGGTTACCCTGTGCTCAAGCTTGACGCATCCCGCCTGTTTGAAGCTTTTTGAATTATTTTTGGCACAGTGACCCGATCTGCGAACAACTTTTTCACCTTGGTTGATAAATGGTTTTTATTTAATAACCTTGTCACTTGTACGCTTATCGAAGACATTAGGTTGTTCATCTAAAAACTGTCCTGTGACTTATTGAAGGATCTATATGTTTCAAATCAAACCAACCCTCGCCGCTTTGCTTGTGGGCGTCACCGTCAGCTACACCATGGCTGACACCACGGATGTCAAAACCCAAACCATTGTTGAAGTCAAAAAAATGGGAGAGCATTGCGAAAACGATCCCAATTGTTTCAACCGCTACCACCCAGCGATCAAGCCCGTGGCGCGTGCCAAGCCTGGCGACTTGATTGTGTTGCACACCCGTGATGCGTTGGACGCCAAACTCAATATCAATTCTGTGCCCAAAGATGTCACTGCAATTGACACCAACCTGATCCACCCGATGACAGGGCCCATCTATATCGAAGGCGCCAAGCGCGGCGATGTACTGGCCATCAAACTGATTGACATCAATCCGAATGAATACGGTTACACCACGCTGATTCCAGGTTTTGGCTTCTTGCCAGACATGTTTCCAGATCCTTATGTGGCCAACTGGAAGCTGAACCGCTACGAGGCCGTCTCTGCTCAGCTGCCCGGCGTTCGCATTCCCATGAATGGCTTCATGGGTTCGGTGGGTGTCATGCCCGGCGAAGAAGAAGTTGAAAAATGGTTGGCCCGCGAAAGCCAATTGGGTGCTGCGGGTGGCGTGGCTCTGCCACCTCAACCTATCAGTGCCCGTCCTGCAGAAATCTGCGGCCCGAACGGCAGCCACAAAGACAAGTGCTTGCGCACCGTGCCTCCCCGTGAAAACGGCGGCAACATGGACGTCAAGCAAATGGTTGAAGGCACCACCCTTTTGTTGCCCTGCTACATTGACGGTTGCGGCTTCTTCATTGGTGACGTGCACTACGCACAAGGCGATGGTGAAGTGGCAGGTACCGCCATTGAAATGGGTGCAGTTGTGACTGTCACCACCGAAATCCGCAAGGGCATGGCCTCTTTGGTCAAACAGCCCATGTTTGAAGGTGGCTCACAAATCAAGAAATTGGAGCCAGACAGCTTCCACGCCGTGGTCGGTTATCCCCTGAAAAAAGCGGGCGAAGTACCGCCCCAATGGGCTTATTTGGACAGCGAAAAAATCAAGCCTTTGACCAACCTTTCCAATGATTTGACCTTGGCTGCACGCAACTCCATGATCGCTATGCTGGACTGGCTGATGGCCACCAAAGGCCTGAGCAAAGAACAAGCGCTGGTGATTGCCAGCGTCGCTTGTGACCTGCGCATCAGCAACGTGGTTGACGTCCCCAATTACGCGGTGACCACCATTTGTCCGATGGAAATTTTTGACAAAAAATAAACCCAGCCTGACATAAAAAAGAGCGAGTCAACCTCGCTCTTTTTTTTGGCGATTCTCTTATGAAAAGACGATTTTTCTTGACCCGCCTCGGCCTGCTGGGGTCAGTGTTTGCGGCGGCGGCAACCGTTCAAGCGCACACGCCGTATCGGTTCTGGAATGTATTTCGCAAGCGAAATATGCAAATCATGACCTCGCTGGAAGATGTGCCAGGTGACGACACTGGTGAGGCTTGGGTGGCTGTGCTGCGCGATCACCTGCCATTGAGCAGAGCGATGGTGAGCAGAGCCCACAAAATGACGCGCACCGCCAGTTTGCTCAAAACCAATCAAGTGAAATTGGCGGTGCTGTCTCATACGCATGCACAGCAAATGGTGTCGGGCGCTGAGCCCTTCGCAGAATTTGTTCCGATGGAACTGCAAATCTTGGTCGACAATGGCCAACATATGCTGGTGACACGCACCGACTTGCCGCTGTACCACGGCTATTTGGTGACCATGGCGTTGATGGAGTCAGCCGATGCTTTGAAGCTTCGCAAGCCCGCCGCTGCCCTGTTCGGCATGGCCTTGCACCCCGGCGCGCAGGCCTACTTTTCAGGCGACAAGTTGGAGCCACCGCCTGCGCCTGCTGAACCATGAACCGACCAATGGGCTCATGGCGTGTTGGTGCTTTTGGCTGGGGTTTGGCAGTGTTTTGCTTTGCCAACGCTTGGGGGCATGACTCGATCACCACGGAAACACGCCAGCGGCTCATGCAGACTTTGCTGCAGACACAAACCGTGGTGACCTCCTCTGCTTCGTCGGCAGACAAATCCAGGGCCCATTTCCAGATCGCCACCACTTTAGACAGCATCCGCGATTTGTTCAATGAAGATATTCAAAGCCATGGGGCGGTGAATGGACTGGAATCGACCGCACTGCTGGGTGAACTTTCACGCGCTGGCTTTGCGCTGCGCAAATCAGAAAGCATCGGCACCTATTTGTCGCCCCTGCAACATTACCGCACAGCGCTTGAATTGGATCCCAAATCCGCACATGCCACCGAGGCCAAATACCGTTTATTCAAAAACCAGTTTTACGACAGCTTCACCGATAACCCTCTCAAGCCGCTGACTCAGACCCGTGATGAACTGATCCAGTTGCTTCAAATTGGCGAGACTTTGCTCAAAGCCAAACATCCAGTGGTCAAACAAGAAGAAGTCCATTTCATTCAAGCGATTCACATGTTGCAGGCCATCGATCAGCAATTGTTGTCAGCCACAGAGGGGCGAAAAAAATTCAAACAACTGTTGGCAGAATTGCGCCTCAACTATCCGCACAGTCTCAAAGTGTTGACGCTTGAGGCCTTGGGTGCCGCGTATTGATTCAACCTCCATGAATACTCTCGCCAAAATACTGCGGGTATGGGTGGCGAGTTTGTGCTTCTCATTGCCTGCTTTCGCACACCAAACTGGCAACAGTTACCTTGCCATCACCGAAAGCCAAGGCCAGTTACAAATTGATCTGGATTTTCTGGTACGCGACTTGGGCAACCTCTTGCAAAACCCCAAGTTGTCTGATGCACCAGCGCCAGCATTCTTGCCAACACCCAGCCCCGAACAATTACAGGCCATGCAACCGGCCATCACGCAAGTCATTCAAGAATCGCTTGGGGTGCAACTCAATCAGCAAACCCAAGCCTTGGCGTTTGTTTCACAGTCTGTGGTGTTGCGCAACGACGGACTCTACGTGCGCCAACGTTTTGTCAGCACAGCTGTTCCATCAGCCATCCAATTTGTGGTGGTGCGGTATGGTTTTTTCAACCAAAACGACAAGCTAGGTCGCGCTTTTTTCAAACTGAGATTGGGCGAAGAAGAACAGTCGTCGGTATTTGACGCAAGCCTGCAAACCCAACGATTTTCCCTTGGCGAATCCAGGCGCTGGTCCACCATCAGGTTGTTTGCCCATGAGGGGGCTTTGCATATCTGGGGGGGGCCAGACCATTTGCTGTTTTTGTTGACGCTTTTGCTACCTGGACTCATGCTGCACCGACCGTCTGACACAGACAACGCAGGCAAGCACACGGCTGCTTGGTTTGCTCTGCAAGTGATCACTGCATTCACGCTGGCCCATTCGATCACATTGCTCGCATCGGTGCTGGAAGTCATCAGCTTGCCATCAGATTGGATTGAAGTGACCATCGCCTTGTCGATCATGCTGTCAGCATGCTTGAATTTACAAAAACGCATTCGAATCAGCCATTGGAAGCTGGCCTTGGTGTTTGGACTGATTCACGGCATGGGTTTTGCCAACGGTCTGCGCGAGTTGGGCTTATCCCCTCATTACTTCATTGAAACCGTGTTGGCATTCAATATCGGGGTCGAGTTAGGACAAATAGCGGCTGTGGCTGCGGTGGGCATTCCCGTCATTTGGCTGGCAAAAGAAACCTCAACCAAACAGCGCATCATGACTTATGGGTCGCTGGGTGTTTTGCTGGTGTCGTTTATTTGGTTGGTGCAAAGGTTGATGGTTTGAAAGGTTTTTCAGCGCACGCGCCAGTGCGCTGGTCCAAGCGCTCAATGCACATGCATCAACTGCGTGGCCAACGTCACCAAACCGATGCCTGCCAATAACCACATCACTTGCATCGATGTCGCAGACGCAGTCAACCGTTTTTGTAACTGCGGAATCAAATCGGCCAAAGCCACATACACATAGCTGCTGCTGGCAATCACCAACAAAAAAGGCAGCCAGTCTTCATGGCCTTCAATCAGTTGGAAGCCGAACAAGCCCCCGACCACTGTGACGCCGCCTGCCAGACACAACTTGAACAAAGCGGCACGGCCCTGTCCAAAGCCACGCTGCAACACCGCCAAATCTCCCATGTGGTGAGGTGTTTCGTGCGCCAGCACTGCCAATGAAGCGGCCACACCCAAACTGAAGTTGGTCATGAACGCAGCAGCGACCAATATGCCATCGCCAAAAGCATGCACACTGTCGCCAGCCAACACCGCCCAACTGCCGCTAAAACCTTGTGGGCTGGGGTGGTGTGAATCGTCTGCCTGTTGGTGCTGCGCATGGTCGTGTGTACCGCCGTGCGCATGGTGGTGGCCTTCGCCATGTTCGTGTCCGTGGTGCCAAAGCTCTGCCTTGTCGAGCAAAAAGAAAAACACCAATCCTGCCAACAAGGTGGTGAACAACACGTGCGGCGTGATGTCCGATTCAAATGCTTCAGGTAGCAAGTGCATGAAGGCGGTAGCCAACAAAGCACCTGCTGCCAAACTGAGCAAATGCTGTGTGAAACGGGTCATCAATGCGCGAGCCAACAAAGCAGCCAACAACACACTTCCCACGCCAGCACTCAACGTGCCCACCAGGATCGCCAGCAAAACCAAACTCATAAATCGCTCATTTCATTGTGTCGAACCATCGCAACATTCTTTGCCAGCCATCTTTGGCCTCGGCCTCGCGATAGCTGGGCCGGTAATCGGCATGAAACGCATGCGGTGCGTTGGGGTAGACATGGATCGAACTGCGTTTAGCAGCCGCATTGCCAGTGGCCAATGCGGCTTGCATTTTTTCTACTGCCGCCACAGGGATACCCGTGTCAGCGCTGCCGTACAAGCCCAACACCGGAGCTTTGAGTTGCCCCGCCAGATCGATCGCGTGGCGCGGATTCAAAGCAGACACCGGGCCATTCAATCTGCCATACCAAGCCACACCGGCTTTCACCCTCGGGTTGTGGGCGGTATACAACCATGTAATACGCCCACCCCAGCAAAAACCCGTGATGCCCAACTTGGACACATCGCCACCTTGGGTGGCAGCCCAGGCCACACAAGCGTCTAAATCGTCCATGACTTGTTCATCCGGCACTTTGGACACCACTTCGGCAATCAACTTGCCCATTTCTGCATAACTGCTTGGATCCCCTTGACGCAACATCAACTCGGGTGCGATCGCCATATAGCCTTGTTGAGCCAAACGCCTGGTGATGTCAGCGATGTATTCATGCACACCGAAAATTTCTGAAACCACCAACACCACCGGGCAATCGGTTTTGCCCAAAGGCACGCTGCGGTACACCGGCATTTGAAAACCATTGACATTCACCATGGCCTCACCGCACAGCAAACCTTCGCTGCTGGTGCGGATGGCCGTTTGAGCGCACAACGGCACACAAGCGGCGGCATAACCCATGCCCAGCGCGGTCTTGAGCCAAGTGCGTCGGTCGTGAGATTCAAAGTTTTTAGCGGGTGCCAGCAATGCGGTGGCATCGTTGATGAGTGATGGGTTCATAGACCGTGTATCCAAAATATAGGCCGTTCAAACAAGCGCCCAATTATGCGCTTGCCGGCGCGGCATATTCAGTGCGCTTGATCCCAGTTGCTGCCCACGCCCACCTCAGCGAGCAAAGGCACTTTGAGTTGCGCCACATCTGCCATCAGTCTGGGGATTTCTGTTTTCACCCAATCGACTTCTGCATCCGGCACTTCAAACACCAACTCATCATGCACTTGCATGATCATGCGCGTGCCCTTGTGCTGCGCATCAAGCACCTGCTGCACCTTGACCATGCTGAGTTTGATCAGGTCTGCCGCCGTGCCTTGCATGGGCGCATTAATGGCGGCGCGTTCGGCACCTCCTCGGCGCGGTCCATTCGGTGAATTGATTTCGGGCAAGTACAACCGCCTGCCGAACACCGTCTCGACATAGCCCTGGGCTTTGGCCTGTGCGCGGGTTTCATCCATGTAGCGTTTGACACCAGCAAAGCGCAGGAAATAACGCTCTATGTAATTTTTGGCGGCGGTGTTGTCAATGCCCAATGCCTTGGCGAGTCCAAATGCACTCATGCCATAAATCAAACCGAAATTGATCACCTTGGCGTAACGGCGCTGCTCGCTGCTCACCGTGTCCGGTGTCAGGCCAAACACCTCGGCTGCGGTGGCTTTGTGCACATCCAGCCCTTCATGAAATGCTTTGAGCAACGCGGGGTCTTCGCTGATATGCGCCATGATGCGCAATTCAATTTGGCTGTAGTCAGCGCTGGCGATCACGAAACCAGGCGGCGCGACAAAGGCTTCTCGCACCCTTCTGCCTTCGGGCGTGCGAATAGGAATGTTTTGTAAATTGGGATCGTTGCTGGACAAACGGCCGGTGACCGCCACGGCTTGCGCGTAATGCGTATGAACTCTGCCGGTTTGCGGCATCGCCAATTGCGCCAATTTGTCGGTGTAGGTGCCTTTGAGTTTGGACAGAGAACGGTGCTCCAAAATCTTCTTGGGCAACGGGTAGTCTTCTGCCAATTTCTCCAGCACCTCTTCGTCCGTGCTGCGGGCACCGGTGGCGGTTTTTTTCACCACCGGCAAACCGAGCTTGTCAAAAAATATTTCTCCCAGCTGTTTGGGTGAGGCCAAGTTGAATCGCTGACCGGCGATGGCATACGCCTCTTCTTCAAGTTGCATGATGCGCAAGCCCAATTCGTGGCTTTGCGCGGCCAGCGTAGGCGCATCGATCAACACCCCATTTCTTTCGATGCGGTAGAGCGCTTCGCTGCTTTGCATTTCCAACTGGTAGACAAAATTCAATTTTTCATCGGCTTGCACCAACGGCCACAACCGTTGGTGTACCGACAAAGTGAAATCTGCATCCTCACAAGCGTAATCAGAGGCCTTTTCTACATCGACTTGTGAGAAAGAAATCTGGTGTGCGCCCTTGCCGCACATGTCTTCATACGACAGTCCTTTGCGGCCCAAGTGCCTGTCGGCCAGACTTTCCAAACTGTGAGGCTTGTGCACTTCCAGCACATAACTCTGCAGCATGGTGTCGTGTGCATAGCCTTGCACTTCAATGCCATGGTTGGCAAACACATGGCGGTCGTATTTCACATGCTGACCCAGTTTGTGTTTGCTGCCGTCTTCCAACCAAGGCTTGAGCTTTTGCAACACGTCTTGCAAAGGCAATTGCGCAGGCGCATCTGCGGCGTTATGCGCCAATGGAATGTAGGCAGCCTGTCCTGTGGCCACACACACGCTGATGCCCACCAACTGCGCTTGCATTTCCACCAACGATGTGGTCTCGGTGTCCAGCGCCACCAACGCTGCGTGTTGCAACACATCCAACCAGCGCTCAAAGCTGTCCCAGGTGAGCACGGTTTCGTAATTCACCGGCATTTGGAAAACCGGTGCGGGTGTATCGAACAACACACCAACCTCACCCACACCACCACCGGTGTGTGCCGTTGCGGCGGCGCGAGGCTGCGGCGTGTCTGACGACATGGCAGTCACCAAACCTTTGAATCCGTATTGGCGATAAAACTCAAGCAGTTCTGCTTCTTGGACGGGTTGCACCAAAATGCTGTCGAACTGCGGCCAACCGGGTAGGTACTCGCGCAAATCGCAATCGGTTTTCATGCTGACCAATTGCCGACCGGTGGCTAACCATTCGCGCGCTTGGCGCAGGTTTTCGCCCGCTACCCCTTTGATCTCGTGGGCATGTTCCAGCAATGCATCCAAAGAGCCGTATTCCATCAACCATTTGGCGGCGGTTTTGGGGCCCACCTTGGCCACGCCGGGGACGTTGTCCACCGTGTCACCCACCAGCGTCTGGTAATCGATCATCAGACGCGGGGGCACCCCAAACTCCTCGGTGACACCCGCAACATCGCGTTTTTTGCCGTTCATGGTGTCGATGATGGTGATGCGTTCATTCACCAACTGGCTCAAATCTTTGTCGCCGCTGGAGACCACCACTTGCATGCCTTGTTCCGCGGCCACATGCGCCAGCGTGGCAATCACATCGTCGGCCTCCACGCCCGGTACATCGAGCAATGGCCAGCCCATCAATTTGACCAACCGGTGGATGGGCTCGATTTGGCTGCGCAAGTCGTCTGGCATGGGTGAGCGCGTGGCCTTGTATTCAGGATAAATGGCATCGCGAAATGTCGGGCCTTTGGCATCAAACACACACACCGCATGCGCGGTGGGCCAGTCACGGCGCAGGCTGGTCAGCATATTGACCATGCCGCGTATCGCCCCAGTGGCTTGGCTGTTGGGGTCATTGCGATCTGCGCGCAAATCGGGCATGGCGTGAAAAGCGCGGTAAAGGTAACTGGAACCATCTACCAGCAGTAAAGTAGGTGTGTCTTGCATGACTGCGATTGTGCCTACAATCCATTCTTCATTTTTGCCCGAGCTGTTCTCACTTTTGCCATGGCCGTTTTCACCGAAGTCTCCGAGCAGCAAGCCCGAGCATTGTTGAGCCAGTTGTCCATCGGTGAATTGGTGCAATTGCAAGGCATCAGCAGCGGCATTGAAAATACCAACTATTTTCTGACCACCGACCATGGTGAATACGTTCTGACGCTGTTCGAGCGGCTCAACCACGAACAGCTGCCTTTTTACTTGTACCTGATGAAGCACTTGGCGGCGCGCGGCATTCCCGTGCCCGACCCCCAGTCCAACCAGCATGGCGATATTTTGCTCAGCTTGCTCAACAAACCGGCTGCGGTGGTCAACCGCTTAAACGGTCAATCCGAATTGCAACCCACGGCAACACACTGTGCCGCCATGGGCCAAACCTTGGCGCAAATGCATCTGGCTGCACGCGACTTTGACCGTTTTCAAACCAATTTGCGCGGATTGGCTTGGTGGAACGACACCGTGCCTGCTGTGTTGCCATTTCTCTCACCCGCACAACACCGATTGCTGACACACGAGATGTCTTACCAAAACCATGTCAGCAGTTTGTCTGCCTACGCGGGCATGCCCAGCGGGCCTGTGCATGCCGACGCATTTCGCAACAACGTGATGTTTGACGGCGACCAACTCACCGGTGTGTTTGATTTTTATTTCGCAGGTTGTGACCATTGGTTGTTCGATTTAGCGGTCTGTATCAACGATTGGTGCATCGAATTGCAAACCGGTGAAATGGACCCAGAAAGGCTGCATGCCTTGCTTGGGGCTTACCAATCGGTGCGGCCATTGAACGCCTGCGAACGCGACTTGTTCAATCCCATGCTGCGCGCTGCAGCATTGCGTTTTTGGATTTCACGCTTGTGGGATTTTTATTTGCCGCGCCAAGCCAGCATGTTGCAACCCCACGATCCCACGCACTTTGAGCGTGTTCTTACACAAAGATTGCATGACCCTGTCACACTCTGACCTATGAAACTCAATGTTGTCAAAGCCCGTACTGGTTCGCTGTGGGTCAGGCAAGGCATTCGCAATTTTTGGCGACAGCCCTTGGCCCTCAGCGGTTTGTTCCTATTGTTCATGGCGATTGCTTCCATGACATCGCTGCTGTCGTATGGCGGAAGTTTTCTGGGCTTGATGTTCATTCCCGTGGCCTCTTTGGGTTTGATGGCTGCCGCCCGCGAGGCAGACTTGGCGCGCTTTCCTATGCCCACCATATTGGTCATCGGCTTCAGACAGGGGGCGACACAATCCAAAAAAATGGTGATGTTGGGATTTCTTTACGCCTTGTTGTTTTGTTTTGTATTGGTCTTGTCGTCTGTGTTTGACGACGGTGAATTTGCACGCATGTACATGGGCGGCGATGGGCTCAACCAAGACACGGTGATCGACGAAGATTTTCAGTCTGCAGCCTTGTTTTGTTTGTTGCTGTACTTGCCACTGTCAACGCTTTTTTGGCATGCCCCCGCTTTGATCCATTGGCATGCACAACCTCTGGTCAAAAGTATTTTTTTCAGCTTCATGGCATGCTGGGCCAACTGGCGTGCCTTTGCTATGTTTGGTCTGACATGGGCCAGTATTTTTCTAACTACCAGCTTGGTGCTGAGCTTGATCAGCTTGGTGTTTGAAGATGGCCAGCTCTCCATGGTGCTCATGCTGCCCGCCATGCTGATGCTTGCAGCCATGTTTTTCTCTTCCAGCTATTACAGTTTTCGAGACTGTTTCATCAGCGAACCCTTAGAAGCCTAAGGCTTCAAACCGGTGTCAGTTTGGCCACCGACAAGGCCAGCCATTTCACCCCGTGCCGATTGAATTTCACTTGGGCACGTGCGTCTTCGCCCAAGCCCTCCATCGACACCACCGTGCCTTCGCCAAACTTGGCATGAAACACTTGCAACCCACTGCGCACCCAAGCGTTGGGGCCACTGGCAGCGGGGGCGTTGCGTTGCGGCACAGCAGGCGGAGCGGGAGTGAAAAAACCTGCACGCCCTGCGTCTTTGTTGCCAAAACCAGCAGGCCTGCTGCCCCACATGGCAGGCGCTTGCAAACCGATTTTGGGTGTCAACCATTTCAACGTGTGTTCGGGCATTTCATCAAAGAAGCGGCTTTTGATGTTGTAGCGGGTTTGTCCGTGCAGCATTCGGGTTTGCGAATGGCTGAGGTACAAACGTTTGCGCGCCCGTGTGATGGCCACATACATCAAGCGCCTTTCTTCTTCCAGCCCTTCAAAATCGCTCATCGCGTTTTCATGGGGAAACAAGCCTTCTTCCAAACCAGTGATGAACACGCAATCAAATTCCAAGCCCTTGGCCGCATGTACCGTCATCAGTTGGATCGCGTCTTGACCGGCTTGCGCTTGGTTGTCTCCAGCTTCAAGGGCTGCGTGGCTGAGAAACGCGGCCAAGGGCGACAGTGTTTCACCCGTTTCAGCGTTGGGTTGCAAAGATGCACCCGCAAGCAGGGCTTGAGCTGCGGCAAATTCCGCTTGGCTTTGCACCGCTTCATCCACCGGCAACGCCACCGCGTCTTTGCCAAAGCCTTCTTGCGTCACAAAACTTTCTGCGGCGTTGACCAATTCCTGTAAGTTATCCACCCGGTCCGCGCCTTCACGCTCGGCTTGGTAGTGTTCAATCAACCGGCTGTGGTCCAACACCAGCTCAATGATTTGACGCAAGGTTTGTCCTTGGGTTTGCTCCCGCAACACATCGAGCTTGGCGACAAACGCAGAAATATTGGCACCGGCTTTGCCCCCGATCAAACTGACCGCATCATGCAAAGCACAGCCGCTGGCACGGGCAGCATCTTGCAATTGTTCAATGCTGCGAGTTCCTATGCCACGCGGCGGGAAATTGACGACGCGCATGAAGCTGGTGTCGTCACGCGGGTTTTCCAACAGCCGCAAATACGCCAGCGCGTGTTTGATTTCAGCGCGCTCAAAAAAGCGCAGCCCACCGTACACGCGATAAGGCATGGCCGCATTGAACAATGCGGTTTCAATCACGCGGCTTTGTGCGTTGCTGCGGTAGAGCACAGCGACTTCACTGCGTGTAGCCACGCCTCTGCTGCCATCACCGTCGCGGCCATCGCGCAGCAATTGCTTGATTTCTTCCACGAGCCACTGGGCTTCTGCCAAGTCGCCTGGCGACTCCATGACTCGGACCGGCTCGCCTGCGCCCTGGGTGGTGTGCAGGTTTTTCCCAAGACGGGTTTTGTTGTGCCGAATCAGCTCATTGGCTGTGTCCAGAATATGGCTGTGGCTGCGGTAGTTTTGCTCAAGTTTGATTTGGTGCTGAACCTCAAACTCACGCACAAAATCCGCCATATTGCCCACGCGTGCGCCACGGAATGCATAAATGCTTTGGTCATCGTCGCCCACCGCCATCACCGCGCTTTGCGAGCCACACAAGAGTTTGATCCAAGCGTATTGCAGCCGGTTGGTGTCTTGAAACTCGTCGATCAAAATATGTTTGAACCTCTCTTGGTAATGCGCTCTGAGGGCATCGCTGTCGCGCAACAACTCGTAACTGCGCAACATCAACTCGCCGAAATCCACCACACCTTCGCGTTGACATTGGTCTTCATAGAGTTGGTAGAGCTCCACCTTTTGGCGGGTTTCAGCGTCTCGCACGACCACATCTTTGGGGCGCAAACCCTCTTCCTTGCATCCAGCAATGAACCATTGCACCTGCTTGGGTGGAAAGCGTTCATCATCAATGTTGAATTGCTTGAGCAATCGCTTGACCGCAGACAACTGGTCTTGGGTATCGAGTATTTGGAAGGTCTGCGGTAAGTTCGCAAGCTTCCAATGGGCGCGCAAAAAGCGGTTGCACAAACCATGGAACGTGCCGATCCACATGCCGCGCACGTTCACCGGCAGCATGGCACTCAAGCGCGTGAGCATCTCTTTGGCGGCTTTGTTGGTGAAGGTCACGGCAATCAAACCGCCTGGCGACACCTGACGGGTTTGCAACAACCAGGCAATGCGGGTAGTGAGCACCCGGGTCTTACCCGAACCGGCGCCGGCCAATATCAACGCATGATGCGCTGGCAAAACCACCGCGGCTTGCTGCTCTGGGTTGAGGCCTTGTAACAAGGGAGAGGATAAATCGGGGGAAAGGCCTGTGAGCATTTGCCGATTGTAGGAAACAACTTAAAACAATTCGATGTACAACAATGTTTGACATCATGAAATTTCCCCTCTAAACTCATTTAGGTAGAGAAAGGCCGAGAAGATGGAAGTCATACTGAAGAAAATGGGTAACAGCACTGCTTTGATACTGCCACCGCCAGTGCTGCGTGACATGGGTATGAAAGCCGGACAGCCTCTCAGACTGTCCACCACCGCTGATGGCAAAGTGGTGTTGGAGCACAAACGCAAACACCATTTAGCTGATCTGATTGCCCAATGCGACCCCAAAGCTGCGCCTCCTGCAGACATGAGGCTGTGGGATCAGTCCAAGCCCGCTGGTCAGGAGGTATGGTGATGGCGGTGTTTGATCGAGGAGACATAGTCAGTGTGCCGCTGGACCCGGTACTTGGCCACGAGCAACGCGGCACCCGCCCCGCATTGGTATTGACCACCAAAAATTTCAACCGCCTAGGCGATGTGTTGGTTGCCCCGATTTCACAAGGCGGCGACCATGCCCGCTACGCCGGTTTTGCCGTCACTCTGACGGGCAGCGGGTGCAAAACCCAAGGCGTTGTGCTGGTCAACAAAATCCGCATGCTCGACTTAGCAGCACGGCAGGCGAAAAAAATTGAACGTGCACCAGCTTTGGTTATTGACGATGCCTTGAGTCGCATAGAGGCCACGCTGTCATGAGCAGCGGTGACATGTCGCAGTCTCTGACACACCTTGTCCACGGGGTCAGGCAACCTGCGTAGAATCAATCACCGGGCCCAAGATTCTTGCGTCCGGTTGCATTAACCGGCCAGGCCAAGCGCTCTCCTCTTTTTCTCTCTGGAGCCTGGTTCATGGAAATTTTTGATTACGACAATATTCTCTTGCTCCCGCGCAAATGCCGCGTGCAAAGTCGCTCTGAATGTGACACCAGCGTCACTTTAGGCAAGTACACATTTCGCCTCCCCGTGGTTCCCGCCAATATGAAAACCGTGGTGAATGAAAGCATTTGCGAATGGCTGGCCTCGAACGGTTATTTTTATGTGATGCACCGGTTTGATCTGGACAACCTCAAGTTTGTGCGCGATTGCAAGGCCAAGGGCATGTATGCATCTGTGTCACTGGGTGTAAAGCAAGCCGATTACGACACCGTCAGTGCGTGGCGAGCAGAGGGCTTGGCGCCAGAGTACATCACCATCGATATCGCGCATGGTCATTCGGACAATGTGCAACGGATGATTGCCCATCTGAAGGAACACATGCCAAGCGCTTTTGTCATTGCGGGCAATGTCGGCACGCCTGAGGCGGTGATTGATCTAGAAACTTGGGGCGCGGACGCGACCAAGGTTGGCATTGGCCCCGGCAAGGTTTGTATCACCAAGCTCAAAACCGGTTTTGGCACGGGCGGCTGGCAACTCTCAGCGCTCAAATGGTGCGCACGCGTGGCGACCAAGCCCATCATTGCGGACGGCGGCATTCGCGAACACGGCGACATCGCCAAAAGCATCCGATTCGGTGCCTCCATGGTGATGATCGGCTCAATGTTGGCCGGTCACGAAGAATCCCCGGGCCAGACGGTTGAGGTCGACGGCAGGCTGTTCAAGGAATATTACGGCTCGGCCTCTGACTTCAATAAGGGCGAATACAAGCATGTCGAGGGAAAGCGCATTTTGGAACCCATCAAAGGCCGATTGGCCGACACCTTGATTGAGATGGAGCAGGATTTACAAAGCTCTATCTCTTATGCGGGCGGCACCAAACTGATGGATGTACGCAAAGTGAATTACGTCATCTTGGGCGGCGACAATGCAGGTGAGCATTTGCTGATGTGAAACCCCAAGCGCT
>SXWY01000158.1 GCA_005789825.1 Burkholderiales bacterium | reverse complement strand
GCGGACTTTTAATCCGTTGGTCACAAGTTCGAATCTTGTACGTCCTACCACCCTCATACAAAAAACCAGTTCAAGCCGAACTGGTTTTTTTATTTGGCAGCCACTGTCCCTTCCAGTAGCTCTGTCAGTTCCAGCCACCGGGCTTCTAGTGAAGGCAGTTCTTCTTCAATTAGCTTGAGCCTTTTACCGTGTGATGCCAAATCTGCGACGGATATCTGGGCACTTGCCAGTTGCGCGTGTAATTCGTGTCGTTGTGTTTCCAGCGATTGCATTTGGGTTTCCACCTGCTGCAATTCTTTTTGCAAGTTTTTCAACGAGGGCACCGGCGATTTAGGCGTAGTCGCTTTTTCTACAGGTTTATCGACAGATGGGGAAACCAGAGTAGGCGTGACAGAAGCCATCGCTTTGAGGCGCTTGGCTTCGTCTAATAAAAACCGTTGGTAGTCATCCAAGTCACCATCAAAAGGTGAAATACCGCCACGACTGACCATCCAAAACTCATCACACACTGCCCGCAATAACGCACGGTCATGGCTGACCAACATCACGGTGCCTTCAAACTCGTTAAGAGCCACTGACAACGCTTCTCGGGTGGCCAGATCCAGGTGGTTCGTGGGTTCATCCAACAGCAACAGGTTGGGTCTTTGCCACACCAACATGCACAGCACCAGTCGCGCTTTTTCGCCACCACTCATGCTGCCAACGGTTTGTTTGACCATGTCTCCGCTGAAATTGAATTGGCCCAGGAAACTGCGCAAATCTTGTTCACGCGTGGCTTGACCCGTCAACAAACTGTTTTGTGTCAATCGCTTGGCGAGGGCAATCATGTGGTCCAGCGGATTGTCGGCGGGTTGCAAGACATCCAATTCTTGCTGAGCAAAGTAACCGATATTCAGACCTTTGCCTTCCGTGATCTCACCGGCTACAGCTTGCAGACTGCGTGCGATGGTTTTGACAACGGTAGATTTGCCTTGGCCATTCGCACCCAAAATGCCAATGCGTTGACCAGCCAAAACAGACCGGCTGATGTTTCGCACGATGACAGTGGGTGAGTGGTTGGGCGTTTCAGTCGACGGGTATCCAAAACTCACATTCTGCATTGAGAGCATGGGATTGGGCAAATGGGCAGGAAGTTTGAATTCAAATTGAAAATCGGCTTCGCTGAGCAGCGGTGCAATTTTTTCCATTCGCTCGAGCGCTTTAACCCTGCTTTGTGCTTGTTTGGCTTTGCTGGCCTTGGCTTTGAAACGTGCAATGAATTTTTGCAAGTGCGCAATTTTGTCTTGCTGCTTGGCAAACGCATTTTGTTGAAGATTCATTTGTTCGGCACGCATGTCTTCAAATTTGCTGTAGTTGCCACCGTAGCGCATCAACTTCGCGCCATCAATATGCAGTGTGACATTGGTGACTGCATCTAAAAATTCACGGTCGTGGCTGATAACCAGCAAGGTGCCTTCATAGCGCTTGAGCCAGCTTTCCAGCCAAACCAAGGCATCTAAATCCAAGTGGTTGGTGGGTTCGTCCAGCAACAGCAAATCAGAGGGGCTCATCAATGCCCTCGCCAGTTGCAATCGCATTCGCCAGCCACCGGAAAAACTGTTGACCGGGTTGTCCAATTCGCTGGTTTTGAAGCCCAGACCCAAAATCAAAGATTGCGCTCTGGCGGGTGCATCGTGCTCACCCGCATCGGACAAAGCCATGTAAGCGTTTGCCATGCGTTCACCATCGTTGCTGTCTTCTGCCGCGGTGACTTCGCTGCGAGCCGACAGCAAGGCCGTGTCGCCATCGATCACGAACTCGGTCGCACTTTGTGTGGTTTCTGGCATGTCTTGCGAGACTTGGCCCATGCGCCATTGCGTGGGTATGTGGAATTCGCCGGAATCTTCTTGCAAACTGCGATTGAGCAATGCAAATAAGCTGGATTTGCCCGCACCGTTTCTACCGACCAAGCCTACTTTTTCACCTGGGTTGAGCGTGACGGATGCTTGGTCGAGCAGCAGTTTGGTACCTCGTCTGAGGGAAATATTTTTCAGCGTGATCATGTTTGTAAGGCCTGTTTGGTGATCAACAGTACGTGTTCATCACCTGCACTGGTCGACAAATACATGGGTTCGACATGGGGAAATGCATGTTGAAAGTGATGGATTTCATGCCCAATTTCAAGCACGAGTATTCCGTTGTTTGTCATGTGGTTCGCCACGTCTTTGACAAGATGGCGAATGAAATCCATGCCGTCTGCTCCTGCGGCCAGCGCCAACGAGGGTTCGGCTTTGAATTCAGCAGGCAACGCGTTCATGCTTAGTGCATTGACATAAGGCGGGTTGCAAACAATCAAGTCATACATCCCTTTGATATGTTGCAAACCGTCGCTGACAAACGCGTGGATACGGTCTTGCAATCCATGCCTATCAATATTGATCTGAGCGACTTCCAAGGCTTGGCTTGAAATGTCCGATGCATCGATATGCAATTGCGGATACGCCAATGCCAGCAGCACGGCCAAACTGGCGCCGCCTGTGCACAGATCTAATGCTTGGGTGCTGTTGGGTGACAACCAGGGGTCAAAACTGCCGTGGACAATCGTCTCGGCAATCAAGCTGCGCGGAATCAGGCAGCGGTGATCTACATGAAATGACACGCCTTGCAACCATGCTTCGCCGGTGAGATAGGCCAGAGGTTGGCGGGTTTGTATGCGTTTGTTGAGCAAATCCAAAACTACAACCAACTGCTGCTCTGTCACTGCATCAACCAACAGCGATGTGTCTGTGTCAAGTGATAAGCCCATACTCCACAACACCAGCCAAGCAGCTTCGTCTTCTGCATACAGAGTGCCTTGGCCAAAAGACACGCCAGCTTGTCTCAATTTGGCGGCGCATTCATCAATCAACTCAGCTGGCGTCATGACTGGCCATGGCTGCGTGAATGTTCTTCTAACCGCTTAAGTATGTCGAGGTAAATATTTTTCAGCGTGTCAATATCTGCCACGCGTACAAATTCATTGATTTGGTGGATGCTGTCATTGGGTGGGCCAAATTCAATCACTTGCGGGCAAATTTGCGCAATGAATCGCGCATCACTGGTACCTCCTGTGGTGGAGAGTTCAGGGTGTATGCCCGTGCAATGGGAAATCGCCGATTGCACCACTTCCAGCAATTCGCCGGGTGTGGTGATAAATGGAAGTCCACCTAAAGTCCACTCAAGATGAAACTCCAACCGATGGCGATGGAGAACTTCTTCTAATCTGCTTTTCAATTGATCGGCAGTGGATTCGGTGCTAAAGCGGAAATTGAAATGGACGAGTACTTCGCCGGGAATAACATTGTTGGCACCCGTTCCTGCATGGATATTGCTCACCTGCCAGCTGGTGGGTTGGAAGTAATCGTTGCCCTTGTCCCATTCGATAGCGGTTAACTCAGCCAATGCAGGCGCCAATTGATGCACGGGGTTGCGGGCAAGTTGCGGGTAGGCGATATGACCTTGCATGCCAATGACGCGCAACTTTCCGCTCAAAGTGCCGCGTCTGCCGTTTTTCACCATGTCACCGATGCGGTTGACAGATGTGGGTTCTCCCACAATGCACCAGTGCAAAGGTTCACCGCGTGCTTTCAAAGTTTCCACCACTTTGACCGTGCCATCTACCGACGGACCTTCTTCGTCACTGGTCAATAAAAAGGCCAAAGAAAAATCTGCATGCTCGCGTTCTTTGAAAAATTCTTCAGCAGAAACCACCATGGCGGCCAAGGAAGTTTTCATGTCGCTGGCGCCACGGCCAAACAATTTGCCTTCGCGGTGCGTCGGTGTGAAGGGATCGCTGTGCCATTTATCCAAAGGGCCGGTTGGCACCACGTCGGTGTGACCTGCAAACACCAAGGTTTTGGCTTGGGGCGATGGACTGCGCTTGATCGCCCATAAATTGCTGACCATGGCATCGGCAGGGCCTTGGTCCATGCGCTCACACACAAACCCCATCCGCTTCAAGCGCTGCTCAATCCACGACAAACATTGCGCGTCCTTCGGTGTGACCGAAGGACAGGCAATCAGTTGTTCAACCAGGTCAAGTGTTGGCGACATGCTCAATCGCGCAACAAATCGTTCAGGCTGGTTTTGGCGCGGGTTTGCGCGTCGACACGTTTGACGATCACCGCGCAGTACAAACTGTATTTGCCGTCTGCGCTGGGCAAGTTACCAGATACGACCACCGAACCGGCAGGAACGCGTCCATAAGTGACCTCACCCGTGGCACGGTCGTAAATTTTCGTGCTTTGCCCGATGTACACGCCCATGGAGATGACCGAGTTTTCTTCGATGATCACGCCTTC
>SXWY01000157.1 GCA_005789825.1 Burkholderiales bacterium | reverse complement strand
GAAGAATCACCGGCACCTGGCATGTCTGCCGACATGCGCGAGCGCATGGGTGCAGCAGCGATAGCGGCGGCCAAAGCGGTGAACTATGTCGGTGCCGGAACGGTGGAATTCATCGTTGAGCAATCTGAACAGGGCATGGAATTTTTCTTCATGGAAATGAACACCCGTTTGCAAGTCGAGCACCCCGTCACCGAAGCAGTCACCGGTTTGGATTTGGTGGAATGGCAATTGCGTATTGCCTGCGGCGAGCCTTTGCCATGGACGCAAGCCCAAGTCCATGTCAACGGCCATGCGATCGAAGCGCGTATTTGTGCCGAAACACCGGACCATGATTTTTTACCTGCCATCGGTCACCTGCATGTGTTGAAAGCGCCGCCAGCCAGCCGCTTTTGTGTGTCGCCGGTTCGATGGGACAGCGGGGTGCGAGAAGGCGACAGCATCAGTCCGCATTACGACTCGATGATTGCCAAACTGATTGTGCATGGTGAAACGCGAGAGCAGGCATTGGCCCGCTTGGATCAGGCCTTGTCTCAATTGCATGTGTCTGGCGTGCAAAACAACGTGGCTTTTTTGCGCCGCCTATTGCGTACCGATGCATTTGCACATGCGCAGCTCGACACAGCTTTGATCACGCGCGAACACGCGCAGTTGTTCGGCCAAACCGGCTTGCCCATCACGCATGCTGTGGCGGCTGCTGTGGCGGCCCAATTGCGCGCAGAGCAGCCACCCAGCGTGGGTTGGACGGACCCTTGGGCTATGCGCAACGATTGGTTGCTGCAAGGGCAATCGCGTCGACAATTTGTATTTCACTGCCAAGGGGCGGCTTACCCAGCCGTGTTGACGCGCACAGTGCGTGGCGGCATGACACTGCGGATGGCCGACCAAGAGGCGGCTTTTGATTGGACCGATGAAGCCGGACCACTTCAATGGCATTGGGGTGGTCAATCTTTGCGCTGCCACGTCTACCGCCACGGCCAAGACAGCCATGTGTTTGCACAGGCGGGTGAAGTGTGTTTGACGCGTATCGATCCGCTGGCACATGCTTCGCAAGACACTGTGGCCAGCGGCAATTTGACCGCGCCCATGCCGGGTAAGCTGCTGTCGTTTGCTGTGACCGTTGGCGAAAAAGTGGCCGCTGGCCAAGCCTTGGCCGTGATGGAAGCCATGAAGATGGAGCACACCGTGGCTGCACCAGCGGCTGGCACGGTGGCAGAGTTGCTGTACGCACCCGGTGACCAAGTGGCCGAGGGTGCACCTTTGTTGCGTTTGACAACCGAATGACAGGAATTTTTCATGGCGCCATTACCCACCCCTTGGCAAGCATTGCGACAGCGTTGGCAAGCGGTGCAGTTCGCGCCAGCAGACCAAATGTTGGCATCACCCTGTGTGTCGGTGTGCACCATGCATACCGAACGCGATGAATGCCTTGGGTGCTTGCGCAGCATCGATGAAATCGCGCGTTGGGGCATGAGCACACCTGCGCAACAACGCGAAATCTGGCAGCGATTGGGACAACGGATTGCGCAACATTTCAACGGGGACTGATATGCACCAACTGACGTTTTATTTCGATGTGATCAGCCCGTATGCGTATTTGGCATTCGACCAATTGCCGCGCACTTTGCAAGGCTTGAGTTACCAAGTCCGTTACCAACCGGTGTTGTTTGGCGGTTTGTTGAAACACCACGGGCAATTGGGACCGGTCGAAGTGGTTGGCAAACGCGAATGGACTTATCGCCAGTCGCTGTGGTTGGCCAAACAACAAGGTTTGGATCTGCAATTGCCTGCTGCGCATCCTTTCAACCCCTTGCCGCTGTTGCGCTTGGCGATTGCCTGCGACCCCAATGGACAACCTAACCGGCATGTGTGTGAAGCAGTATTCAAGCATGTGTGGTGTGGTGGTTTGGACCCGACCGATCCGGAACGTTTGGCCGAATTGACCCAACGCTTGCAACCCGCTCGCGCTCCCGACGCAGAAGAGGTCAAAGACCAATTGCGCCACAACACCGAACAAGCGATTGCCGATGGCGTGTTTGGTGTGCCCAGTATCCAAGCGGATGGTGAAATGTTTTGGGGTTTGGACGCGCTGCCCATGCTGCGCGAGTATTTACAGGGCGACGATTGGTACCGCAGCCCAGCGTGGGCAGCGGCGGTAAATTTACCGGCAGGCATTCAACGCAAACGCTGAAAAATCGCATCGTGAAATAGGCCGCAAGGGTTTGCCCTAGGGTTGTCAGCCCGTGTTCAGTTTTGTGTCAGTCGCTGGCAAGTACTGTCAAACAAAATGACCACAAATCCCATTCAGTGGGCAAACCCAAGGAGACACCATGGCCATCGTGCATGAAGACCGACCCATGTCGGCGGAAGAAAAGAAAGTCATTTTTGCCTCGTCACTGGGCACAGTGTTCGAGTGGTATGACTTTTATTTGTACGGCTCACTCGCCGCCATCATTGCCAAACAGTTTTTCAGCGGATTGGACCAGGGCTCGGCCTTCATTTTTGCGTTGCTGGCGTTTGCCGCGGGCTTCATTGTGCGACCGTTCGGTGCCATTTTCTTTGGCCGCTTGGGCGACATGATCGGGCGCAAATACACCTTCTTGGTGACCATTTTGATCATGGGCTTGTCCACCTTCATCGTGGGTATTTTGCCGACCTACGCCAGCATTGGGGTCGCCGCGCCGGTCATTTTGATTGCTTTGCGCTTGCTGCAAGGGTTGGCCTTGGGCGGTGAGTACGGTGGCGCCGCCACCTATGTGGCTGAGCACGCACCGCATGGCAAACGTGGCGCTTACACCTCGTGGATACAAACCACCGCGACCCTGGGTTTGTTTTTGTCTTTGCTGGTGATTTTGGGAACCCGAACTGCCATGGGTGAAGAAGCGTTTGAAGCATGGGGCTGGCGCATTCCTTTCTTGCTGTCCATTGTTTTGTTGGGTGTGTCGGTTTACATCCGTTTGTCCATGAACGAATCGCCTGCATTCACCAAGATGAAAGCCGAAGGAAAAACCTCTAAAGCGCCGCTGTCTGAATCGTTCGGCGAATGGAAAAATTTGAAGATCGTGATCTTGGCCTTGATTGGCTTGACCGCTGGCCAAGCGGTGGTTTGGTACACCGGCCAGTTCTATGCGTTGTTCTTCTTGACGCAAGCGCTGAAGGTAGATGGCGCGACTGCCAATTTGTTTGTCGCGGCATCGCTGATCATTGGTACGCCTTTCTTCATCTTTTTTGGCGCTTTGTCTGACAAAGTCGGTCGCAAGCCCATCATCATGCTGGGTTGTTTGCTGGCTGTGCTCACTTATTTCTTTGTGTTCGAACAATTGACCAAAGCCGCCAACCCGGATTTGCACGCTGCCCAACAAGCCAATAAAGTGG
>SXWY01000156.1 GCA_005789825.1 Burkholderiales bacterium | reverse complement strand
GCACCAAACGCCACAGGCTCTGATAAGGGCAAGGCTGGCATGCCGGGGGTCCACATCACCGAAGACTCACCAACCATGTCTCCTGCCGGAGATTGGGCGGACACCGCGCCGTAAGAAGGCTCGGCGGTGGCGCTGGTATCTACCAGATAGGTAGCGCTTGGCGCCTGAGGTGCAGCATCGCTGGCTTCGTTGGGGAAGAAATTGTCCAGCTCCACCAAATTCTTGCCCTCGACCTCGATTTGCAAAGTCTTGCCTTTGCGCAACACGGTTTGGTTTTTGATGACCTGCCCTGTCTTGCTGTCTACCAGACGGTACTGGGTATTGGCTTGCGCAGAAATGGAGAGACGTTGCGCCCCTGAGGCAGTGTCAACCTGACCCACAACTTGGTCAACCGCTGAAGAGGCAGCAGATTTGGGAGAGGAAACGGCTTTGAGAATCAGTTTTGTCATGGTGTCAAACTCCTGAGGAGGTTAAAAGAACAGGCATGAACAAAAGTATAGAAAAATTTTTTAATAATTCAATAAAATTGTTACAAAATAATAAATTTATAAATATATATTACTATATAAATGCCAGGTGATTAATTGAAAAAATTCACCGAATAATCAGTTATTTTGGAAATTCCCCTGATTTACTGGCCAAAACCATGCGACCTATGGTTTTGGGCCATGCGCCAAAACGTAGACAGGAAGCAACAGGTTTTAAAGCCATGTAAAAACGGTGGCCTTGACCATGTCCGTTATAACGGATGTTGTACATTTCGCTCAAGGAGAAAATTTTCATGATCAGCTCACTCAAATTGACCACTATTGGTAACTCTGTTGGTGTCGTGCTTCCCAAAGAAATTCTGACCAAACTGCGCGTGGACAAAGGCGACACCTTGTATGTGGTTGAAACGCCTGAAGGCATTGAGCTCACCTCGTATTGCCCCGAGTTCGCTGCCCAAATGGATGCTGCCGAAAAAATCATGCGGGAAAACCGTGACGTTTTGAAAAAACTGGCTCAGTAAATGTCCGAGCCGATTTGGGTATTGGCTGAATCAGTCAAAGCGATACACAAACGTCAGATCGCTGAACACGGCGGCGACGCTGGTATTCGTGATTCAGGACTTCTTGAATCTGCTTTGGCAAAACCTAAAAACACTTTTTTCTATGCCAAAGGCAAATTCTCCATACCAGATTTAGCAGCCGCATATGCCTACGCGATTGCAAAGAATCATCCTTTTATAGACGGCAACAAACGTGTTGCTTTTGTGGTCAGCATGTTGTTCATGACACTGAATGGCTGGAAAGTCGCGGCAAGCCAAGAAATGCTCTACGCCACATTCAGAGATCTTGCCGCTGGAAAAATTTCAGAAGAGCAACTGGTGCCTTGGTTCAATTCGGTATCCCAGAAAGTCTGATCATGCATGACTTTAAAACTGTCGGAATTAAGTACGGCGGTTCTTGTGGATGAAGTCCGCCATGCGCTTCAAACCGGCTTGGATAGCCTCATCCGACGCGGCATAACTGAAACGAATATGTTGGCCGTCGCCGTCCACACGCGGACCGAAATGGATATCGGCCAACACCGCCACACCCGCTTCTAACAACAAGCGTTTGCGAAACACCTCGGAATCGGCGCAACCGGTCAAACGGCAGGCCTCGGTCACATTCGGCCACGCATAAAACGCACCGCCCGGTGTTTTGCAACTGACACCCGGCAGCTGGTTCAACAAGCCGACGATCAGGTCACGACGGCTTAAAAATACCTCGCGCATGTGGCGGGCGTCGTCTTGCGGCCCATTCAAAGCCTGCACCCCAGCCCATTGCGTGATGTGCGAGGCGCAAGATTCGGTGTTGGTGATCCAGTTGGTGAAATACGGTGCCAGCTTTTTGTTGGCGCAAAAGCCTAAGCGCCAACCGGTCATGGCCCAAGTCTTGGAACAACCGTCCGACAAAATGGTGCGCTCTTGCATACCCGGCATGGCAGCGATGGAATGGAACTCACCGTCATACACCAGTTGACCGTAAATCTCGTCGGCAAACACCCATATGTGCGGATGCTGGCGCAGGATGTCGGCGATGGCTTGCAAATCTTCACGGGTCAAAATGCCGCCGGTGGGGTTTTGCGGCGAATTCAAAATCAACAACTTGGTGCGCGGTGTGATTTTGGCGGCCAACTCTTTGGGGTCAAAACTGAAATTACGGCCTTCGCGCAAGTAAATCGGCACACCCACAGCGCCATTGGCTTTGATTTGCGATTCGTAAATCGGAAAACCCGGCACCGGGTAAATGACTTCATCGCCCGCGCCAAAATCGGTCACCGACTGGATGGTGTAGCCAATGAACGGCTTGGCACCGGCGCCGACCACCACGTCATCGGCATCCACCTGTATGCCACGCGTGCGGGCAAAGTAATCGGCGGCGGCTTGGCGCAATTCAGGAATACCGGCCGAAGGCGTGTAACCGTGTTTGCCGCCTGTGATGGCTTGGATACCCGCTTGCTGTATGTGCTGAGGTGTGGGGAAATCGGGTTGCCCGATACAAAAGGAAATGATGTCGCGGCCTTCACGGATCAGCTTGTTGACCTCGGCCAACACCACGAATGCGTTTTCAGTGCCCAGACCCAATGCACGTTGACTCAGTTGCGTCATCGCTCACACCCCTTCGATGATGCGGATGTCTCGCACCACGGCGTTGTCGCCGAGTTCACCCATGGCCTCTTGGTAAGCCGGGCTGTCGTAGGCATCTAACGCCGCTTGCAAACTTTCAAATTCAATCAACACGGTGCGTTGCATCTTGCCACCTTCTTTGACTTTGGCGGGCATGCCACGCGCCAAAAATGTGGCCCCGGCAGTGGTCAACGCAGGCAACGCCAACTTGGCATAGGCGGCCAGCGCGTCTGGGTTGTGGATTTCTTGGTAAGTGCTGATGAAGTACGCTTTGGGCATGGATGTCTCCTTGGAATTTTTTGCCACCAACCCAAAGTGTAGACGCTCAAAAAAAACGGGCCCGCAGGCCCGTGGGTGGGTTACTTTGCAATCTCACGCCAAGGATTTGTACACCGCTGTCTCGAAGTCATAAAACAAAGGCAACGCTTTGACATCGGCGAACGGCAAGATTTGGGTGGCGAGCACGCCGCCCACCCCTTTTTTGCGGTCGATCCAGTAGTAGCTGTTGGCCAAGCCAGCCCATGCCACGCTACCAGCGGTTCGTCCAGTGGGCGCTTTTTCTTCGTTGGTCATGAACGACAAGCCCCAAGCCTTGGGCAGACCGGGGAAAAACTCTGCGTCGTTGGAGGAGCCTGCGCCAGCGGGTTTGAGCATGGTCACGCGGGTTTTGCCCATGGCATTTTTGGTCATCAAATCGACGGTGGATTTTTTGAACACGCGGTTGCCGTTGCCTGTGCCGTCGTTGAGCAGCATTTGGACAAACTTCAGGTAGTCGCCCACGGTGGAATACATGCCGCCGCCGCCCATTTCAAACTCTGGCTCTTGGGGAATTTCAAATTCAATCGGCACCAAGCCATCGGGCGTGCGGGCATGCATGCGCGACAAACGTGTACGCATGTCAGCACTGATTTTGAAAGCGCTGTTGTTCATGCCCAGTGGCGCGAGCAAGTTGTCGCGCAGGTACTGGCCCAACTTTTGGCCAGTGACGGTCTCGACCATCTTGCCGGCAAAGTCGATGCCCGTGCCGTACTCCCAGCGCTCGCCCGGGTCAAACACCAGCGGCGTGGTCAACGCGGCGTTTTGGCAGGAAATGATGCCAGGCACGTTCTTGACTTTCATGTATTGCCCGATGGAGGGATTCCAAATGTCGTAGGAATGGCCCGATGTGTGGGTGAGCAAATGCCGCAATGTGATATCGCGCTTGGGTGGACGGGTCACCGGTTGGCCGGCGGCGTCAAACCCAGTCAACACCCGTGACTCTTTGAGTTGCGGCAGGATTTTGTGCGCTGGAGCGTCCAGACTCAACTTGCCGCGTTCAACTTGCTGCATGGCAGCTGCACCGGTGAGCGCTTTGGTCATGGAAGCAATCCACACCACCGTGTCGGCAGTCATGGGGTTGTCCGCGCCCGCTTGGCGGGTGCCAAACGCACCTTCGTAAATCGTGCCATTGCGGTTGGTGGCCATGGCCACCACGCCGGGCACATCACCAGCATCCGTGGCGGCTTTTAAGATCGCATCTGCACTGGCTTTAAGCTTGCTCTCTGACGCAAATGCGCTGGGCATCGCGGGCAACAGTGACAAAGCGCCGAGGGCGCCAGCGGCTTTCAAGTATTGACGACGTTGGTTGGTCATGAAAATGTCCTTGTGTGGATGACAGGCCAGCCGAAATGAAAAGGCCTGTGACATCCTATGAACCCATACCCAAAATGACAAGAGAAACAACACGGTGACAAGGGAAATCCATGAGAAGACTTGGGCCGTGTTTTGTCGTGTCATCGACAACCACGGAGATATTGGGTTTACTTGGCGCTTGGCCACGCAATTGGCGAGCAGCGGCCAAGCCGTCACTTTGTTTGTGGATGACGCCCGTGCGCTGGCCTGGATGGCGCCCCATGGCAACACGAAGGTCGCGGTCAAAGCTTGGCCTCTGGCGCACGACGAAGTGCCGGTTGAAAGCTTGCCGCAGGTGGTGATTGAGGCTTTTGGCTGTGAGCTGCCCAGCGCTTGGCAAGCAGCCATGGCGGCAGCGGCCCGTCCTCCCGTCTGGGTGAATCTGGAATATTTCAGCGCAGAACCCCATGCCAGCCGCAACCATGGCCTGCCCTCGCCTTTGCTCAGTGGCCCGGCCAAGGGGCTAACCAAATGGTTTTTTTACCCGGGCATGGACGAACAAACCGGCGGGCTGCTCTGCGGGCCCCAGCAAAACGCACCTCACTCCACTGCTGCCGCATCTTTCAGCGACAGATTGCGCATCAGCGTGTTTTGCTACGAACCCGCTGGCATGGCGTTGTGGCTATCGCAACTGGCACAACTTCAGGCCCAAGTTGAGTTGTGTGTGACCGCAGGCCGCGCCACCCAAACGGTACAACTTGCCTTGCAAACACTGCCCACGGACACTGCCAAATTGCTCACCGTGAAATGTTTGGCGCACATGTCGCAGGATGATTACGACGCGTTTTTATCGTCGATGAACTTGAATTTGGTGCGCGGCGAAGATTCCTTGGTTCGCGCGATGCATGCAGGCAAACCATTCCTGTGGCAGATTTACCCACAACACGATGGTGCGCATTGGCCGAAATTGCATGCGTTTTTGCAGCGCACACAAGCACCCGCCGTGGTGGTGAAAGCGCATGAGGCATGGAACAGCGACACACCCGAGGCATTGCCCGAGCTCACCCCGCCAGCCTTGGCTGAATGGGCGAATTGGGCCCAAGGCATCCGAACGAAACTGTCGCTTCAAACCGGTCTGGTCGAGCGGCTGAGGGCTTTTGTGGCGGCCAAAGGCTAAAATAGACGCTTTGTCTTCAGTCTTAAACCCAATTATGAAAATAGCCCAAGAAATTCGCGCCGGTAACGTGATCATGCACGGCAAAGACCCGATGGTCGTTTTGAAAACCGAATACAGCCGAGGCGGTCGCAACTCAGCCACCGTTCGCATGAAACTCAAAAGTCTGATCGCCAACTTCAACACCGAAGTGGTTTTCAAAGCCGACGACAAAATGGACCAAATTGTGCTGGACAAAAAAGAATGCACCTATTCTTACTTTGCCGATCCCATGTACGTCTGGATGGATGCTGACTTCAACCAATACGAAGTAGAAAACGAAAACATGGGCGACTCGCTCAACTACCTCGAAGACGGCATGGCCGCCGAAGTGGTGTTTTATGACGGCAAAGCGATTTCCGTGGAATTGCCCACCAGCGTGGTGCGTGAAATCACCTGGACCGAGCCTGCGGTCAAAGGCGACACCTCCGGCAAAGTGTTGAAACCCGCCAAAATTTCAACCGGCTTTGACATCAACGTGCCTATTTTTGTGGCGCAAGGCGACAAAGTAGAAATCGACACCCGCACCGCGGAGTACCGCAAGCGCGTTTGACACGGTTTCGCTGTTGGCTTGCGATAAGCCGCCTGTGCTTAAAGTGCAGGCGGTTTTTTTATGGGGTAATTCATGCACAAACTAATCAGGGTCATTCGGATCAAGCACATCGGAAGTGTCATCGGCTTGTAACGGCAACCGAACCAAGGCTTCAGCCTCCGGCAAGGCTTCGACCACTTTGAGCGCACGGCGCATTTGCTTGCTGCGCGTATCGGCCTTGTCCAAAGTGTCGGCGGCCTTTTGCACCTGCTCGCGCACTTTCGCCACCCATTCACCGTAGCGTTCAAATTCGGTTTTGACCGCCCCCAGCACCTTCCACACTTCAGACGCTTGCTTTTCAAGGGCCAAGGTGCGAAAGCCCATGTGCAAACTGTTGAGAATGGCCAGCAAAGTCGTGGGGCCGGCCAGGGTCACACGGAAGTCGCGTTGAAGTGCATCCATCAACCCGGGACGCCTGAGCACCTCGGCATACAAACCTTCCACCGGCAAAAACAAAATGGCGAAATCGGTGGTGTGCGGCGGCGACAAATAACTGTCGGCGATGGTTTTGGCTTCCAACCGAATACGCGCTTCCATGGCCTTGGCTGCGGTTTCGGCCCCCGGTGCATCCGAGCGGTTTTGTGCTTCTAACAAACGTTCGTAGTCTTCGCGTGGAAACTTGGCATCGATCGGTAACCAGACCGGCAGGCCATCTTCGCTGCGCCCCGGGAGTTTGATGGCGAAATCGACAAACTGGTTACTGCGTGGCCGGGTTTCCACTTGTTTGCCGTACTGTTCAATCGTCAGTACTTGGTCAAGCAAGGCCTGCAATTGCACTTCGCCAAAAATGCCGCGTGTTTTGACGTTGCTCAACACGCGCTGTAAATCGCCCACGCCTTGCGCCAAGGTTTGCATCTGACCCAAGCCTTGGTGCACTTGATCCAAACGATCAGCCACCAATTTAAAGCTTTCATTGAGTCTGGCTTCTAAGGTGGTTTGCAGTTTTTCATCCACCGTCTTGCGCATCTCATCGAGTTTGATGATATTGGTTTGCTGCATGCTGGACAGTTGCTTGTCCAAGGTTTCGCGCACCTCTGCCATGCGCCGCGTATTGCCCTCGGACAGTGACTGCAATTGGGTGTTGAGATTGGCCTGCATCAGCGAGAGTTGCTCGGTCAGGGTTTGCTGAAACTGCGCCATGCTTTGCGACATTTCTTGTCGGTTAGCGCGCAAGTTTTCACTGACTTCGAAACGCATGTCACGCGAAATACGTTCTAATTTTTCTTCCAACTGCTCCATGGCTTGGTTGCCCGAGGATGGCGCATGGGTGAAACGTCGCATGACGTAAAAAGCCGCGCCAATGATGACGACCAAGACAATCACATAAGACCAATCGGACATCATGGGCGTGTCAATACTTCAGGGTTGAGTGGGGTGACAGCGGTACCGCTGTCGAAAAATGCCACCAAGTTGTCAGCCGCCAAATGGGCCATGGCCAAACGGGTGGCACGGGTGGAGCTGCCGATATGGGGTGTGAGCACCACATTGGTGGCCTTCAGCAAATCAGGGTGCACCGACGGCTCGCCTTCAAACACATCCAGCCCCGCTGCGGCAATCTGACGGGTTAGCAACGCCTTGGCCAATGCAGCATCGTCCACGATACCGCCTCGGGCAATGTTCACCAATGTGGCCGTGGGCTTCATCAAGGCCAACTCCGCTGCGCCAATCGTGTGGTGCGATGCTTGGCTGTAAGGCAGCACCAGCACCACATGGTCAGCTTCTTGAAGCAGTGATGGTTTAGAAACATAACTGGCACGGCATTCGGCTTCAGCCTCAGCGCTTAAACGGCTTCGGTTGTGATAGAGCACGCGCATGCCAAAACCCAGCGCGCCGCGCTTGGCGATGGCTTGGCCAATTCGGCCCATGCCAATGATGCCCAAGGTGCTGCCATGCACCGCCATGCCGGGCAACATGTCCAGCGTCCATTTTTGCCATTGACCTGCTCGAATGTAGCGCTCGGCTTCGGTCACGCGCCGTGCGGCTGCCATCAGCAATGCAAAACCAAAATCGGCAGTGGTCTCTGTCAGCACGTCGGGGGCGTTGGTGGCCAATACACCGTGACGGGTCATGGCAGGCACATCGAAATTGTTATAGCCAACAGACAAATTGGCACAAATGCGCAAGCGTTTGCACGCAGCCAGCACTGTGTCGTTCACCGGTTCTATGCCCATGGTGAGCGCGCCGTCATGTTGTGACAGCGCTTGTGTCCACGTCTGTGGCGTCCACTCAGGGTCGGTCTGGTGTGCAGTGACATCGAAATGCGTGCGCAGTCTTTCAATGACTTCTGGGTAAATCGGGCGCGAAACAATGATGGAAGGCTTCATGGGTTTCAATGGGTCAGGTTGAATTGGATCACGTAGAGCAATGCGCCAGCGAAATAACCCACCAAAGCCAAACCGCTGATGTGCTTCACATACCAAAAAAAGTTGATTTTTTCCAATCCCATGGCGGCCACACCTGCGGCAGAGCCGATCACCAAAATCGACCCGCCCGTGCCCGCACAAAACGCCAAAAATTCCCACAAGAAACTGTCGGGCGGGTATTGGGCCAAGTCGTACATGCCCATGGCCGCTGCCACCAACGGGACGTTGTCCACCACAGCGCTGGCCAGACCGATCAGGACCACAATCACATCTTGCCGTCCGACAACCTTGTCTAACCAATCGGCCAATGAAGTCAGCACATGGGAGTGCTCCAGCGTCGCAACAGCGAGCAAAATCCCAATGAAAAATGTCAATGAGCCCATGTCGATGCGCGACAAAGAACTGGCCAACGTCAAATGCTGTTTTTCATCGACATCTTTGTTCCTGTGTATCAAATCCCCTACCAACCACACCAAGCCCAAGCCCAAAAGTATGGCCAGATAGGGTGGCAAGCCTGTCAAGGTTTTGAACACGGGTACCGCAATCAATGTACCCAGACCCAGAAAGAACATCAACTTGGCGTGGGGATGCATATCTTCCTGAGACGCTAAATGGGTCTGTGGCGACTCAACCAAGCCGCCACGCATATTCCAAGAGAAAAAAAGCATAGGCACCAATGCCGCTACCAACGAGGGTAAAAACAAACTCTGCATGATGACCAGGGCGGTGATCTGTCCGCCAATCCACAGCATGGTGGTGGTCACGTCGCCAATCGGGGACCAAGCCCCACCCGCATTGGCGGCAATGATGATGACACCGGCAAACACCAGCCTGTCTTCGCGCTTGGACAGCAATTTCTTCATCAATGACACCATCACAATGGCTGTTGTCAGGTTATCCAACACCGCACTGAGAAAAAAAGTGAGGGTGCCTACCAACCACATCAGCGTGGACAAACGCTTGGTACGAATCCGCGAGGTGATGATTTCAAACCCGCCATGGGAGTCAACCACCTCCACAATCGTCATGGCTCCCATCAGGAAAAAAATAATTTGGGCCGTGGTCACCAAGGATTCATTCAATTGCTTGGTGACCAATGGCATGTCGCCAAGGCCAAAGGCATAAATGGCCCACAACACAACTGCACCAATCAGCGCAGGTGCAGATTTATTGACGCCCGTTTGATGCTCCAGCGTGATGGCGGCATAGGTGACAAAAAACACAGTGACTAAAAGTATTTCCATGAAATTTCCTGAGCAATCTGGACCAATCAGCGTGATTCAATTTGAAAGACTTGCCTCAAATACGCCATGTAATTGGTGTCTTCGCACATATTTTTGGAGGGAGTATCGGACAACTTGGCAACTGGCTGTCCGTTGCATTCCACCATTTTGATGACGATTTGCAAAGGCTCATAACCCAGGTCGTTGGTCAAGTTGGTGCCTATGCCAAAAGCCAGTTGGCAGCGACCACGGAAGCGTTGGTACAACTCGATGGTGCGTGGCACAGTCAAACCGTCGCTGAAGATCAGAGTTTTCGTCAGAGGGTCAACCCGGTTGTTTTTGTAATGCTCGATCATGCGTTCGCCCCAGGTGAATGGGTCGCCGCTGTCATGCCGAGCGCCGTCGAACAATTTGCAAAAGTACATGTCGAAGTCACGCAAAAAAGGTTCGATGCCATACACATCGCTCAAAGCAATACCCAAGTCACCACGGTATTCCCGCGCCCAGCTTTCAAAGCCGAACACTTGGCTGTCACGCAACCGCGGGCCCAAGGCCTGACAAGCCTGTAAATATTCATGCGCCATGGTGCCCAACGGCGTCAACCCCAGACTTTTGGCGAACAAACAATTGCTGGTGCCGGCAAAACGACCGGTCTGGCCTGCACCCAACCATGCAGTCAGCACGCGCAAGACTTCTTCATGCCAGGATTTGGAGAATCGACGCCGGGTGCCGTAGTCAGCGATTTTCAAATCGCCCAAATCGATCGCCTGCAATTGTTCAATTTTGGTTTGCAATCGCTTGCGACCCTCCACGTAATCGGGCACTGGCTGCGCATGGCGAAAGTACACCTCATTGACAATGGCCAGCACAGGAATCTCAAACAAGATGGTGTGCAACCAAGGGCCTTTGATATGAATATCCATCGTGCCATCGGCATTGGCGTTGACCGTGATGTATTTTTCGTTCAGCCTGAAAATGCCCAAGAAATCGACAAAGTCGCTTTTGATGAAGCGCATGGCCCGCATCCAAGCCAGTTCCTCTTCGGTGAATTGGAGTTTGCACAACGACTTGATTTCGCTGCGTATTTCGTCCACGTAGGGCGCGAGTTGCACACCAGGCGTGCGGCATTTGAATTTATAAGCCACTTGTGCGCCAGGAAATTGATGCAACACCGATTGCATCATGGTGAATTTGTATAAATCGGTGTCGAGCAAACTGGTGATGATCATGCGATGGCCTTGTTCATTCCAGCCACTGGGTGAATGACTCGACAGGTTCGCGCGGCGTGCGAAATGTGTTGACGATTTCAGATGTGTCGGCATAACCGAGTGCCATGCCACAGACCAGCATTTCGTTGTCGCCCGCGCCAATATGCGGCAAGATGATGCTGCCAAAACCGTTCCAGGCCGCTTGCGGACAGGTGTGCAAACCCATGCCACGCGCTGACAGCATCAAGGTTTGCAAAAACATGCCGTAGTCAACCAAAGAACCCCTGCCCATGACCTTGTCCAGCGTGAACATGAGGCCCACAGGCGCATCGAAAAAACGGTAATTGCGCTGGTGCTGTGCATGCATTTTGTCTTTGTCTGCTTTGGTGATGCCCAGCAAGCCATACAAACTCCAACCGTTTTCACGTCGTCTGTCGATGAAGGGGCTGACCCATTTTTCTGGGTAATAGTCGTAGGGCTCGCGGTAGTCCGCCGCTTTTTCAGGATGCGCCCTGACCTCATCATGCGCCGCGCACACTTTTTCCACCAAGGTATCGCGGCTTTTGCCTTGCAACACATACACCTTCCAAGGCTGGGTATTGGTGCCAGACGGTGCACGAGACGCTTGCGCCAGCAACTGGGTGATGAGTTCGCGTGGCACAGGTTGCGTTGTGAATGCGCGGGCTGACATGCGTGTGTTGATGGCTTGTTCAACAGTGGTTGCTGTGCTCATGTGAGTTGTTCCAATACTTGTTTCAAAACTTCTGGCAGTTGCGACACTGGCCGCCGCGATAACTTGTCTACATACACATGAATGAAATGGCCGTGCGCCGCGCTCAACGCTTGACCTTGTGCAAACACACCCAACTCATAGCGCACGCTAGATGAGCCGATACGCGCCACGCGCAACCCCACTTGTACCGTTTGCGGAAAGGCCAACGGTGAAAAATAATTGCAATGGGTTTCCACCACCAAACCGATGGTCTGGCCGTTGTGAATATCCAGCGCACCGTTTTCAATCAGGTGTGCATTGACGGCGGTGTCAAACCACTGGTAGTAAACCACGTTGTTCACATGGCCGTAAGCATCGTTGTCCATCCAGCGCGTGGAAATATCGCGAAAGCATCGGAAAGACGAGCGGTCAAGCGCTTGTACACGCAATGGTTGAGAAGTCATGGCCGCTGATTTTGCCAGCGTTCCCAAGCGCTCAAGGCTTGCGAAAAAGTATTTATTTGCACCTGCACCGTGTCTGCAATCTCTCTGCCATAGCCTCCCGCCATGGCCATGGCCAGCGGAACACGTTTTCGCCAAGCCCATTCAAACACCATGCGGTCTCGTTCCATCAAGCCTTCAAAACTCAATTTCAACCGCCCCAATCGGTCACCCTCATGCGGATCGGCACCTGCCAAATAAAACACCAAATCCGGTGAGCAACGCGCTTCTAGCTGAGCCAATGCATCTTGCAGTTGCGACACATACAACCCGTCTGAACACCCATCAGGCAAATCGATATCCAAATCGCTTTCCTCTTTGCGAAACGGAAAATTTTTCGCCCCATGCAGGGACAACGTGAACACCGACGGGTCTTGTCGAAAAATACGGGCCGTGCCATTGCCTTGGTGAACATCCAGGTCAATCACCGCCACTTGCAAGGCTTGCTTGCCAGAACGCGCGGCTTCGGTCTGCAATAAACGCGCTGCCACCGCGACATCATTGAACACACAAAAACCGCTGCCTTTGTCGGCATAGGCATGGTGCGTGCCCCCCGCCAGATTCGCCGCGATACCCTGCTGCATAGCCAGTCGTGCAGCACTGACCGTGGCGCCGACCGAACGACGCGCCCGCTCCACCATGCCTTCAGACCACGGAAAACCAATTTCTCGTTGCGCAGATGCGCTCAACTCGCCCTTGACCACGGCTTGCACATAAGAGGGCGTGTGTACCAAAACCAACTCCCCATCGCTGGCAGGATCAGCCAGCTGCAACTGCAATTGCGGCAGTTCTGCCGCCAATCGTTGCCGCAATATCTCGTACTTGCCCATCGGAAAACGGTGGCCCGCCGGCAGCGTTTGCAAACTGGTGGCGGCATAAAAAAGTTTCATGGTTCAGAAAATTTCTGTATCTATATGATTTTTAAGGATTTTCTTCATTTCACGGGAATTAGGCAATCCAGTCTAAATTGTTGCATCGCAACAAAAAAGACTTGAATTGCCTAGGATAAACCCTATACTTCAAACCATGCTGCGGTGCAACAAACCAGCCAAGCAGCCCAAAGTCAGTTTTTTTAACAACCTCGAAGGAAATGACCATGATGACCGCAGAACAATTGATCGCCGCCCAAAAAGCCAACATGGAGACCTTGTTCGGCCTGACCGAAAAAGCTTTCTTCGGCGTTGAAAAAATGGTGGAACTGAACATGGCCGCCGCCAAAGCCGCCATCGCTGACACCCAATCACAAGCGCATGCACTGATGAACGTCAAAGACGTTCAAGAACTGATGGCCCTGCAAGCCGGCTACCTGCAACCCCTGAGCGAAAAAGCCGTGGCTTACAGCCGCCATGTGTATGACATCGCTTCCAGCACCAGCAAAGAATTTGGTCACGCTTTTGAAGAAAAAGCCGCTGAAGCCCAAAAATCTGTCGTGGGTTTGGTGGATTCCGTGTCCAAGAACGCACCTGCTGGCTCTGAAAGCGCCGTGGCCATGATGAAGTCAGCCATCTCTGCCAGCCAAACCGCCATTGAGAGCGTTCAAAAAGCGGTCAAGCAGGCCACCGAAGCCGCTGAATCCAATTTGCACGCCATGGCCAACACAGCCACAGCAACCGCCAAGCCAGCTTCACGCAAGCGTTGATTTATCGCATAGATTGTCTCCTCGGATCCTCAGGAACACGGGTTCAGGGATCCGTTCACAAGGCCCGCTCACAAGGCGGGCCTTTTTTTATGCGCCAAATGCACCTAAACGACATTCAACCGAAACAGGCTCAACGCGCCATCAAAGCTTTGAGTTGAGGCAACGCTTGTTTCATGGCAGCGCGTCCCGCCTCTATGCTTTTTTTGCGTGCTGAAAACTCTGCGCTGCCCACATCCGGCAACGCGGGTCGCACCACCAGATCGGCTTGCGCCAACTCAAGTTGGCTGATGCTTTTGCCCATGATGCTGAATGTTTGCAACAACACCTTGAGTAAGTCGCTGGTTTTGGCATCTTCGGGGCGGCTGGAAATGTCAATGGCCAGCACGATATCGGCACCCATTTGTTTGGCATAGCGCACGGGCACGGGCGAAACCAAGCCGCCATCGACATAATCTTTGCCGCCGATGCGCACCGGCTCGAACACCGACGGCACCGCGCTGGAAGCCCGCACGGCGGTGGCCACATCGCCGCGACGAAACAAAATACCGTCGCCAGTGCGCAAATCGGTGGCCACAATACCCAGTGGCATCTTCATGTCTTCGATTTTCATGCCGTTGAGCTGGCTGTTGACGTATTTGCCCAAGGCTTCACCACGCAACATGCCGCGCCCGGTGAAAGGATTGGCCCAGTCGGTGAACTGGGACTCGTCCATGGTGTCGGCCAACCATTGCAATTGCGAAGCAGTCTTGCCGCTGGCGTAAAAAGCCGCCACCACGCTGCCAGCCGATGTGCCCACCACCAAGGTCGGCTTGATGCCCTCTTCCTCCAGCACCTGCAACACCCCTATGTGGGCAAAACCCCGGGCAGCGCCGCCGCCCAAGGCCAAGCCGAGCGTGGGAATTTTTTTGGGAGCCGGGGCTTCCACCACGGGGGGTTGGGTGGGGGCCACTGGCGGTGTCGGCACGCTTGCGCAAGCGACCATCAACAGCAACACGGCCAGTGAAAGTGTTTTTTGAAAGAAATTCATGGTGTTTCGGGGCAAAGTCAAGCGTGCGATTGTGGCAGGACTTCACTGCCATAATCTTTCGGCTAATCAATGCTGTCACAGCAGATTTTTCATGGAGAAGCTTTATGCAAATCAAAAACAATGTATTTATCGTGACCGGCGGGGCATCGGGTTTGGGAGAAGGCACCGCACGTTTATTGGCACAACACGGCGGCAAAGTCGTGATCGCCGACATGCAAGATGAGAAAGGCCAAGCCATCGCCGCTGAGTTGGGCGGTGTGTTCATGCATTGCGATGTATCCCATGAAGAGCAAGCCTCAGCCGTGGTCAGCAAAGCGCAAACCTTGGGAAAGCTATCGGGCTTGATCAATTGCGCGGGCATTGCAACGGCAGAGCGCACCGTCGGCAAATCGGGGCCGCATGTATTGGCCGGATTTCAACGCACCATCAACATCAACTTGATCGGCAGTTTCAACATGATCCGTTTGGCCGCGCAGGCCATGAGCACGAACACGCCGGAGGAAACCGGCGAGCGTGGTGTGCTGATCTCAACCGCGTCTGTGGCGGCCTATGACGGTCAGATTGGTCAAGCGGCATATTCAGCTTCTAAAGGCGGCATTGTGGGCATGACCTTGCCTATCGCGCGAGATTTGTCCAAACTGGGTATTCGCAACATGACCATTGCCCCGGGTATTTTTGGCACGCCCATGATGTTCTCCATGCCCAAAGATGTGCAAGACGCTTTGGCCGCCGGTGTGCCGTTTCCTTCGCGGCTTGGTACGCCACACGATTACGCCAAATTGGTGGTGCATATTCTGGACAACGACATGCTCAACGGTGAAGTCATTCGCTTGGATGGCGCAATTCGTTTGCCCCCGAAGTAACGCGATGCAGCCAGCCCACTGTTTTCAAGCGTTGATGGCAAGCTGTTGGCCACTGCGCCGTCGTTTGGTGCGCCAAGGTCTGGCTTGGCTTTTGCCGGTTTTCTTCACGCCACTGGTGTTGGCGCAAAACGCCACCAGCGTTCAACCCGAAGCGACCAGTGGTTGGACTGCCAAGCCAGGCTGGACACTCCAACAACGCGGTGTGGCCGCCGCGCACCCCTTGGCCAGCGAAGCGGGATACCGCATTTTGCAAGCTGGGGGTTCAGCAGTAGATGCGGCGATTGCCGTGCAAATGGTGTTGACCTTGGTCGAGCCGCAATCCAGCGGTATCGGCGGCGGTGCGTTTTTGCTGCACCACGATGGCCAGCAACTTCAAGTGTTCGATGGCCGCGAAACCGCGCCTGTTTTGGCGCCACCGGACCTGTTCATGTTGCATGGCAAGCCTTTGCCTTTCAACCAGGTGGTCGCTGGCGGGCGCGCTGTCGGCGTGCCGGGCTTGCTTCGCATGCTGGCCATCGCACACCAACAACACGGGCGCTTGCCCTGGGCCAGTTTGTTCCAACCGGCCATTGAATTGGCCGACAAAGGTTTTGCCATCAGCCCCAGGCTGCATGCTTTGCTCAAGGCCGAACCCAGTTTGCTCAAAGACCCGCAAGCCGTCGCCTATTTTTTCAACCCAGATGGCACGCCCTTACCCGTGGGCCATGTGCTGACCAACCCGGGCTTGGCAAAAGCGTTGCGCATAGTGGCCAAACAAGGCGTCGATGCTTTCTACACCGGGCCTTTGGCGCAACGTATCGTGGACAAAGTGCAGTTGCATGCAAACAACCCGGGGCTACTGACCATGGGGGACATGCAAAAGTACCGCCCACAAGTTCGCGACGCCATGTGTTTTTCACACACGGCCACCGCCCCTTCGCAAGCGGTCAACATTTGCGGCGTTGGGCCACCCTCTTCCGGTCTGATCACCATGGGTCAACTGTTTGGGATGCTGGCCTCGCGCCCCTCGGCTGACCCCGAGATGGACAGTGTGGAATGGCGGCACCAATACAACGAAGCCGCCCGGCTGGCATTTGCCGACCGGGCGATGTACATCGCCGATCCGTTGTTTGTGCAAGCGCCTGGGTCAGGCTGGGGCAGCTTGCTCAACAGGTCTTACTTGGAAGAGCGCGCAACGCTGATTGGCGCGCAACGCCTGCCCAAGGCCGAGGCCGGCTCTCCCGAGGCTTTCAAAAGCAGCTATGCGCCCATGCCTGCGCAAACGGAGCTTGGCACCAGCCACATCAGCATCATCGATGGCCTGGGCCATGCAGTGTCCATGACCACCACGATTGAGAGTGGGTTTGGTGCCCGCCTCATGGTCAGCCCCGGACCACGCGGCGGTTTTTTGCTCAACAACCAACTCACCGATTTCAGTTTCATGCCCAGCGACGCACAGGGCTTGCCGATCGCCAATCGCTTGCAAGCTGGTAAACGACCTCGCTCTTCCATGAACCCGATTCTGGTGTTTTCGCAAGCTGACAGTTCACGCGCTACGCCTGGTCCGTTGTTGATCAACATGGGCAGCCCGGGCGGCGCCATGATCATCCATTTCACCAGCCAAAGTTTGTGGGCCATGTTGCACCACGGTAAAGATGCGCAACAAGCTGTGAATGCACCGCACAGCGGCGTCAGCAGCCCCAACGGCCCTTTGCTCCTGGAAAAAAACCGGTTCAACGCAGTCAGCATCGACGGTTTGCGGGCCCGGGGTCATGAGGTGTTGAGCATCGACATGCCCAGCGGATTGCAAGCGCTTCAAAGAAAAGCCCAAGTTTGGTCAGGTGCTGCCGATCCACGCCGCGAAGGCTGGGTCAGCGGCGACTGAACCCATGGCCATTCCCCAGTCTTTCATTCAGGAGTTGGTGGCACGCGCAGATGTGGTGGAAGTGGTTGGCCGCTATGTGCAGTTGAAAAAAGGCGGGGCCAATTACATGGGCTTGTGCCCGTTTCATGGCGAGAAATCCCCCTCGTTCACGGTCAGTCCTGGCAAACAGTTTTTCCATTGTTTTGGTTGTGGCAAAAATGGCAATGCCATCGGTTTCTTGATGGAACATGCCGGCATGACTTTTGTCGATGCGGTCAAGGACTTGGCGCAGTCGTATGGTTTGCAAGTTCCCGAAGACGATTCAGACCCGATGGATCGCCAACGTGCTGCGCAACAACGCCAACGCCAGTCCACGTTGAGCGATGTGCTGGAAAAAGCCGCTGACGCTTATCGCAAACAACTCAAGGACAGCGCCAAAGCGGTGGACTATTTGAAAGGCCGAGGATTGAGCGGCGAAATCGCCAAAGTTTTTGGTATGGGTTATGCACCCGACGGTTGGCGCAGTTTGGCCAGCGTGTTTGCTGACTACCAAGACCCCTTGCTGGTGGAATCGGGTCTGGTGATTCAAACCCCGCCTGAAGACGGTGAAGAAAAACGCTATGACCGGTTTCGCGACCGCATCATGTTTCCGATTCGCAATGTCAAAGGGGAATGCATTGGTTTTGGCGGGCGCATCATTGGCGAAGGCACACCCAAATACCTGAACTCACCCGAAACACCTGTTTTTAGTAAGGGACGTGAGCTGTACGGTTTGTTTGAAGCCAGACAGGCGTTGCGTGACTCAGGCTATGTGCTGGTGACCGAAGGCTACATGGATGTGGTGGCGCTTGCGCAATTGGGCTTTGCCAACGCAGTCGCTACTTTGGGCACGGCTTGTACCAACGAGCATGTGCAGAAATTGTTTCGATTCACCGATGCCGTGGTGTTCAGCTTTGATGGCGATGCGGCCGGTCGTCGGGCTGCACGCAAGGCCTTGGATGGCGCACTGCCCTATGCCACGGATGTACGCAATGTGAAATTCTTGTTCTTGCCCGCCGAACATGATCCCGACAGCTTCATCCGTGCGTACGGCAAGGACGCATTTGCACGCATGGTGTCCGATGCCACCCCGCTCAGCCGCTTCATGGTGGAAGTCGCCCGAGAGGGATGCGACTTAGACACGGCGGAAGGACGCGCCATGCTGGCGACCCAAGCCAAACCCTTGTGGTCGGCCTTGCCAGAGGGCGTACTGAAAACGCAGTTATTGGGCGAATTGGCAGAATTGGTCGGTATCGGTGAGCGCGAATTGCTGCGTCTTTGGCAAGGCACTGCTGCGTCGCCGAATGATCGCCGACGTGGTGCCACAAGAACTGGCAAATCCTGGCCAACCGCTGCCTCGGGCCCAGCGGTACGCGGCGTGTCATTGCGCCGACAGATTCCCAGCCGCCAAGACCGCGCTTTGCAAATTCTGTTTGCTGACATGCAGCAGTGGGCGGCGCTGTCTCCTGCATTGCAACACCTGTTGATGGATTTGGCACCACCGCATGGCCGATTGTTCTCATGGCTGGACCAGCAGTGGCATGAACATGGTGTGCAACCCTTGGCAGCGTTACGCGAAGGACTGCGCGGTCACGAGAATGAGGCGTCGTTGGCGCAACAAATAGACAACATGCCCTTGGACATGGATGTCGACGCGAGCGAATTGCAAAGCATCATGCACGAGTTGGAAAAAGCCCATCTGGCGAACCAAATCGACGAGTTGACACGCCGCATGGCCACCGACCCCCAGGCTTATGCCAGCATCAAGCAACTCAACGCACGCTTGGCAGGTTTGAAAAGAGCGCCTCTGGTATAATCCATATTCTTACAAGCGCGACAGCAACACCTCCGGACCCGGCCAACCGTGACACACAGCCCACGACCCGCCAAACCCCGCAAGGATTGCACACCAAATGTTCGCCCACCCAGCTTGTTTGCCCTCCTTGATTAGCGCATGACTCGGTTCTCCGAGCGCGTGTTATTTTTTTGAATGAGGATTGACATGCCTGCCAAGAAACCCGCCAAACCCGTCAAAGCTGTTTCCAAAACCGCTGCCAAACCTGCGACCAAAACCGCTGCCAAACCTGTGACCAAAACCGTGACCAAAGCCTCAGCCAAACCTGCGCCCAAAGCAACCGCCAAACCCGCCTCCAAAACACCCGCCAAGCCCGTGACCAAGGCTGCCGCTAAACCAGCTGCCAAGCCTGCAGTCAAGCCGCCTGTCAAAGCCTCTGCCAAGCCCGCTGCCAAAACAGCGGCCAAAGCACCGGCCAAAGCACCGGCCAAACCCTCCGCTGAACGCGCCAAGCCTCCCAAAGCCGTTGACAAAAAAGCCGCCAAAGGCAAAGGCGCTGCCAAAAAAGCCTTGGAAGACGATGACATTGTCGACCTCGAAGCCGAATTCGCTGACGAAACCGCCAACAGTGGAGAAAAAGTCAAACCATTGCGCATGAAAATCAGCAAGGCCAAAGAACGCGCCTTGATGAAAGAATTCGGATTGGATGAAGCCGTTCTGTCTGAAGAAGATTTGGCCAAACGCCGTTCGCGTCTGAAGACATTGATCAAGCTCGGCAAAACCCGTGGTTACCTGACGCATGGCGAAATTTCCGACCACTTGCCTGACAAACTGGTCGATGCCGAAACCCTGGAAGTCGTGATCACCATGCTCAACGACATGGGCGTGGCGGTGTTTGAGCAAACACCCGATGCGGAAATGTTGATCATCAACAACACTGGACCCACCGTTGCCAGTGAAGAGGAAGCCGAAGAAGAAGCAGAGGCAGCGCTGTCGACCGTGGACAGTGAATTTGGCCGCACCACCGATCCGGTTCGCAT
>SXWY01000155.1 GCA_005789825.1 Burkholderiales bacterium | reverse complement strand
GGATTCAGACGCAGATGCAGCCACCACGATGGTGTAAGCCATGGCACCGGCTTGTTCCAAAGCGCGCACCACGTTTTTGATGGAAGACGCTTTTTGGCCGATCGCCACATAAATACAGGTCATGTTCTGACCTTTTTGGTTGATGATGGCGTCGATCGCAACTGCGGTTTTACCGGTTTGACGATCGCCAATGATCAACTCGCGCTGGCCACGGCCAACAGGCACCATGGAGTCAATGGACTTCAAGCCGGTTTGCATGGGCTGGTCCACCGATTGACGTGCGATCACGCCGGGGGCCACTTTTTCAATCACGTCGGTCATCTTGGCATTGATCGGGCCTTTGCCATCGATCGGATGGCCGAGCGCGTTGACCACACGGCCAATCAGCTCAGGGCCGACGGGCACCTCCAAAATGCGACCGGTGCATTTGACGGTGTCGCCTTCAGAAATATGTTCGTATTCGCCCAAGATCACCGAGCCGACAGAGTCACGCTCTAAGTTCAACGCCAAACCGAAGGTGTTGTTGGGGAACTCCAGCATTTCACCTTGCATCACGTCAGACAAACCGTGAATGCGGCAAATACCGTCGGTGACGGAAATGACGGTGCCTTGGTTGCGCACGTTGGTGTTGCCTGTCGAGCCCTCGATACGGGTTTTGATCAGTTCTGAAATTTCTGCGGGATTGAGTTGCATGACTCTTTCCTTCTTCCTATGTAAAGCTGATGTGCAAGAGCGGGATTGCTCAGGCGGTCAGCGCGACTTTCATTTGTTCCAAACGGGCTTTGACAGAGGTGTCTAGCACCTCGTCGCCGACCACCACTCGCACACCCCCAATGAGCTCAGGCTCGAGCGCCACTTGCAAATTGAGTTTGTGGCCAAAGCGCTTTTCACACACCTTGGCCAATTCTTCCAGGGCTGCACCCTCGATCGGAAATGCACTGTGCACCACCGCTTTTCGCACGCCGCTTTGGGCATCGACCAGAGCATGAAACTGGGTTGCAATTTCAGGCAAGGCTGACAAACGACCGTTTTCCAACAACAAGGTCAGAAAATTGACCGCCGCTGCCGGCAGGTTTTTAGGCCCCACCTGGGTGACCAGATCCAGCACCTGACGGTGACTGACTTTGGGGTCGTGTGCAAACTGCTGCAAACCCGGATCGGCAGCCACCAGCGCCAATGCGTCGAGCCACTCGACAGCTTGTGCAGCTTGCGGCTTGACCACTTTGAACAAAGCTTCGGCATAAGGACGGGCAATGGTTGCGATTTCAGCCATGGGGTCGGGTCCTCAAAGTTCGGCCTTGAGCCGGTTGAGCAAATCGGCATGCACAGCGGGATTGACTTCCTTGCGCAAAATTTGCTCGGCACCTTTGACCGCCAACACAGCCACATGGTCACGCAGCAGTTCCTTGCTTCTGAGCATGGCCTGCTCGGCCTCGGCATGCGCGGCAGCAATGATTTTGTTGGCTTCTTCGTTGGCTTTGTACTTGGCTTCGTCAATGATGGCCGTGGCACGTCGCTCAGCATCGGCCAAACGGGTGGCGGCTTCAGAGCGGTTTTTCGCCAACTCAACCTCGACATGCTTGTGCGCATTGGTGAGTTCGATGTGTGCGTGTTCCGCGGCCTTAAGACCATGGGCGATTTTTTCAGCACGTTCATCCAGCGCATTTGCGATGGGCGGCCACACGAATTTCATCGTGAACCACACCAAGATGGCAAACACAATCGCTTGAACAAACAGGGTTGCGTTGATACTCACGTCAACACCTCTCTATGGGCGGTGGGTTGGATTACTGGAGAACGAAGGGGTTGGCAAACGCGAACATCATGGCGATACCCACGCCAATCAAGAAAGCCGCGTCAATCAAACCAGCCAACAAGAACATCTTGGTTTGCAGTTCATTCATCAATTCAGGCTGGCGGGCTGCAGCTTCAAGGTATTTGCTGCCCATGATGCCAATACCAATACAAGCACCGATGGCGCCCAGGCCAATGATCAGACCTGAGGCAAGTGCGACTAAACCAAGTACGTGTTCCATGAGAAGCTCCTAAGCAAGATGATGGAAGGTTGAGAAAAACGAAACGGAAATCAATGAGCGTCGTGCGCTTGCCCGATGTAGACCAAGGTCAACATCATGAAAATAAAGGCTTGCAACGCAACAATCAAAATGTGGAAGATGGCCCAGATCGAGCCCGCGATGATGTGGCCGATGGGCAGCAAAACACCGGTCAGGCTCAAAGCCGCAGCACCGCCCATGAGCGCGATCAACATGAATATCAATTCGCCAGCGTACATGTTGCCAAAGAGTCGCATGCCGTGTGACACGGTTTTGGCCACAAACTCGATCATTTGAAAACCGAAATTGATCGGCCACAAAATCGGGTGGGCGCCAAAAGGTGCTGTGGTCAATTCGTGAAACCAGCCGCCCAAGCCTTTGATTTTGACGTTGTAGTACAGGCAAATGAGCAATACCGATACCGACATGCCCAAGGTGGTGGACAAGTCGGCGGTGGGCACGACGCGGAAATAATGGATGCTGTGGTCTAAGCCCGTCCATTCAAACACTTTGTGGAACAGGTCCACGGGCAAAAAGTCCATGCTGTTGAGCAAAAAAATCCACACAAATACGGTCAGGGCCAGCGGGGACACCAGTTTGCGACTTTCTGCGTTGTGCACGATGCCGCGCGCTTGCGTGTCGACCATTTCAAACAATATTTCGACGGCTGCTTGGAAACGCCCAGGCACACCTGAAGTGGCGGAACGCGCAGCGCGCCATAAGAAAAATGAACCGACCACGCCCAACAACACCGACCAAAAAATAGAGTCCAGGTTGATCACTGAAAAATCAATCACTCCGCCCATGGGCTTGCTTTGAAGATGGGTCAGGTGGTGACTGATGTACTCACCGGCCGTCAGCGTACTCGTATCCGCCATGTTCAACTCTTTACAAAGTGGTGGAAGGGGGCGAGGTGGGTGCACTTCTGCCCCACACCAACGCCAACCAATACACCTTCATCGTCACAACCAAGCCCGCCAACATGGCGGGCCAACTCAATTCAGGAACTATTCTTGGCGCAAGCACCAAGAACATCACAGACACCATCCATTTCACACCTTGCCAGACCATGAGGCCCAGCGCAGCAGTCATGGCATTCACCGACGCTGTGCGTGAAGTCAGCCCCCTGGCAAACAGCGCTGCGGGAAGAACCACCGTCATCGCGCCATACATCCAAGACAGCCAAACTGAACCGCTTGCAAACCAGAGAGCAACCGCTGTGGCGAATAACAAGGCCACCAGCACTTGCGCGACCAGCACCCGCCAGACAGAGAGTTGGGGCTGGTTTTGTCGCCAAGCCTGAACCTGCTCTGCGCTCCAAGGTTGAATGTCAACCTCTTCAAGCCCCTCAATATCTTGAGAGACGGCTGGTTGATTGCTGCCAGAAGTTGCTTGTGTCTTGGTCATCCGCGACGGCCTCTTGTTGCAGCAAAGCCTTAGATTGTAGGGTATCTTATAGGGGTTTCCCGAATCCCCCACAAAAAATACCCCTGCCATGGCTGCTGCTACTGAGAGTTTGATCGAGTACCCGTGCGATTTTCCCATCAAGGTGATGGGGCCCAATGACCCGGGTTTTGTCGATGCCATGTGCTTTTTGGCCCGGCAATTTGACCCCGATTGGCAAGAATCCTCATTGGAGAGGCGCGAAAGCAAGGGCGGCAAATATCTCGGCCTCACCCTGACCTTGCATGTGTTGGGCCGCGAACAGCTTGACGAGGTCTACCGCACCTTGAGCAGCCATCCTTTGGTGAAAGTGGTGCTTTAGTGTCTGTTCACAACCTGCCACAACTGGTCTACAAAGGGCGGGTCGACTACGCGCCATGTTTGTCGGCGATGCAGGCGTTCACCGCGCACCGTGACTTGGCTACGCCAGATGAAATTTGGTTGTGCGAACACCCCCCCGTGTTTACCCAAGGTTTGGCCGGCCAACCCAAGCATTTGCTGCAAAACGCCGACATTCCGGTGATTGCCAGCAACCGAGGGGGGCAAATCACCTACCACGGGCCCGGCCAAGTGGTGGCTTACGCCTTGATCGATCTCAAACGCGCCGGTTATTTCGTCAAAGAATATGTTTTTCGCCTGGAAACGGCCGTTCTGAAAACACTGGCGCATTTCGGTGTCACGGGCCACCGCGTGGCCGGTGCGCCTGGGGTGTATGTGCGCCCAGAGGCTCCGTTCGACCATGCGATCCGCACAGTTACCACCGCGCCAGGCCAAAAGCACGCGCCCCCCGATTTCACCGGACTGGCCAAAATCGCGGCATTGGGCGTTAAAGTCAGCCGCCACTGTGCCTACCATGGCGTGGCGTTGAATGTACGCATGGATTTGTCACCCTTCTCGCGTATCAACCCTTGCGGTTATGCGGGGCTTCAAACCACCGATCTTTTTACAATCGGTGTAGAAGTCGGTTGGCCACAAGCTGCCGATGTGTTGGGCAACAAGCTTGCCTCCACCTTATCGCCCTCACCCCAAGGCAACCATGTCATTACCTGACGCACCCCGCTCTGCGGCCATCCCGGCTTACCAACCTGGCGCCAAACAAAAATCGTCGGACAAAGTCTCACGCATTCCGGTCAAAGTGGTCCACAGCGGCGAAACCCTGAAAAAGCCGGAATGGATCCGTGTCAAAGCCAGTTCGCCGAATTCGCGCTTTGGTGAAATCAAAGACATCTTGCGTGCCAACAAACTGGTCACCGTGTGCGAAGAAGCCTCTTGCCCCAACATCGGTGAGTGCTTTGGCAACGGCACGGCCACCTTCATAATCATGGGCGACAAGTGCACCCGGCGTTGTCCGTTTTGCGACGTCGGCCACGGACGCCCGGACCCGCTGGACGCGAACGAGCCGCTGAATCTGGCCAACACCATTGCCGCGCTCAAACTGCGTTATGTGGTGATCACCAGCGTGGACCGCGACGATTTGCGCGATGGCGGCGCGGCGCATTTTGTCGAATGCATTCGCCAAACCCGCGCTTTGTCTCCGCAGACGCAAATCGAAGTGTTGGTGCCTGACTTTCGCGGGCGCGATGACCGCGCATTGAACATCTTGAAAGAAGCGCCACCAGACGTGATGAACCACAACTTAGAAACCGTGCCGCGCTTGTACAAAGAAGCCCGCCCGGGCAGCGACTATGCATTCAGTTTGAACCTGTTGAAAAAATTCAAAGCGCTGTTCCCGCACGTCCCCACCAAAAGCGGTTTGATGGTGGGCCTGGGCGAAACCGACGAAGAAATACTGACCACCCTACAAGACATGCGCGACCACGGTATCGACATGTTGACGCTGGGACAGTACTTGGCACCGAGCAGCCACCATTTGCAAGTGAAGCGCTATGTGCATCCTGATACGTTCAAGATGTTTGAAGAACGCGCATACGCCATGGGCTTTTCTCATGCCGCGGTCGGGCCCATGGTGCGGTCGAGTTACCACGCGGATCAGCAAGCACATGCGGCCATGAAGCCTTAGCACTGTCATGCAGAACGACACGCTGTCCAACTGGCTGCACGAACACGTGTTTGACGAAGGCAGTCAGGCAGCAGAGCGCGGCACGCGACTGGTGATGTGGATCACGCTGGTGACGATGGTGGTCGAAATTTTGGCCGGCTGGTGGTTCAATTCGATGGCGCTGTTGGCCGATGGTTGGCACATGGGTTCGCATGCGCTGGCGATTGGCTTGTCTGCCATGGCCTATGCCACGGCCCGCAACTATTCACGCGATCCCCGGTTTGCTTTTGGCAGCTGGAAAATTGAAATTTTGGCGGGCTTTGCCAGTGCCATGGCGTTGCTGGGAGTGGCGCTGATGATGGTGTTTGGCTCGGTGCAACGCCTGTTGGCGCCCGAGCCGATTCAATATGCCCAAGCCATCGTGGTGGCGGTGCTGGGCTTGTTGGTGAATATGCTTTGCGCCATGATTTTGGGGCGTGTGCACCACCACCCACAACCCGCGACACAGCATGTCGAGAAAAGCCCACTTGCCGAGGAAAATCGCCCCAGCGCGGTGCACGTGGCGCACGCTGCACATGAGCAGTCACAGATATCCATCAGCCGTGAACACCATCACGGTCACGGTCATGGTCACGGGCATGGCCACGACTTGAATTTGAAATCCGCCTACTTGCATGTGTTGGCAGATGCCATGACATCGGTGCTGGCCATCGTCGCGCTGCTCGGCGGTTGGTGGTATGGCTGGTCATGGCTGGACCCGGTCATGGGCGTGGTGGGCGCCGTGTTGGTGGCACTGTGGGCCAAAGGCTTGCTCGCCGAGACCGCCAAAGTCTTGTTAGACCGTGAAATGGACCATCCGCTGGTGCAAGAGATACGCGAAGCTGTAGAAACCAACGCACAGACACGGGTGACCGACTTGCATGTCTGGCGGGTGGGCAAGCAGGTGTTTTCGTGTGCCATGACCGTGGTCACGCAAGAGCCTGAACTGACGCCGACGCATGTGCGCGAGCGCTTATCGGTGCACGAAGAAATTGTTCATTCGACGATAGAAATTCACCGCTACACGCACAAACTCTGAAGCCCTGCGTCTTCATTGAAGAGGTATGGCGCATATTCACACATGCAACAGCAAATGTTCGCGCTCCCACGGTGAAATCACTTCCATGAATTCTTCAAATTCACATTCTTTGATTTCGGTGTAAACGTTGATAAAAGATTCGCCCAACACCTCGTGCAAATCGGTTTCGCGCCGCAACAAATCCAAAGCCTCACCCAAGCTGCGGGGCAAGGCATAAGGCGCGGCATACGCGTCGCCTTTCATTTCTGCCTTGGGTTGTATTTTGTGTTTGAGCCCCAAGTAACCGCAAGCCAGCGTCATCGACATGGCCACATACGGATTGGCATCTGCGCCAATGACCCGGTTTTCTACGCGCCGTGCTGACGGCGGCGAGATTGGAGAACGAATACCCACGGTGCGGTTGTCATGCCCCCATTCGATATTGATCGGTGCAGACGTGTGACGCGCAAGACGACGGTAGCTGTTGACATACGGTGCCGCCAACGCCATGGCCGAAGGAATGTAGCGCTGCAAGCCGCCGATGAAATGGAAAAACGCCTCGGACGGCTCACCGTTGTCCAGGCTGAACAAGTTTTTTCCGGTGGCCAAATCCAAAATGCTTTGGTGAATATGCATGGCGCTGCCGGGCTCACCGGCAATCGGCTTGGCCATGAAGGTGGCGTACATGTCGTGTCGCAATGCGGTTTCGCGCACGGTGCGTTTGAAAAAAAACACCTCGTCGGCCAATCCCAGCGGATGGTCATGGAAAAAATTGATCTCCATTTGTCCCGCGCCGATTTCATGGATCAGCGTGTCGACATTCAAACCCATTTTTCCGCAGTGCTCATACAACTCTTCGAACAAAGGGTCAAATTCGTTGACCGCGTCGATGCTGTAGGCTTGGCGCGAGGTTTCAGCGCGACCACTGCGCCCGATGGGGGGTCGCAACAATGTGTTGGGGTCGGTGTTGCGCGCCAGCAAGTAAAACTCCAACTCAGGAGCCACCACCGGACCCCAACCTTGCGCTTCGTACAAACCACACACATGGCGCAACACGCTGCGCGGTGCAAATGGCACAAGCTTGCCATGGCGGTCGTAGCAATCGTGTATGACTTGGGCGGTGGGGTCGCTCGCCCACGGCACGATGCGCACGGTCGACGGGTCTGGCATCAAATGCATGTCACGGTCGTGCGATTGAATCACGTTGTAATAAGGGGCCGTGTCCGGAAAATTACCGGTCACGCCCATGGCAACCACCGCCTCGGGCAAACGCATGCCACGGTCTTCGGTGAATTTTTCGCGCGGCAATATCTTCCCGCGCGCCACGCCGGTCAAATCGGGCACCAGGCATTCGACTTCGGTCACGCGGTGCTGATTGAGCCACTGCTCCAAGTCGGCAAATGTTTTGACGGGCGAAGGCGGGTTGGCGGAATGCATGGTGAATGTCTCGTCTAAAAAATCGTGGCTTTGGCTCTATCCGGGTCAACCCATGCGCTGGCTGCGGCGCTGTTGCATGGCTTGTGAAAACGCTCGGAATATGGCGGTGTAGAAAACTGAACTTTGGCAACGCCACTCGGGGTGCCATTGCACCCCCAAGGCAAACCCTTTGGCTTCGCTGACTTCAAACGCTTCGATCAAACCGTCTTCTGCGTGCGCAATCGCGGTCAAGCCATCGGCCAACCGAGCCACGCCTTGGCCATGCAAGGAATTGACTTGCACACGCAAACCGCCCGCCCATTGCGCCAATGACGAACCGGGCTTGAGCAACACCTCATGGCTGGGTGCGTACTGCTGGTCCAACGGTAAGTGGTCCGGGTCGCGGTGGTCTTGTTTGCCCGGGGCCAAATGGACTTGCTGCAACAAACTGCCTCCCAACGCCACATTCATTTCTTGAAAACCCCGGCAAATACCCAACAAGGGAACGGCTTGCTCGACACAAGCCCGCACCAACTTTAAAGTCAATGCGTCGCGCGTGGTGTCCAATGGCAGGCTTTCGTCGGCAACGCTTTCGCCGAAATGCGATGGGTGAACATTCGAGGGAGAGCCGCTGAGCATGACGCCATCGACCATGGACAACCAATGCGAAATATCGGCCGGGTCTACCAGTGGCAACACCATGGCCTGCGCATCGGCGCAATCGCGCAAGGCTTGTGCATAGGTTTCTGCCAACAACGCATAGGGCATGGCTTCAGCTTTGCGGCCAATGCGCCGGTGGTCGGCAGGGGTCCACACCAACAATCTTGGCGTACTCTTCTTCGGCAGGCTTTGCGCCATGTAGCTTGCAACCCGTTGACCTATGGATTCAAGCCGCGCGCCAGGCTTGCATCAATCCGTCCCATTGCTCGCGTGCCGCTTTCAAATGCCGTTCTTTGACATGGCCATAGCCTTTGATTTTTTCGGGAATGCGGGCAATTTCAAGCGCCAACGCATGTTTGCCAGGGGCGAATGTCGCCATGATTTCCGTGATGCTGTCTTGGTATTGCTGCACCAAAGCGCGCTCGGTGCGGCGCTCTTCGGTATAGCCAAACACATCAAACATGCCGCCACGCAAGAAACGCAAACGCGACAAAAGCTTGAAGCCCCACAACACAGAGGGGCCAAATTTTTGTTTGACCAGTTCTCCCTTGTCGTTCTTTTTGGCGATCAATGGCGGCGCGAGATGGTAGTTGAGTGTGAAGTCGCCTTCAAACTGGTCGGCAATGCGTTGCAAAAACACCGGGTCGGCATGTAACCGCGCCACTTATCCTCTCCTCTCCGCTCTTGCTTCTGCGCGCGCCCCTCTCCGCTCTTGCTCATGCGCGCGCGCCCCTCTCCTCTCCGCTCTTGCTCATGTAGGTGCGAGGTGAGAGGTGCGAGTTGCGAGGTGCAACCTCTCCTCTCCGCTCGTGCTTCTGCGCCCGCGCCCTCTCCTCTCCGCTCTTGCTTCTGCGCGCGCGCCCTCTCCTCTCCGCTCTTGCTTCTGCGCGCGCGCCCTCTCCTCTCC
>SXWY01000154.1 GCA_005789825.1 Burkholderiales bacterium | reverse complement strand
GCTTGCCGCCTTGGTTGACCGCCACAGCGGTGTCATTGACCACTGTGAGAAACGGCACCACGCCTTGTGACTCGCCATTGGTGCCTTTGATGTGGCTGCCCAAAGCGCGCACGCGTGTCCAGTCGTTGCCTAAGCCGCCCGCGAATTTGGAGAGAAGCGCGTTTTCTTTGATGGATTCATAAATACCGTCGAGGTCGTCAGGCACGGTGGTGAGGTAGCAGCTGGAGAGCTGCGGACGTGTGGTGCCGCTGTTGAACAAAGTAGGCGTGCTCGACATGAAGTCGAAGGAAGACAACACCTCGTAGAACTCGATCGCCCGTTCTTCGCGATTGACTTCATTGAGCGACAAGCCCATGGCAACCCGCATGAAGAATGACTGTGGCAATTCAATGCGCTGTTTGCGCACGTGTAAGAAGTAGCGGTCGTACAAGGTTTGCAAGCCAAGGTAGTCGAACTGAAAGTCACGCTCGGGCTTGAGGGCTTTGGCCAAGCGCGGCAAATCAAACTGCAGCAAACGCGCATCGAGCAAATCGTTTTCCACGCCTTTTTTCAGGAAGTCGGCAAAAGTGCGCTGATAGTGCTCTGCCATTTCGGCGTGGGTGGCTTCGTGGCCCAACACTTCTTTGGTGATGGAGTACATCAGCAAGCGGGCGGTGGCAAAGGTGTAGCCGGGTTCTTTTTCAATCAATGTGCGGGCTGCGAGCACCGAGGCTTTGTGCACCTCTTCCATCGGGATGCCGTCATACAGGTTGCGCATGGTTTCGGTCAGGATGGGGGCCGCGGTGACATCAGCACCCAGGTTTTCGCAGGCGGCTTCGATCAGTTGTTGCAGGCGCTGTGTGTCGAGCAATACACGCTCACCATTGACGATGGTATGCAGTTGCGGACCCGCAGATACCGTGGTTTCTTTGTGTGCGGCGCGCTCTTGGCTGCGGCGCTCGCGGTAGAGCACATAAGCACGTGCTACTTCGTGGTGGCTGCCGCGCATCAGACCCAGTTCGACTTGGTCTTGCACATCTTCAATGTGGAAGGTGCCGCCGCCGGGGCGTGAACGCATCAGCGCGCGTGTCACGGTTTGGGTGAGTTGGTCGACGGTTTCGCGCACGCTGGATGAAGCGGCACCTTGTGTGCCATGCACCGCTAAAAACGCTTTCATCATGGCCACCGCGATCTTGGCGGGCTCGAAAGGCACCACCGCACCGTTTCTGCGGATGATTTGGTACTGGCTTAACGAAGACATCAAAGCCGACTGTGCGGCACCGGTGGTTTCGGCGGTTTTGACAAAGGGGGTGACATTCGTTGGGCTTGTCGCAATTTGCATTTTTTTGTAATCCTGTGGGCATGAATGCTTTTGGTAACTTCTTATTTTTTTGTGTGCGGATGATTGGAGCGCCATCGCAAATGTGCACAGCCCACACTATATATGGGGTAGCAACTCTTTTCAACACACTACACGTAGTGTTTGACCTTATTTTAGAAAAATTGTCGGTCGGTGATTCTTTTTATAGCAATTTGCTGTATTTAGATTTAACCTGAGTGTGTTTTCAGCGATTGGTTTTTGCGCATGCACTGAAAAAATGGTCAGGCCATCCAAGACTTTGTTGCAAAAAGCGCCACGAAAAACCCTTGCCAGGGTCTTTTTTTCTGTCGGGTGCAATGTGTTCATGACCTGCCACATGTTGAAGCGGGTATTGCTGAGCAATCATGGGCAATAGCGCCATCAAACTTTCGTACTGTTCTTCGGTGAATGTATCGACTTCTGTTCCTTCGAGTTCGATACCGATGGAAAAGTCATTGCATTGTGAGCGGCCAGCATGTGTGGACACGCCCGCATGCCATGCACGGTCATCGCAGCTGACAAATTGCAGCAACTCGCCGCCACGGCGAATATAAAAGTGCGATGACACCTTGAGATCACGCAAGGTTTCGAAATACGCATGCTCTGATGTTTGCAAACGGTTGGTGAAAAACGCTTGCACTTGGTTGCCACCGTACACGCCAGGCGGCAGGCTGATGGAGTGGATCACTACCAAGTCGATCTCGGTGTCAATCGGCCGAGGTCCAAAATTGGGCGAAGCCACGGCGTGAGCAAAGCGGTACCAGCCTTGACGCCACATAGGCTGTGGCGTCATGCGTGCGGCTCTGCCAGTTGACGGTGTGCCTCACTGCAGAACTGCAGATCTCCTGCCGTGATGGCTTCTTTTTGTGGCAGATGCAAACCGCAATGTGCACAGCGCACCATGGGCTGTGGCCCGTTGTCTGCCTTGTCAGAGGATGTTGGCGGTTTAGCGGGACGACTGAGTTTGATCCACCAGATCACACCGAACACAATGGCAAGCAATATCAGGTATTTCATGTGATACGGCCTAAAAATACTTCGGTGACAAAACGCGATCCCGCGTACGACAAAAACAGCATCAAAGCACCGGTGTAAAGTGTGCGAACGGCCAATGCGCCGCGCCAGCCTCGGTATTTGCGGCCCCCAATCAGCACCAAGAACACACACCAAGCCAACAGGGCAAACAAGGTTTTGTGGTCAAAGCGCAAGGCTTTGTCTGGCCCGTAAAGTTGTTCACCAAACAACCATCCTGCCAATAGCGTGGCGCTGAGCAAGAAAAAACCAATATTGACAAAGCGAAAAGTCAGGCGCTCTAGTGTCAGCAAAGGCAAGCCGGTGGGGTCGACGGCGCCCAATCGAATTTGTCTTTCTGCGCGGCTCATCAAACTCGCATGCACCACGGCTGCGGCAAACAACGCATATGAGGCCATGCCAAGCACCCAGTGAAAGGGTAACCAAACAGAGGAAGAACTGTGCAGCGCATGGCCGGGAAACACCAAGGGCAACATCACCGTGATCAAGCCCACGCCAGACAACAGCCAGCGGGTTTGCATTTGGGGAAACCAGTGGTGCTCTAACGTGTAGACCAGCAGCACCAACCATGCGGTGGCTGACAGCGCCGGGGCAAAACCAAACCGCGCCAGTCCATCTTCGGCGGGAATCAAACTGGCGATCACACTCAAACCGTGGACCAATGAAATCAGCCACAAATAGTTGCGGCTTTGCGCGGCAGACAAACGGCCGCCAAACAAGGCGCCCAGTGCATAGGCCATGGCGGCGACCAAGCCCCAGACCAGGCTGAATTGGGATGCGCTCAATACAATCATGCGAACAGTTTAGCGGTTCACCCAGAACTTGTAGGATGGCACCGCACGCTTCCCCCACTTAAGGTATTGCAGATGTCAAACACGCTGAGCGAAAAATTGTCGCGCATGGTCCGCCAAATCAGCGGACAAGCCCGAATCACCGAATCCAATGTCGCAGACATGCTGCGCGAGGTGCGCATGGCTTTGCTCGAAGCCGATGTGGCCTTGCCCGTGGTGCGCGACTTCATTGCCCGGGTCAAAGAACGTGCGCTGGGTCAGGAAGTGGTGGGCTCGCTCACGCCGGGACAGGTGCTGGTGAGCATCGTGCAACGCGAACTCAGCGCCACCATGGGCGAGGGTGTGAGCGACATCAATTTGGCCGCGCAGCCGCCTGCCGTCATATTGATGGCGGGTTTGCAAGGGGCGGGCAAAACCACTACCACTGCCAAATTGGCCCGCCACCTGATCAACAAGCGCAAGAAAAAAGTCTTGACCGTGTCGGCTGACGTGTACCGCCCAGCCGCGATAGAACAGCTCAAAAGTGTGACGGCGCAAGCCGGTGCCGAATGGTTTCCCAGCGACCCAAGCCAACAACCGGTTCAAATCGCGCTGGCGGCATTGGCTTATGCACGCAACCACTATGTCGATGTGTTGTTGATCGACACCGCTGGACGCTTGGCGATCGATGAAGCCTTGATGAACGAAATCAAAGCCTTGCACGCAGCCGTCCATCCGGTGGAAACCTTGTTTGTGGTGGACGCGATGTTGGGCCAAGACGCCATCAACACCGCCAAGGCATTCAAAGAGGCATTGCCCTTGACCGGCATCGTGTTGACCAAAACCGATGGTGATTCACGCGGGGGTGCCGCCTTGTCGGTGCGGCAAATCACCGGGGCGCCGATCAAGTTTGCAGGTACCAGCGAAAAAATTGACGGTTTAGAAGCGTTCGATGCCGAACGGCATGCCGGGCGCATGCTTGGCATGGGCGACATCGTGGCGCTGGTCGAACAAGTCACAGCCAATGTGGATATGCAGGCCGCGCAAAAAATGGCGGCCAAGTTGAAAAGCGGCGACGGCTTCGACCTCAACGACTTCTTGTCGCAAATCCAGCAAATGAAACAAATGGGCGGCTTGTCCAGCCTGATGGACAAAATGCCTGGGCAAATCGCGGCCAAGGCCAAGGATGTGGATCTCAACCGCGCAGAAAAAGAAATGGTCAAAAAACAAGGCATCATCCACAGCATGACGCCTTATGAGCGCACCAAGCCCGACATCATCAAAGCCACGCGCAAGCGGCGCATTGCCATCGGCGCTGGCGTTCAAGTACAGGATGTGAACCGCTTGCTCAACGAGTTCAACCAAATGCAAGACATGATGAAAAAAATGCGCGGTGGCGGTTTGATGAAAATGATGAAAAAGCTGGGTGGCATGAAAGGCATGGGCGGTTTTCCCGGCATGCCGCGTTGACATGCCCTGAATGAAAAAAGCCTGCTGTCAAAAGCAGGCTTTTTCATGTCAGCCACTGTGTCGGTGATCAACCACCTGCGCTGATTTTTCTGCCGTTGAGGTTTTGCACGGGACGTGCATTGAGCTTGAACGGAAATTTACCGACTTGGTCTTTGGAAATATCCACGGGTTTTTTCAAGATGTAGAACTGCACGCCTTCGGTACAAGGGGGGGTGGTCAAAGAGCCCTCGTAGTTATAAAAACCGAGTTCCTTGGGCAACATGCTGCTAGGGTTGAAGCTGACTTTTTCAGGCAGGTACTCAGTCCCCTCTTTGGGTGGCAAATTGGCCCACAAAGTTTTGATGCCAGCGTTGTCTTTGCCTTCATTGAGCAACACTCCAATGACTGCGAGTTTGCCGTCTTTGCTTTTGTGAACAAAGTGGGCCACCATGGCTGAATTTTTGCCATCGACCTGTTCTTCCGATGGACGGTGGAAGTGGAATTGCAGCAAGTCAAATGTTTCTTTGTTGATAGTCAGTGTGCTGCCTGGCTCGACATTGACTTGGATAGTGTGGCCATTGTTGAGAATTTTCAGCGGCCCTTCTTTGTAGTCCACGCTCAACACGTCTTTGGATTTTTCAAACGGGCCAATGATGTTCAATGGCGATTGTTTTTTGCCAGTGCCGCAGACAGGGAAATTGTTGCCCCAGTGTTCCGGCCCGTTGTCGCCCTCATAACCCCATTGCACGTCATGGGCTTTGCCGTCTTTTTTGGCAGGGTTGTCTTTGCCGCCTGACTCTGGTTTCTCAGGCGATTTTTTGCAATCGGACAACACAGTGACTTTTTGTCCAGCAGCTGCCAGTGCGTTTTGAGCAGCACACACGGTTTGCAAGCGGTTACTCCATTCGGCCATTTCCAGGGCTTTTTGGAAAGCGGCGATCGTTCCTTCGTCTTGCGGACCTTTGGTCAGCAAACGCACGGAGGCCATGCCAACTTGGCGCTCAGGGCTCAGCGCTTTTTGTGCTTTGTAGAGCAGTTCCATGTCTTGCAACACCACACCATTGGAGAAAGCCGCTTTGAGTGCATCAAGCTCTTGCGCGCTGGTGTTGGTTTCGGCGCTGGCCTCGCCATCGGCAGGTTCAGCCTCCTGCATTTTTTCCATCGCCTCTTTGACTTCGCCAAGTTGCTCTGTCAGCTCGCTGACTTCTGTGGTCAGGTGTTTTTTGGCCGAATAGTTCATATAAGCCAAGGTGGCTGCGGCGATGAAGCACACGCCCAACAGAATTTCCAATATCAAACGTAGGTATTTTTTCATGACTGCTTTGAACGAAAAAAACATGGAGAAGCGGTGTTAAGGGCTGTCAAACACCGAGAGTAGCGATGGTATCGGCTCGGAACAAGCAAGCCTTTAGCCCGTGGAATAGAAATGGATTCTTTCGAATTAGTTTTCAGCTGCCCTTGTGGATTCGCGCACAAAAATAGTTGCCGAACCGGCGCTCAGGCCCGCACAAACAGCGTCACGAGTTCTTCGTCGCCGACTTGCCGACTCCAGTGCCCATGCACTTGGCTGTCAAACACCGCCCCATCCGGCAACAGATCGGCCGAGTAAAAATGCTCGCCTGCATTGAACAATTTGGACGAACCGTCTTGCAAACCGATCTCCATCTGACCTTGCAAGATGAACACCCATTGGGTATGGGTGCTGACATGAAAAGCGCTGCGAAAACCCACGGGGCTCTTGCGCCATTGCAAACCGTTCGCTGGCAACACCGCACTCAAGCGGGCCGCTTCGCTGCCTTGGTCCAAAGCAATGGGCTCTTCGCGAAAGCGAGCGCGGCCATCGGTGTCGGTGAATAAAACGGTGCGTGTGAGTGACGTCATGCGGCCATCATAAAGAAGCCGGTCGATACAATGGTGGCTTCTTTCACAGCCTCTGGATCTACACCATGACCCGCTGCATGTCTAAAAAGGCTTTGCCATGAGCCGCAAAGTCTTCATCAAAACATTCGGCTGCCAGATGAACGAGTACGACTCGGACAAGATGGCCGATGTGTTGGGCGCTGCCCAAGGCTACGAACAAACCACTGACATTGACCAAGCCGATCTGGTGGTGTTCAACACCTGTTCAGTGCGCGAAAAAGCCCAAGAAAAAGTGTTTTCCGATTTGGGACGGGTGCGGCACCTGAAGAAAAAAGGCGTGCAAATCGCGGTCGGCGGATGCGTGGCCAGCCAAGAGGGCGCGGCCATCATCGCGCGTGCGCCATATGTGGATGTGGTGTTTGGCCCGCAAACCTTGCACCGTTTGCCCGAGTTGTTGAATCAGCGCCAAGCCTTGAACAAGCCACAGGTCGACATCAGCTTTCCCGAGATTGAAAAGTTCGACCATTTGCCCCCGGCACGGGTGCAAGGCGCCTCGGCGTTTGTGTCCATCATGGAAGGCTGCTCCAAATATTGCAGCTATTGCGTGGTGCCCTATACGCGCGGCGAAGAAATCAACCGGCCGCTCGACGATGTGCTGACCGAAATCGCTGGACTGTGTGCCCAAGGCGTGAAAGAAATCACCTTGCTCGGCCAAAACGTCAACGCCTACCGAGGCAGCATGGGCCACACCGCAGAGATCGCCGACTTTGCTTTGTTGATTGAATACATCGCCGAGATTCCCGGGGTTGAGCGGATCCGCTACACCACCAGCCACCCGAACGAATTCACCCAGCGCTTGGTCGATGTGTATGCCAAGGTGCCGCAACTCGTCAGCCATTTGCATTTGCCAGTGCAGCACGGCAGCGACCGTATCTTGATGGCGATGAAGCGTGGCTATACCGCCATGGAATACAAAAGCACGATCCGCAAATTGCGTGCTGTGCGTCCTGATATTTCAATGAGCTCGGATTTCATCGTGGGTTTTCCCGGCGAAACCGAAGAAGACTTTGACAAGTTAATGAAGCTGATCACCGACATCGGTTTCGATGCATCGTTCAGTTTCATCTTCAGCCCGCGCCCCGGTACGCCGGCGGCCAATTTGGCCGACGACACACCGCATGATGTCAAGCTCAAACGCTTGCAGCATTTGCAAGCCACGGTGGAGGACAACGTCAGACGCATCAGCGAAAGCCGCCTGGGCACGGTGCAAAGAATATTGGTGGAAGGGCCGTCGCGCAAAAGCGCCGCCGAATCGATGGGTCGCACCGAATGCAACCGCATTGTCAATTTTGATGGCGGGCCGCAGTCAGCCCGCTTGGTCGGTCAGATGATCGATGTGCGCATCACCCAAGCCTTGCCGCATTCACTGCGTGGCGAGTTGGTGATCGTGGAATAAAAAACAGCTGTACATCCCGACACTTGTGACAACAAGAGCGGGGTGTGCGGCCAGTTTCAGGGCTTGTGCGCTTAGAGTGATTTCAAGCGGTCGGTAGACGGCACCACGCGCGTCAAGCGCACACCGTAGCGGTCATTGACCAACACCACTTCGCCTTGCGCGACCACGGTGTCGTTGACCAGCAGATCCAGCGGTTCACCCGCGATGCGATCGAGTTCGACCACGCTGCCTTGGGTGAGCCGCATCAAATCTTTGATCTTGATGCTGGTGCGCCCAACTTCGATCGACAAATTGACCGAAATGTTTTGCAGCACTTCCGGGTTGATGTTGCCAGGCTGGGAGACATGAAACTCTTCCGATGTCGGCGGCAACTCGCTGGCTTCGGGTTCCTGGTCTTGCGGTTCGGTGGTGGTGTCGTTCATCTCGGGCTCCTGCCTGCTTTAGTTTTGTCCGGGGACAATTTGCTTTTCAATCCGCACAGCCACATTCGAGCCGCGGGTACCGATATTGACCCCGAAAGAGGGCACGCCATTGGCCAGAAATTGCGCCAATTCGGGTTTCTTGAAGAACAGCATGTCGCCTTCCTTCATGGTTTGTAAATGGTGCAAAGTGGTTTTGACATGCCCCATGTTGACTTTGATGTCTATGTGCGAATCGCCGACTGCAACAGCCAAATCTTCACGCCAGACTTTGTCGGATTCCTCGTTGCCGTCGCCGGCGGCCACACGGTTGCGCAACAAGTCGCGCATGGGCTTGAGGGTAGCGTAGGGATAGACCAAATCGATGAAGCCACGCCCGCCCGATGCCGTGGCTTCGGCTTCAAATCGGCTGAGCACGACCAAGTCGTTTTCATCGGCAATTTGCGCGAACTGCGGGTTGATCTCAGAGCTGACCTGTTCGCAATCGATTTCCAGCACCGGCCCCCATGCTTCCTTGAGCGAGCGGAAAAAAACTTCCAAAATGATGTGGATGATGCGTGTTTCGGTGGCGGTGAACAAACGGCCTGGCGGTAAATCTGACACGCCCTTGCCGAAGCCGCCAAAAAAACTGTCGAGCGAGCTGAACACCACATTCGGATCGATGATGATCACCGAATTGCCGCGCATCGGATTGATGCGTATCGTGTTGACAGACAGCGGCGCCTTGAGCATGCCCAGGTAGTCGCCAAACTTCATGATTTGCACACGCGTCGGGTTGACACGCGGCGTGGTGCGAAGCACTTCGAGCAAACCCAGGCGGAACATGCGGATGAAGCGCTCGTTGATCATGTCGATCGACGACACATTCACACCCAGGCTGCTGTTTTCGCTGGCCAGGTCGTGCTTGCGCACCCGCACCCCGGTGTTGTAACCGGTGTCCGCTTCGAGCGAACCGTCTTTCAAGCCTTCTGAGAGGGCCGACAGTTCTTCCGGACTGAGTAAGTTTTGACGGGTTGCCATGGGCCTTTACTGCATGACAAATGAAGTGAACATGACTTCTTCCACACCGCCGAAATCTTCGTATTCTTCGAGCAGGGTATTCATGATGTCTTTGAGCTTGACGGCCAATTCCTTGCGGAACTCAGGCTTGCTGGCTTCGGCTTCGGTGGTTTGGCGCATCACATCCAGCATGGCAGAGCGCAAGGCAAATTCATGCTTTTTGATGTTGTCAAACACGCGCGAGTCGTAGTGCGTCATGACAGCGAGTTGAACCACCATCACTTTTTTGGAGCCGGTGATGTTGGTCATCAGCTCTTTTTCAACTTGGAAATAGTTTTTCTCGAAACGAGTGGCTTCGGGGGCTTCTTTTTTCAGTTTGGCAGGCGCTTCGTCTTTGGCTTTGGTGGCGGCGGCTTCAAGCTCTTCAAGCTTGTCCATGGCGGCGAGCTCGGCTTTTTTCTCGTAATAACCCGAAAAATACAACGTGCCAAAAGCGACACCCACCATCAAAACGATGGCCAACACCACAATACCGAGAATCAACAGTATGGGTTTTTTCTTTTTCGGTTCTTCCGTACCGGCTTCGGCTTCGGTTTCAGGGGCTGCGGTTGCCATGGAAATCTCCTATTTAACTCAATGTTCAGGCGTAACTGTCAAAATGTGAACGCTCGTCACGCCGAGGTGTTTTATCCCCAGCAATTTTTAGGCCAGACTCATCTGACAGTTTCTCACGATTATCGTTATCTTGAGTGAATTTGCCAGATTTCGCAGATTGGCCCTGCGTTCCTTGGCCTTGTGTTTGGCCTTGTGCCACAAACACGGAAGCGTTGTTCATGCCCAATTCGGCCAGCGCGTCTTTCAGGCGCTGGCTGCCGTTTTGCAATAAATCTTGGGTCAAATGGGTGTCAGATAGGAAGTGGGCGCTCAGTTTTCCGTCACGCATTTCCAATTGGACATCGACCAAGCCCAAGCTGGCGGGTTTGAGCGCGAATTTCATCTTCCATTCGCCGGCATTGAGTTTTTCATGCATGCGAGCGGCCAATTCGGTGGTCAGTTTTTGGCTCAATTTGTCGTAGGTCTGCGCCATGTCGGGTTGGCTGACAAAAATCGGCGCAGTGGGTGTGTGGGTGGCTTGCGCGGTCCGTTGGGCCAACATAGGCAATGGTGCAGCGCTTGAGTCCTTGCCGACCGGCGGCAGGCTGTCAAAGCTGGACAAGGCATCGAACTCATTTTTCAACGATTCAATGTCTTGCTCGCGCAATTGCGTGTCCATCATGGACAAAACGGCCAGCGTGCTGGCAGGCGAGGAATTGCCCGCTGTCAGTTGTGCCTGGGCTGTGCCTATTTGTATTTGCAAGTTGTCCATTTTCGCCAACAAGTCTTGCGCCTCGGTGGCCGCAACCGGGGCTGGGGACTGCAGCGCTTGGAAGTCTGCCGTGCTGACCGGACCGACTGGGGTGGTGGGCAAACCGCCAACCCCCAAGCCGTCGGCGGCCACCGCCACTGCTGTGGCGTTGGCGGCGGTGTTCACAGCCACCGTCGGCAGGCTATTCATGCCCAGTATGTGCTGTGTGGAGGGCAGGTTGCTGGAGAGTTTGGCCGCTGCCGCACTGGCTGCAGATTCGCCAAATAAGGTTTTCACTTGTTCCGGGTCCAAGCCCATGGCGAGCGCGAAATCGGCCACGCTTTGTTCGCTGGCAGCGGTATTCGCCGTGGTGATGATTTGCAATTTTTCACTGACCGCGATCGTGGTCAGTGTTTCGTGTTGGCTGGCCAAGGCATGGTCTGCTGCCAGCTCGGCGTCCGCATCTGCAACCACTGTGTGCGCATGTTGTGCGCTGCCCGTCGCGTCTTGGGCCAAGCTCACGCCCTGTGCCTGGTGATCGTCTGCGGTTTGCAGGGTTTGTTGTTGGCTGTCATCGGTTTGCTGCGCATGCTGGATGCGGTCGTTTGACGGCTTGTCGTTGACGCTGTCTTCCTTGTCGGTACGGTCGTTGCTTTTGTCAGCCTGATCTGCTTTGGACGAGGCTTGGCGCTGGCTGGCCTTGTGGGTTTGGGCTGGCGCGGGTTTGGAAGAACGGGGTTCGTCTGCTGGCCTGTCTTTGTCCGGTCGGCCCTCGGGCTTGGCCGCGTGTGGTGGCAATGCGCTGCTAGAAGCGGCAAAGCTTGGCCGCTGTCCGTGTTGGAGCGATTGAACCTGGTTGTGGAAATAACTGGCGAAGTCAGCGCCAGACAAGGCCTCGGATTTGAAGCGCGCGGAGGTGCTGCCTGCGGCAGACGGCTCAGCCGCCGGGCTGTTGGCTGGGTTGACCTGGGGTGGGTTCAATGCAGATAAGTTCATATCCGTTCAGTGTTGTCTTGAAAGATACCTTCTGCTAAGCAAGAAACGTGACTGGAAATAGCTTGCCGCTGCCAGTACTGGCTGCCGCAAGCCAAGAAAAGCCCAACCAGCACAAACACATGGCTGGCACATCCATTGCTTGACCTGTTCGATGGTTCTGAAAAAACCAGAAAAATTGAATTCTTAACGTTTCAAAAACCAGAGAAAAGCCACAATGAGCACTTTGAGCCTGTCAACGATTCGACAGAACTTGGCCAAGTTTGACTACACCGGTCTGGGGATTCCCGTCCTGGTGTTGATGATCATGGCCATGTTGGTGCTGCCGTTGCCACCGCTTTTGCTGGACTTTTTGTTTACTTTCAATATTGTGGCGAGCTTGGTGATCATCATGATCGCCATCAATACCCGCAAGCCACTGGATTTCTCGTCATTTCCCACGGTCTTGTTGTTTGCCACCATGCTGCGTTTGGGATTGAATGTGGCGTCCACCCGTATTATTTTGGTGGAAGGCCATACGGGCCATGAGGCCGCTGGCAAAGTGGTGGCCGCATTTGGCGAATTCGTGATCGCTGGAAATTATGCGGTGGGTTTCATCATTTTTGCTATTTTGATGATCATCAACTTCATTGTGGTGACCAAAGGTGCGGGCCGGGTGTCTGAAGTGAATGCCCGTTTCACCTTGGATGCCATGCCTGGCAAACAAATGTCGATTGACGCGGATTTGAATGCCGGGGTGATTGACCAGGCCACCGCCAAAAAACGCCGCGAAGAACTCGCGCAAGAGTCGGATTTCTTTGGTGCCATGGACGGTGCTTCTAAATTTGTCAGCGGTGACGCCATCGCTGGTTTGTTGATTCTGATGATCAACTTGATCGGTGGTTTGGCGATTGGCATGATCCAACATGATTTGTCGGCATCTGAAGCAGGCAAGATCTACACACTGTTGACCATCGGCGACGGCTTGGTGGCGCAAATCCCTTCCTTGTTGTTGTCGTTGGCCACCGCCATCATCGTCACCCGTGTCACCACGACCGAGTCCATTTCCGAGCAAGCCGGGTCGCAATTGGCCAACCCGTCGGCGCTGTTTATTTCAGCCATCATCTTGGTGATCTTGGGCTTGGTGCCCGGCATGCCCCATTTGATGTTCATCAGCTTGGCTGCTGTCACGGCCGGTCTGGGCTTGTTGGTGATCAAAAGTGAGGTGGAAGAAGAAGCCACCCAAGAAGCTGTGGCGCAAGCCGCGGCTACCTCTGAAGCCACCAAAGATTTGGACTGGGACGATGTCGACCAGGTCGATTTGATCGGTTTGGAAATTGGCTATGGCTTGATTCCCTTGGTCAACCCCGAAACCGGCGGTGAACTGATGAGCCGCGTCAAAGGCGTGCGTAAAAAATTGTCCGCCGAACTGGGCTTTTTGGTGCAACCGGTTCGCATCCGCGATGATTTGAACATCGACCCCGACAGCTACAACATCGTGCTCAAAGGCGTGGTGCGTGGCAAGGGTGAAATCAAAGTGGGTCGTGAACTCGCGATCAACCCCGGACAGGTGTATGGCGAACTGCAAGGCGTGCCGACACGCGAACCAGCGTTCGGACTCGAAGCCGTGTGGATCGAACCGTCACAGCGCGATGTGGCCCGCACCTTGGGTTACACCGTCGTGGACGCCAGCACCGCCATTGCCACCCACTTGAACAAAGTATTGCGCGAGAACTCGGCCGATTTGTTGAGCCATGACGAAGTACAGCAACTGCTGGACAAGTTGTCGGCCAAATCGCCGAAGTTGGTCGAAGAACTCGTGCCAGGCAAACTCAGCCTGGGTGTGGTCACCCGTGTGTTGCAGCAGTTGCTGGGCGAGGGCGTGTCCATCCGCGACATGCGCTCTATCGTCGAAACCTTGACCGAAGCCGCTGCCCGCAGCACCGACCCTGAACAACTGGCGGCCTCTGTGCGTCCCAAACTCGGCCGCATGATCATGCAAGCGCTGGTCGATGAATCCAACAATTTGTCAGTGATGACACTCGAGCCCAGCCTGGAACAACTGTTGCATAACGTGTTGCAGCAAAGCCAACCCGGGCAACCGGTGGTGCTCGAACCCAATTTGGCCGAAAACCTGTTCAGTTCATTGCGCCAAGGCGCTCGCGCCATGGAAGAAGAAGGACATGCAGCGGTGTTGGTGGTGTCGCCACTGATTCGCGGCTGGTTGTCCAAAGCGGTGCGATTCCGCGTGAACGATTTGACCGTGCTGTCTTACAGCGAAATTCCGGATGACCAAGCTGTCAAAGTGATTCACACCGTGAATGCCTTGAACCGAAATTGATTGACATAAAAACACTGACCTGCGAGAAATACCATGGAACTCAAAAGAATTCTGGCACGCGATACCCGGGCCGCCAATGAAAAAGCGGTGGCTTTGTATGGACCTGACGTGCTCGTCATCTCCAGCAGCAAAGTCCGCGGGCAAACCGAATTGATCGTGGCGGTGGATGTCGCACCTTTGGACGCAGAAACAGCGGTGGCTGAAACTTTTGCACCGACCGAGAAGACATATGCGTTGTCAGACAAGCCAGTGCTCGATGAATCCCCCGCCACTTTTGGCCAAGTGTTGGACGACACCATGACCCGCCAAAAACGCCAGGGCAAACCTGTCAAAGCCACATCCTCGGATGGGTTTGTACCCGCCGCCCAATTGAAATCCCAAGCCACCTCCGAAGTGGTGGCCGAGTCTGCCAAAGTCGCCGCGCCCCAAACAGCGCCGTCTGCCAGCCCTGCACCCGTGGTGGCTGTTGACGCCGTGGCCGCTGAAAAATTGCTGGCTGCACAAGAAGAACGCGACAAGCAACGCAGCCGCGAAATCGTCGACATGGTGCGCGAAGAGCTGGCCGTGTTGCGCAAAGAATTCAAGCTCAGCCAGCAAATGGCTTGGCAAGGCGCAGGTCTCTCGCGCAATTTGCATCCGCTGCGCAACGCATTGCAAGAAGCCGCCATTCCCGTGGCCTTGCGGGCATTGTTGATCGACAGCATCCAAAGTTTTGAAGAAGTGGAACCAGCGATCGAAGAAATTCGCCGCCAGTTGTGCCACTCAATGCAACAAACCCATGTCACCGTCCCTGACACAGGCATCCATGTGTTGGCAGGCCCTTCGGGTTCAGGCAAATCCTTGATGGTGGCACGCATGGCTCAACAAGCCAGTGTCAGCTTGGGCAGCGAACAAGTGGCTGTGATCAGTTTCAGCGACCAGCGTGCTGGCGCTTGGAACCAGACCCAATTGCTCAGCGCTCAGTCGGGCGTCGACTGCTTCCGAGCCACCAACATCACCATGTTGAAGTTGCTGTTGGAAGAACACGGCCACCGCAAATGCATTGTGATCGACACCCCAGGGGTACAAATGGCAGAGCGTGTGGCGGAAATTGCAGGCATCGCAGCCAGCGCACAATTCCATGTGGTGGTGCCCGCTGATGCGTCGCAATCGCTGCTACGCCGCTTGCTTTCGACACAACACATACAGTGGCAAAGCCTGATGGTCAGCAAGCTCGATGAAGCCAGCCAACCGTGGTCGCTGATTCAAGTGCTCACCGAAGGCCATGTCGGCGTCAGCCATGTCAGCCGAGGAGACCGCACGGGTGACTGGAGCCGCCAATGGCAGGTCGAAGAACTGGTCGGTCTTGCGCTGAACCAATTGACAGCGCATCACATCGACAGCGCGCAGGAAGATTTTCGCAGCACCATGGCCATGGCATCTGCCAGAATCAGCCGATTGGCGGCACAGCACACAGGGGTAGCGCATGAGCAAGCTTAAAACCACCGAGGTCATCGGCATTGCCAGCGGCAAGGGCGGGGTAGGCAAAACCACGGTGGCGATCAACCTTGCCGTGGCGTTGGCGCAGCGTGGCCATGATGTCATGTTGTTTGACGCCGATCTGGGCTTGGCCAATGCGCAAATCGCTTTGGGCGCACGCGCCGAATACAACCTCAGCCATTTCCTCGCCGGCCAAAAAACGCTGGAAGAAATCACCCTCAAAACTCGCCAGGGCATTCAATTGATTCCCGGCGCATCGGGCATGCAAGAGTTGGCTGCACTCAGCCACATTCAGGCGGCCAGCATCGTGCAAGCCTTCAGTAACTTGGGCAAGAGCGTCGATTACTTGATCGTGGACGTGGCCGCAGGCATTTCACCGTCTGTGTTGGCTTTTCTCTCTGCCTGCCACCGCCGCTTGGTGGTGGTGCAAGACGATCCTTCTTCCATTGCAGATGCTTACGGCACGATCAAAGTGATGTCGCAGGAAATGCACTTGGACGAGATCTACCTGGTTCCCAATTTGGTCGACACACAAACACAAGGCTGGAAGCTCTACCAGCGTTTGAATGATGTTTGTATGCGTTTTCTGAATGAATCCATCCACTACCTCACCGCCATCGAGCGCGATGAAATGGTGTTAGCCGCTCTCAAAAAATACCAATCGGTCATGGAGTTGGCACCCGGTACAGCGGCTGCCCGTGACTTTCGCAGGCTGGCAGAGTTGTGCACTCAGCTCAGGCCCATCGATCACCCGTCGGGTGGTTTGCAATTTTTCATGGAGCGGCTGCTGAAAAGCAGTGTGAATCAATGATGCGTACCTTGACCCCCATGCAGATGTACAGCCAGGCCAGGCCGCAAGGCGAAGAACTGGTGCTCAACCATTTAGGTTTGGTCAAACGCGTCGCTTTGCATTTGAAAGCCCGGGTTCCTGCCTACATGGAATTGGATGAATTGATTCAAGTCGGCATGATGGGCTTGCTCGAAGCTTCCCGTGTGTTTGACGCCACCAAAGGCGTGGACTTTGAAAACTTTGCCCACAGCCGTGTGCGCGGTGCCATGCTCGACGAAGTCAGGCGCTTGTCTTTTTTACCGCGCTCAGCCGTGGCCTTTAACAAAGAACATAACGAGACCTTGCATGCCTTGTCGGCTGAGCTGGGCCGTGCGCCCACCCAAGCGGAAATTGCCGAATACATGGGCAAAGATTTGGAAGACTTCCAAAAAGAACGCGGCAAGGCCAGACGCTTTGAAACCTATTCGCTGGAAGTGGTCACCGAAGAAGTCATGGGCATTGCCGATGACGCTTCACACCAGCCGGATGTGATGGTGGAAGAGGCCGAATTCATGCAAGCCGTGACCGATGCGATTGCCGATTTGCCAGAGCGTGAACAACTGGTGATGCAACTCTATTACGTTGAAGAATTGAACTTGAAAGAAATCGGCGAAGTGCTGGAAGTCAGTGAGTCACGCGTGAGTCAAATTTTGTCTGCCGTGGTGAAGAAATTGCGCGGCACTTTGCAAGTCGATGGGCATTCCGCTGGTACATCAGGCAGGAGGGCAAGATGAACAGTTTTTTCCAATTATTTCTGGCTTGGGGTTTGTTGCTGGTATTTATTTTGGTGCTCTACATCATTGATAAAGTGAATGTGATCTACCAAAGTTATGCCAAACCCGATTTGCCACAAACCTACAACGATGGTTTGTTTGGCGAGTTGTCAGGCAAAAGCCTGTGGGACGCGATGAGTGGCATTCCTGTGCCGGGCGTCGACGCCAAATTTGTGGGCACCCTCAAACCGCATTACGAACCCGTGTTGCGACAGCATATCGAGCAGGTGTTCATGGAAGGCTATAAACACAGCAAGGCAGGCACCGCAGGTGTGCCGACCAACAACCGCATGATTCCGACACCGCGTGGTTCCTTGGAGTCTTGGTTGCCCATGCACCACTTGGCCAGTATTTATCAGGCGGGTGTGGACTTCGCCAAAGGCAATGCTGACGATGTGTTGCGTATTCAGCAATCGCTCGACCAAGTCACCGCCATGATTTATGCCCGCATTGGTGTGGGCTTGACTGAAGCGTATTCCGCCACTTTGTTGATCCACCCTGAAGAAGGTGAAAACCCTGAGTTGCCGCCGGAAGAAGACGCTTTTGCGGCGGCCACGCCAGCGCCGGTAGAAGCTGCCAGCGAACCGGCACTGACGCACGAGCCCACTGTGTTGCAACCCGATTTGTCGAGCCTGCCCACCGCGCAGCCCGCCAACCCCGTGGCGGCCACGATGGCCAGCCCGGTGGTGGCCGAGCCAGCACAAGAAGCCAAACCTATTCCAGCGTGAGCCAGGCATGCAATTTCACACAAACTCTCAAGTTAGCCGCTATGGCTCCGAATCATTCTTTGTCAAAGATTGATTAACTGGAGCCTATGCAATGAGAGCCAATCACCGTGCCATCGAATCCTACGGACAAGTCAAGGTCAGTACCGGCGTGTCCAAGGCCAGCAGTGTTGAACTGATTCAAATGCTGTTTGACGGCCTGATCGAAAGCATGTCAGCCGCCAAAGGCCATATTCAGCACAACAACATCGCCGAAAAATCCAAAGCCATTACCCGCGCCAGCCGCATTGTGCTGGGTTTGCAAGGTGCGTTGGACTTTGAAAAAGGTGGCGAGTTGGCCAAGAATTTGGATGAACTTTATAACTATGTGACACGTCGGTTGTTACACGTTAATGCTAGAAACGATTTAGAGGCCTTGGAAGAAATCTACGGCTTGATGATTGAAATTCGCAGTGCATGGGAGTCTGTGCCTGAGTTGATTCCACGTTCGCAACAAGCGAGCATGGCCGTGAATTGAAAACATGGTGTGTCGTGTTGGGTACTGTTTTTCGGGTACTCTCTGAGCATCAGATCTGAAGCAATGGGGTCGTTCGGCCCCGTTTGCTTTAACACTTGGAGTTGAAAATGGGAGCAGTAGGTTTATTGGTTTTGTTCGCTTGCGTATTTGGCGTGTACATCGTCCACGGCGGCGACATGGCCCCTATTATTGCCGCGGCTCCGTTCGAATTTGTGTCCATTTTTGGCGCGGCCGTTGGTGCGGCCCTCATTGGCAACAGCAAGGCAGGCGTAGGCACTGGTTTTGCAGCGGCTGGCAAGGTTTTCAAAGGCCCCAAATACCACAAAGAAGATTACTTGGCGGTCATACTGGTGGTGTCCAAAATATTGAAAACGCTCAAAGCCGAAGGCGCAGTGGCCTTAGAGCCGCACATTGAAAACCCCGAGTCCAGTGCGATCTTTGCCGAATACCCGCCTATTCTTCAAGACCACGCATTGCTTGATTTGATTTGCGACACCATCCGCTTGATGGTGGTGTCCTCAGGAAATTTGAGCCCGTATGCGGTGGAAGACGTGATGACCGCCTCGATCAAAAACCACCAGCACCATGAAGGCATGAATGCCACGTTCTGGGCCTCCATGGAGGGCGCTTTGCCTGCGTTGGGCATTGTGGCTTGTGTGTTGGGTGTGGTGAAAACCATGGGTGCTATCGATCAGCCGCCGCCAGTTTTGGGTGCCTTGATCGGTTCTGCGCTCGTGGGTACGTTCATGGGCGTGTTGTTGGCCTACGGTATTGCCGGTCCTTTTGCCATTCGCATTGCCCAGGTGGTTGAAGAGGACGGCGAAATTTTCAAGTGTGTGCAACAACTCATCGTTGCCAATTTGCATGGCCACCCGATGCCCCTGGTGATTGAGGCGGCCCGATCGGTGATCAACCACCACAACAAGCCGTCGTTCGGCGAAATTTTTGACGGCATGCGAGGCAAATAAACATGGCCGACGAGCAAGCCCAACCGCTGGCGGAGGTCGATCCCAACGCGCCGCCCACGGACTCGCCGGCCGAGGTACCCGCAGAAGCGCCTGCTGCGTCAGAAGCGCTTGCGCCAGTCATCATCATCAAGAAAATTGAAGATGGGCATGGCGGTGCCCACGGCGGCGCCTGGAAAATTGCGCTGGCCGACATGATGACCGCCATGATGGCGTTCTTCTTGTTGATGTGGTTGTTGGGCGCATCCAATGCCGACCAACGCAAAAGCATTGCCGACTATTTCAAACCCACCTCACACAGCTTGACACCCGTCGGCCAATTGGCGGGTTCCAACGGTGTGCTCGGCGGGCGCTCCATCATCGATCCGGATGCGTTTCCCTATGCCATGCGGCAAACCGGTTTGCTCGAGAGGCTCACACCCAAATCGGAGGGCGGCCCCAACCCAGACACCGACCCTGGACCTGAAAACGAAAACGAAGCCAAGGACCCAACGTCTGGCACAGGCAAGAGCGAAGGTGGCAGCGACCCTGACCAGTTGACCAAAGAACAACGCAAAGAAATTGCCGAGCAGCAAGACAAAGAAAATTTTGAGAAGCTGGAAAAAGACATCAAGGAAAAATTGGCCGAAAACAAAAAGTTCGAGCAGATCAAAGACCAAGTGTCCATTACCCGCGACAAAGAAGGTTTGCGTATCGAAATCATCGACAAAGCCGATTTCGCCATGTTCCCCAGCGGTGGTGTGGGCATGCAAGGCAAGGCGGCGGCATTGATCAGCGAAGTGGCAGCTTCTTTGGCAGACATGCCCAACAAAGTCGCCATTCGGGGCCACACCGATGCGGTGCCTTTCCAAAACCCTGAAGGCAAGAACAACTGGTCGCTGTCAGCGGAGCGCGCCGAGGTCACCCGACAACTGCTGCAGAAAAAAGGCATCAAGGAAGACCGCTTCACCCGCATCGAGGGCGTGGCTGATACCGATCCTTTCAATCCGAAGGACAAGTTCGATCCGCGCAACCGCCGCATGAGCATCACGGTGCTCAACCAAGATCCACAGTGACCTAGGCACAAGGCGGGCTTGGGGCTGAATGGCCCAAGGTGAGTGTTGTGTGAAAGGCTTTAAGCCGTGCGCAGCTCGTATTTGTTGATTTTTTCAATCAACGTGGTGCGCTGTAAATTGAGCAGCTTGGCAGTGCGCGACACATTGCCTTGCGAGCGCTCTAGCGCTTGCTCGATGATGTTGCGCTCTATCTCGGCCAGGCGGTCTTTCAACGACATGCCTTCAGGCGGCAAATGCGGCATGCCTTGCGCCAACATGATGATGCTTTCTATGTCGTTGTCCTGTGGCTCGGGCTGGTCGACCATGGGGCTTGCCGCTTCAGCGGCTTGCATCTCGGCCAGCACCTCGGGCGGCAAACTCATTTCCTGCAAAGTGGCGGGCCCGCTGCGCTCGAGCAACTCGGCTTGTATTGGCACCAGTGCCTTGGGCAATAAATTGGCCGGAATCGCACGCAAGTCCAACTCTTGTCCGGCATACAGCGTGCTGAAGCGGTCAATCAGGTTGCACAATTCGCGCACATTGCCGGGCCAGGGATAGTCCACCAAGGCTTGCAAAAAATCGGTTGAAAAACGCACCGCTTGCGTGTGGCCCAGTTTGTAATGGCTGGCGTAAAAACGCAGCAGTTCAGGAATGTCCTCTTTGCGTTCACGCAAAGGTGGCGTGACCACCGGCAACACATTAAGCCGATAGTACAAGTCTTCGCGAAAACGGCCGGCTTGTATTTCTGCTTCTAAATCCCGGTGTGTGGCGGCAATGACACGAACATCGATAGGCACTTGGCGTGTGGCACCGACCGGGTCGATCAACCGCTCTTGCAGCACGCGCAACAATTTGACTTGCATGTCGAGTGACATGTCGCCGATTTCGTCCAAAAAGATGGTGCCACCATGGGCCAATTCGAAGCGTCCGATGCGGTCAGCGACAGCGCCGGTGAAAGAACCTTTGCGGTGACCGAAGAGTTCACTTTCGAGTAATTCTTTGGGAATGGCTGAACAGTTAATGGGTACAAACGCGCCGCCCACGCGGTCGGATTGCTCATGCAAGGAGCGGGCTAAAAGTTCTTTGCCGGTGCCACTTTCACCGGTGATCAACACGGTGGCATTGGAGTTGGCGATGGTCGAAACCAAGCGGCGCAAGGCTTGCGCAATAGGGCTGTTACCAATGAAAAAAGATTGCGACTTCATGCGCTGAGGATTGTCGCTGATGCCATGCTGCTGGCAAGTCGCCAAAAGTATTCGGACCACACAGGGATTTGTTTTTAAAGAAGATGACCAAGCGGTCGATTCTGTGCATGTACCCCATGAATCAATGGTGCCTGGATGAGCCGGTCACCGATTGCTTCACACAGAGAGGAAATCACCATGTTTTACCGTTTGACTTTGTCGCTGGTTGCGATGGCTTCATTGACAGCCTGCGAATCCATTCGCCCTTATGCCGCCGCACCCGCGCCCGTGGTGACGGTTGCAACACCAGCACCGGCGGCTGCTGCGAAAACCATGCAGTCGGCTTCTGAGACGTCCCCTGCATCGATGATCACACCGATGCTCGAGCGCAAAGAAACCATGGTGGCCACGGGTTACGCGGTGATCAGCATACAAAACCACAAGAACCCAGCGCAACAGCGTTTGCTGGCGATTCGCGCCTCCAAACTCGATGCTTACCGCGCCTTGACCGAACAGGTGTATGGACAGCAATTGGATGCGACCACCACCGTGGCCGACATGACCGTGTTGAACGACACTTTCCGCACACGCGTTGAAGGGGTGATTTATGGCGCGACATTGGTCAGCATCACACCGGTAGGTGACGACACCTACGAAACCACTTTGTCGCTGGACCGCAATGCGGTGCAAGATTTGCGCATGCTGTATTTGACGCAAGTCGCTTCACGCAACAACCGTTGACGGCATGGCCATGAAAACGGTGATGGACAGGCGTTCAAGTTGGTCGGTGGCGGTGTGGCTGTGCTGGGGTCTGGCGCTGCCAGTCTTGGCCAACCCCTTGAGCCCGCAACAGCGGCTCGACGCGATCCGTGAAGCCTTGGTCAAACGCGCCATGGAGGGCCCCACAGAGGTCCGCGCGAGTTCCTTCATCGATGGCAACGGTGTGCTCAGAGAATCCAGCAGCTTTGTGACCGGCATGGAAGTGCGCGGTGTGCGGGTCATGGCTTACGGCCGCGACATGGACACACAAGCGGCTGCCGCTGTGGTGCTCGACAGCAGCAAACCGATTCCAGCCAACGGTTGCAAGCCCTCGCCATCACCCGTGTGGCACCAGATGACGTGGGAATCGGCCAGCGTGCCCATGTCGGCGGCCTACCAGTACGAAGCCCAGCAAGTGGAATTCCAATTGCGAAAAATGGCCATGCTGGCGGGCCAGCAATCGGGCGTGTGGCGCTTGAACGAACGCAAATATGTCGCAGACACCTACGAGCGTTTGTTGGTGGGTCAAGGTGAACAACACGTGCCTTGGCAGTTGCGTGTGAGTGTGGTGCCAGGGCGCGACTCGGTGTACCTGTCAAACGCCTACGAGATCCGTTGGGAACTGGTGTCGCGTCTGCAAGGCATATCGCTCTACCAAGCCACGCAAAAAATCACCATCTACCAACCCGCGTTGGTGTCTGCCACCAGCCGACCGCTTGAGCCGGCCGTCTTGGCTCAAATCCAGGCCGCTGTGCAAACCTTGTCGCAAGGCATGGAGCGGGTGCTGTCTTGCCGCGTGCCGCAGTTTGAAGTGTTGAAAATCCGCCAAGACAGTGTGCGCATTGCTGGCGGCAGTGGCAGCGGTTTGAAGGTGGGTGCCAGCGTGGTGTTGACCGACAAAGACCAGTTGCCGTCGCGTGCCTTGGAGCCGCGTGCCCTGGACAACTTGGCCATGGGCGAGGTGGTGTCTGTCAGCGAATATGCCGCCGAAGTGAAATTAAAAACTTCGGCCAAAATAAACAACCCGTCCCAATGGATGGCCGTGCCCTACATGCCTTGAATGGATTCAGGAGTTTTTCATGTTGTTGTCTAAACGTTCACAGTTCTTGGCATTGATGTTGGTTGTCAGCCATGGATGGGTCGGTGCCAATGAATCCAACAAGCAACCGCCCTTGGAATTGCCCAAGATGCTGGCTGATGGCGAACCGGTGGTTGCGGTGGAAAATGCCAAACCGGATCCGGTGAAAAAGGGTGCGCCAAAATCTGAGGCCGTGACCAGCCGCGACGTCAAATCGGTGAATTTGCCTCCCGCCAAATCTGAAGCCTCTGCGCCAGCCAAACCTGCGGCAAAGGCACCCAGTGCCCCCGCTCGAGATCTGAGCGGCTTGCCCGAGATGGGCAACTACATCACCCGCAAAGGTGACACGGTTGAAAAAATTCTGCAAAAGTTTTATCCCGCATCGCCCTTGCGTGCCGATGTGTTGCGCGATGCTTTGGTACAAAACAACCCCACTGCGTTTCCCAAAGGCAGTGCCAAGTCGCTGGTCATTGGCAGCAACTTGTCTTTGCCAGACCCGCTGGAGCTGAGCAGAAAACTGTTGATGCCTGCGATGGCACCGGTCGCCAGCAAAAATGACAGCCCAGCCAGTGTGCCGCCGCCTGCCATGGCGGTCGCGGCAGCCGCACCTGTGTCCACCCCTGCCCAACCCGCCGGTGGTGGCGGGGCGGCTGCGCACAGCGCGGGTCACAATATGGCGTTGCAAGATCCCAAACGCCATTGGGTGCGTTACCCCTGATCACTGGCCGACGCTGCTCGGCAGGCAAGGACACACAGCATGCTCGGCCCAGACGCCGTCTCTGCCAGTACCCGTTTACCCGCGGTACAAATGGACACCCGTGGCCAATGGGTGCAAACACCTGTGGCCCAACAGTTGGGCTTGCGCGATGGCCAAATCGTGCAGGCGACTGCCGAGATACGCGACCAAAGGGTGAGGTTGTGGGTCAAGGATTTTTTCTTTGAATTGCCCAATGGTTGGGTGCTCAAAGACGGCGACAAACCTTTTTTAAGGGTCAGCCAAAACGCAGGCAGTTGGGGGTTTTTGATTCAGTCGTATCCCAGCGGGCAAACCTCCACCGCCACCCCCGCATCAGCGGCTTTTGGCTTGAACCAACCCCCTGCCATCAACCCAGCGTTGAATTTACCCAGCACCGCCTTGGGTTTGTTGTTGACCCAACCCACTGGGTTCGAGAGCTTCACCCGCATGTTGGCGGGGCTGGGGCTGCGCAACCTGAGCGGGCAGGGCGAGTTCTCGGACATGGTCAAGCGTTTGCTGCAGCAACGCAGTTCCATGGCGCAAATGAACCCGTTCACGCTCAAGCGCTTGGTGTCTGGCCAAGCCCGCAGCACGGAACATCTGCTCGCCCAAGGACTGCCCGCGAACGATGACCCCAAGTCCATCATCAAACACATGCTGGCGTTGTTGCAGCAAGAGACCGTCGCAGGCTTGGGCCCCAAAGACACTGCCGAGTTGGAACAAGCCTTGCGCGAGCTCGAATCGGCACAAGCACAGGCCGCCCAAAAATGGCTCAACGGCGAGCTGTCTTTGCATGTGGTGTTGCCGTTTATCGACCACGAGCCCGTGGATTTGCATTTTCAAAGACCTGAGCGCAAACCCAACCAAGAGGAGCCGCCTTTGACCGTGGACATCCATTCACGCAGTCGCTTGCTGGGTGAAATTTGGCTCAACACCACCATCACCCAAGGCAGCGCGGTCGATTTGGTGATGTGGGCATTGCGCGGCGACGTGGCTGGCATGGCCAAACAACGCGCCACCGAACTTGGGCTGGAACTGGGTGCGGCAGGGTTGAACCTGAAATCGTTCCAAATATTCCATGCCGCCAGACCCTTGGTCCGCGCCTCCGAAGCCTCGGGCAGTCGGGGTTCTGTCATCGATACCCAAGCCTGAGCGCGGTTTGCCCATGAAAACGCCATTTGAAGCCATTGCCCTGGAATACGGACAGCGCAAAACGCCGCGTGTGGTGGCCAAAGGGCAGGCCGAATTGGCTCGCCGCATCATCGAAGAAGCCAAGCGCCAAGGCATTTATGTGGCGGAAGATCCGCAACTGCTGGCCTTGCTCAGCAAACTCGATGTGGGGGAGGAAATCACGCAAGACATGTACACCGCCGTGGCCGTGATTTTGTCTTGGGTGTATTGGCTCAAGGGCATGCAGCCTGGCGATGAGCAGGTGCAGGCCAGCGAAAAAACGCCATCAAACTTCGGTAAAGCCCCGTAAGCGGCGTATGCGTTTGATTTGGCCCAAACGGTCGTAAACCTCGACCGGGCTGGTGGCCTCGTTCACATTCAAGCTCTCGAGCGCACCACGGATGGCGTCGAGTTTGCGCATGATCAATATTTCGTTGCGGCGGTGCATGTCCCGGCATTGCAACATCCGGGTGCGGAAGTTGTTCCAGTGCGCCCCCAGCTTGTCCGCATCGTTCAATTGCGTGACGCCGGTGAGCCGCGTGAGTTCTGAAAGCAAATGGTTTTTGCCGCTCAGCAACACTTCAAACTGGTCCAAGTCTTGCACTTTGAGTGCTTCGAATTCTTGTTCGAGCAACTCGGCCAGCTGGTCTACCAATGCATCAGCTTCTTGCAATGTGTTGGCTTCGTCAATGGCCAGTGTGTCAGTCATGGTCAGCTTTTAGCCTTGGATCAGTTTTTCGAGCGAGACAAAGTTTTCGGCAATGCGGCGTGGATTGACCGGGTAGTTGCCTTCTTGCAGCGCGGCCTTGATCGAATCCACCTTGGCACGGTCGAAGTCGGGTTGGGCATCGATGCGTTCTTTGACGTTATTGAGGTTCACGGAATCGCTTTCTGGCTTGCGTGCGGGCGCCTTGGCTTCGCTGGTGGGTGCAGCAGCGGGTTCGGGTTTTTTTGCCACCTTCTCCAGCGTGGTGCGGTTGGCTGCCGCCGCGCTGGATAAGCGGTTTGGGTTGTTAGAAATAGGATCAGACATGTGGCTTCCTTGTGTTCAAACGAGAGTACAAAACTTTTGACTCGGTATCGTTGGTATCGACCCGAGCCCATTGTTCTTGAGGCTTTGGATGAAAAAACTTTTCTGGGTATCTGAATGAAACATTTTGTATTCCTTTAAAGCCCGCGAGCCATATTCACGCCCGTGACCACTGCGGTCAATGATCGACCCGATTCCGGGTTTTTCAAGCGAATTTGCTCGCCCAGCAAGCCATCTTGCTGGGCTTCTGCTTTGACGGTGATCAAAAAGCCTTTGCCTTCGCCGCCCACGGCCACGGTGACTTGTTGGCCGCGACGCACCATGGTGGCGGGTTTCAGGTCCTGCATTTTGAGCGGGGTGTTGGCAGGCAGGTCACGCAACAGCTCGGAGTTTGCCATGTCCTTTTCGTCGCTGACGAAACGGGTTTCATGCGCAGGCACTTGGATTTCAGTGGTCTTGAACATGCCCGGCTGCAAGCTGGTGCCGCGTTTGATGGATTGGGTGGAGACCCAGACCATTTTGCCGACCGTGTTGCTGGGCGTGGCTGCGGTAATTTGGGCGCCAAAACCGGTTTTGACCTGCACCATCACAAAATGCTGCCAAACAGGTTGGGCACAACGGGCACGCACGCTGTTTTTGTTGCCATAGGGCTGGTCAAACGCAATCTCTTGCGCACAGGTGTTCATTTTGATGCGGCTGTCCATGGGTTGGATGGTGACCAGGGCCGCATCCAGTTTGTAGGTGTCCATGACAAATTGCTTGGCACCTTGCTCCACCGCAGCCCAACCTGGGTTGGTGGCGGGCAAGTTTTGTGCACCGGCCTGTTGCCACACCGTGCCAAGCAAGGCAGTGGCACAACCCAAGGCAATCAGCCCGGTTTTTTGACCTGTTTGAAAAGTTCGGCACAGCATTTGCAAGATGGTCTCCAAGAGTGTGAAAGTTTTGACGTTTTTGGCGTCAGCCTCATACCCGATGCAATTTCGATGCCAACCAATTTTCAACTTGCTGAGCGCCAAATGAACTTCCCAATTGATTCCAAAGCACTCGTCAAAACCCATTTAACAACACCAAATACGTCATCGATGACGGCCAAGCAAACGGTGGAGGCCAATATCGCCCGCATCGGCTTTGCCCAAACCTTGGCGCAATTGCAAGCCCGAAACAGTGTCAATTCATCGACGATTCTCAATCCCCAAGTGCCCAGCGTGGCCGTCAAAGAAGGCGACACTTTGACCGGCATCGTGAAAAATCACATGCAAGCGCTGGGCAAAACGGTGTCTCATAACGAGTCTGCACGTTTGGCACAAGACATTGCCCGCGCCAACGGACTGGCCAACCCTGACCGTATTTACCCCGGCCAGCGTTTGAATTTGGCGGCTTTGTCCAGCCCTCAGTTGGCTTCAGGCCCGACCGCGGCCACCGTGCAAGCCGTCCCAACGCCGAATGCGTTGTCGGTGTTGCGCCAAACACCGCCGCAATTCAACCAACACCACCCGGTGTTGCAAAAAACCTTGGACCGTGCTGTCGCCAAAGGTTTCATCCCCACCGAAGACCGTCAAAAAGTGTTTGACAAAATTTTGACCATGTCGCGCACATACCAGTTTGCACCCGATGACTTTGCCCGTTTGACCCTGATGGAAAGCGATGGCATGAACCCCAAGGCGACCAATAACCGCTGCCACGGCATCATCCAGTTTTGCGATGGCCCTGACCGTGGTGCGGCCAGCGCTGGCTTTGGCAGCAACCCCAGAGCGATCTTGGGCCACAGTGTGCTTGAACAATTAGACATGGTGTCCAAATATTTCGACGAAACCGGCTTGCGCAACAGCGGCCCGACCAGTTTGGACGATTTGTACCTGACCGTGCTCACCCCGGCTGCGCGCCGCGAAAAAGCACCCGATGCCAGTTTGAACATCGCCGGTACCCAAGCGCAACATTTGTATGTCAACCGTGACAAGAGCGCGCCCATCACCCGCAACTCCATCATGCAAGGCCTCTACCAAAATGCCATGGAGCGTCTGGGCAAGCATGACTCATCGATGCTGGCGCAAAACACGCCGGCGGCCCGCAGCGGTCTGCCCACCCCCGCCAACGCGGTGAGCCGGGCACAGGCATTGCGCATCGGCGCGTATTTGAACCAGGACTACGTGCGTTAACTCACCGGCTACCAGCGGCAAACCATTGCCGAACCCCTGTTGTGGCGGTGAAGTCTTGCCACCCCAGGCCATGCGGATGCACACAAATCCACAGGCAGTTCAGGTGGCACACAAATTGCACATATCGACCGGAGGTGTCTCAACTTGAGCGCCAAGTGTCGTGAAAACGGCGGTCACAACCACCAGGGAGATGTGTGATGGACTTATTCAGCAAAGCATTCGGCATCCATGAGCGAGCCTTGGGCGTTCGCAGCCAGCGCCTGGAAGTGTTGTCTCGCAATATCGCCAACGCCGACACGCCGAATTACAAAGCCGAAGAGCTGGATTTCAAAGCCATGCTCAAAGAAACCAGCCGCGAATACATCTCTGCCACGCATGCCAAGCATTACGCCGCGTTGGAAGAGCAACCTGACGATGGCAAGCGATTCCGCGTGCCGTTCAACAGCACTTTTGACGGCAACACCGTGGAGATCAGTGTCGAGCAAGCCCAATTCGGTCAAGCCGCCGCTGAATACCAGACCACCTTGAATTTTTTGGAAAACCGCATCGGCGGTATCCGCAAAGCATTGAAAGGGGAGTGATAAACCATGAGAACACTAGACAGTGTGTTTGGCATTGCCGGCACCGCCCTCAATTCCCAACTGGTGCGCATGAACACCACTGCTTCGAACTTGGCCAACGCATCCACAGTGGCCAAAACCGAAGCCGAAGCATTTCGCGCCAAACGCCCGGTGTTCAAAGCGCTGGTCAAAGACGAATTCACCAACGCCGGTTTTCCTTATTTGGGCGGCGTGAAAGTCGACCAAGTGGTGGACGACCCGACACCGATACGCAGCATTTATGACCCGGGCAATCCATCGGCCGATGAAAAAGGCTATGTGTATTTGTCCAATGTGAACGAAATGCAAGAAATGGTCGAAATGATGGCCGCTTCTCGCTCGTACCAAAACAACGTTGAAGTGGTGAACACCGCTCGTCAATTGATGATGCGCACCCTCGATATCACCAAAACCTGACCGATGAAAGCAGTTTGACATGGCCACCCCCAGTTCCACCACCGCAAGAGCGCCGTTGCCCAGCGGCATCGTCAGTTACGAAGAGTACATCGCCAAAAACAAAGTCAAAGCACCGTCCAACACCATGGACCAAGGGGCTTTTTTGACCTTGTTCACGACCCAACTCAAAAACCAAAACCCGCTGGACCCAGTGAAAAACGAGGCGTTTGTGGCGCAGTTGGCGCAGTTCTCGCAACTCGAAGCCACCAGTGCCATGAAGAGCAGCATGGACACCATGGTCAAGTCGTTGGAAGGCGACAAGATGCTGGCAGGTGCTGCCATGATTGGTCGCCGAGTGGCGGTTCCCAACGGCCCACTGATTTTGTTGGGCGGTCAACCGGTCGAAGCGAATGTCGATTTGCCCACTGGCGCAGACGGTGTGCAAATGAAGGTCTTTGATGAAAAAGGGCAATTGGTGCGCAAACAAATTTTTGGCGCCCAGTCCATCGGTCCTATGCGTTTGAGCTGGGACGGCTACAACGACAACGGTGCAGCCATGCCAGACGGCAGCTACACCATGCAAGTGTTGGCCAGCAGCATGGGCAAAGCCCTGCAACCCACGGTCAACACCTTGTCCACGGTGCGCAGCGTATCCAACGCGGGCACGGGCGACAACACCTGGTTACTCGAGGTCGATGGCGGCAAGAGCGTCAACATGGCCGACGTCAAGCGCATTGCTTACTGATCACACCCACACAGCAGACACAACGGAGCTAACACATGTCATTTTTTACCTCACTCACTGGTTTGAATGCGGCCACCGCGCAATTGGGCGTGACATCGAACAACATTGCCAACGCGAGTACCGTGGGTTTCAAACGCAGTCGCGCTGACTTTGGCGATATTTTTGCGACATCGCCGTTGCAAAAAGCGACATCGACCATCGGTCAAGGTGTGTCGCTCAAACGCGTGACGCAAGAGTTTGGTCAGGGCAACATGAACTTCTCGTCCAACACCTTGGACTTGGCCATTTCTGGTGACGGTTTTTTCCCGCTGAAATCGGCCGACGGATTCCAGGACATCTTCACGCGCAACGGCTCGTTCATGATGAACGACCAGTACAACGTGGTGAACTCGGCAGGCCAGCGTTTGATGGCAGCGTCAGTCGACTCGACCGGTAAAGCCAATTTGAACGACTTGAACGTGTTGACCATTCCACAAAAAACCACCGGCATGGCGAAAGAAACTTCGCTGGTGCAATTGGGCTTGAACTTTCCAGCCGATGCGCAGGTGGTGACCAAAGCATTCAACCGCAACGATCCCGCTTCTTACAACAAGAGCACTGCATTGACGGTATACGACAAGGGTGGTAACGGTTACTTGGCCACGGTCTATTACGCCAAAACACAAAATGCGAGCCAGGCAGACCCGAATAACAAATGGCAAACCTATGTGTATGTGGGTGAAACTTTGGTGGCAGCTGCGTTGCAACAAGCCACAGACACCACCGGTGAGCCTTTGTATGTCAACAAATACGGCCAGCTCAAGCCTGAGAGCGAAGTGGGAGACTTGCTGGTCAACGCCAAAACACAAAAGTTTTCGCTCAACCAATTGACCGATTTGCGCAGCTCGGAGCCAGCGACAGTGACCGGTGGCAAGGCACCGCGCCTGAGCACCTTGGAGGGCATTGACTTCAGTACCTTGCAGCCTTCGCAGTTGAAAGATTTGTTTGAAATCGATGTGGATGGGACAGGTACGCCGGTTTCAGTGGGTTTGGACCATTTGGCGGGTCTGGATTTGCCCGCGCTGTCGGGCACGGAGATTGCCAAAGAATTCACCAATGTGTTGAACCGAAAATTTGGTGACGAGCGGTTTTTTAACTTCGCCGGTCAGCAAACCTTTCAGATCACGGCCACCAATTCAGACGGCACGCTGATTCAAAACCGCACCATACAGCTCGACTCGGATGACATGACCTATGAGCAAGTGGTTGACAAAATCAACAGCCAGTTGAGCGGTAGCAGCAATGTGCTGTCCAACGTGAGTTTCAGCGAAACCCCTGAACCCGGTGAGTTCAGAGGTTACACATTGACCATAGCTGGCAAGGTGTTGTCTAACCGGATTGACCTGGGCACCACGCTCAGCACCAAGCCCATGGAAGACCTGACCTCCAAATTACAAACCCGTATCCAACTCGATTTGCAGCAGCGGCTGGGCTACACCGCAGACGCAGCCAGCAAAGTGACGGTGAATGTGCAAAACGGCAACGAAGTGCGTATCAACGATGCCAATGGCGGTGTGATTTCGAATTTTTCGCTCAGCAGCGTCAGCGTGGGTTCACAAAATACCATCACCAATCAGAGAATGTTGACCGGTGTGGACGCAACCGAAGTTGGCGATTACCTGAGCATGACACTGGATATTGGTGGCGAAACCGTCACCCTGGACATAGAAGACTCTGACCCCAGTGATATCAGCGTATTTGCACAAGAATTGCAAGACAAAACACAGGCCAAGTTGATCGAGCAGGGTTGGAGCACATTCGAAGCCGAGCAGGTCAGCATTTCAGAAGACCCGGACGTACCCGGCAATCTGATCGTCAGTGACATCGGTGGCCACGAAATCAGCTCCTTCGCTCTGGCCGTGCGCACAACAGGCACGACCCCGTTGCCTACCGCACCCTTGTTGGCTGTGGGTGAATCCAGCATCACTTTGGCAGGTATTGATTTCGGTGCCGATCCAGTGGACACCGAACCCCTGTTGAGCCATTTTTCCAGCTTGAAATTCACCACCAAAGATGCCACCGGGTCATTGACCAGCACGATTGCATTGACCGCAGCATCTTTTCCCAGTTTGACCGGTGTGGACCCGATCCCGAGTTACGCCACGTTTGACCCCACCAACAGCGTTCACATGGATTTGTTGGCGACCGACATACAAACCTTGTTGCAGGCCACTGCCAAAGGTGCGACCACCGAGGTGGCGTGGGACAGCAATACCAACGCATTCACAGTGACTGACCCCAGCGGTAATTTCATGAGTGAATTGACACTGACTGCTGACACTACCAACTACCCCAGTTTGCTCAAAGGCGGCAGCACGGTTCAGGTCGATGTGGTCACCGACAACGACGGCAATGTGATCACGCCGAGTTCGTACACCTTGTCCAACGTCAGCTTCCCACTGGGCACCACCCCGACGGGCGCGGAATTCAATTCGTTTGACCTCAGCTTGGAAGACGGCACCACACTCACCAATGTGGCCTTGGAAGACCTGACCTTGTCCAGCACCCCGATCAACGACTTGGCGATTCGCATCCAGGAAAAAATCCGTTCCGCGCTGAATGCCGAAGACCCCGATTTGTACGACACCGATCGGGTCAACAAAATCACAGTGACCGTGATCAATGGCAAGGATTTGAAAATCATCGATGCCAGTGGTTTGACCAACCTCACCGGTTTCACACTCAACCCAGCCACGGCCACCGCGTCTACCGTGTCGGCGGGTGGTAAGAACTTCGCCATCAGTGCCTTGCCCCCAGAAAACATGGTCAAAGCCGATTACGACCCGGTGACGCAGCGCTTCAATTTCGAACCTGTGCTTGGCAACACCATCACTTTGTCGGGCCTGAACAACCAAATGGGCATCACCACGCCTTTGGCGCAAGAGACGGGCAGCGACATGCTCAGCGTGTCGGGTTCACCATCGATCACCAATAACTACATCCGTCCGTTGAAACTGCAGCGCTATGGCATGAAAGTGGAATACGACACGGTGAACGAAAAATTCATTTTCAAATCAGGCACCACCGGAGACTATTCAAGTATCAAAATCAGCAATCCGAATATTTTTGCGTCCGAGCGTTTTGGCTTGGCAGCGGATGCTGACTATGAGGTCAAGCCGTCGGTGCTGGCGGTGCGTGGTATTGCTTCACAGCCTGCGGTCATGAATGGCTCGCCTTTGGGTATCAATGCCAACAACAACTTCAGTGTCAACTTGACCAACAACAAATTTGTGGTCTCGGTGGATGATGTCAAGGGCACGGTGTATTTGGAACCGAAAGAAACCTACACCATCGATTCGTTTGTGCAAGCTTTGCAAAACGGTATCAACCGCTTGGCCGGTCCTCCTGATCAAAATGGTTTGACGGGGCCCATGGTGTCTGGTGTCAAAGTGGAATATGACAAGACCAACAACAGCTTGAAATTCACCACAGGCACGGCCTCCACCAATTCCTTTATCAAAGTTTCTGGCGACAGCCAGTGGGGTTTGGCCAACGTGGAAGGTGGCCGTGGCAACACCTCTACCTGGATCAAACCCACGCAGTACACCCAGACCGTCAACGGGGTGGAAGTGGCGATGTACATCGATGAATTTGGTCGGGAAACCTTCAGCCCTGACGGCTTCAGAAACCTGCCCGAATGGTCACCGATCTTCTTGGAAAAAGGCGAATTGACTTTTGACACTTCCGGTAACTTGGTGTCGCCCAAGCAAGGTTCACAACTGGATACGGTGTTCTTGCCAGACGGTAAGGGCGCATTGACCATCAACATCAACTATTCCAAGTCGACCCAGTTTTCATCGCCTTATGCGGTGTTGTCACAGTCGCAAGACGGTGCTCCCGAAGGTGACTTGGTGGGCCTGTCCATCGGAGACGATGGCTTGGTCAACGCCTCTTATTCAAACGGTGCGCAGAAATCGCTGGGCAAGGTGGTGTTGGTGAACTTCTCCAACCCCACGGGCTTGCGCCAGATTGGTGACACCAGTTACTACAAATCGGCCACTTCCGGTGCTGCCAAGTACGGTGAGGCCGGTTCAGCCGGTTTCGGAACAGTGCGATCGGGTGCGACAGAACGCGCCAACGTCGACTTGACCCAAGAGCTGGTGGACTTGATCACGGAGCAACGGAACTTCCAGGCCAATGCCAAGGCGATTGAGACCAGCACCACCATGACCCAATCCATTATCCAAATCAGGGCGTAAAGCCCCTCCTTAGAGAATCGACATGGAACGCCTAGCCTTTAATTCTTCTGCAGCCATCACCGAAATGCGTTTGGCGCGGCAAGTACTGGCCAATGAAATGGCCAACTTGACCACCACCGGTTTCAAGCGCTCATTTGAAGTGTCCATGAAAGCCTTCAAAGCCAGTGGCGAAGGGTTTGACTCCAGCTTCCAACCGCAAGCAGCGCACATGGATTTCATCCAATTGAAGCCCGGTCCGTTGATCGCCACCGGGCGCGATTTGGACATCCATTTGAACGACTACACCGTGCTTGGCGTGCAAGCGCCCAACGGCGAAATCGGTTTCACCCGCCGTGGTGATTTGCAGGTGTCGGTCGACGGAGTGTTGCAAACCGGCAATGGCCATCCGGTCCTGGGCGATGGCAACACGCCGATCACCGTGCCGCCAGATTTGAAAGTGACGATTGCCGACGACGGCGGCGTGTATGTGACCAATCCTGCCCAGCCTGGCGTGCAAAACGCCGAATTGGTGGCGACCTTGATGCTGCGCGATGCCAGCGAAACCCCGCTGACGCGGCGCGAAGACGGCTTGTTCAAGGTGCATGACAGACCGTCTGGCTCGGATTTTGCTTCTGGTTCTGTGAAGGTGTCATTAATCTCACAGGCTTTGGAGGGCAGCAATGTCAATCCGCAAGAGGCCATGGTCAAACTGATCGAGCAGGCCCGCATGTTTGAACAACAGGTGCGCATGGTCAAGTCCAGCCATGACAACGACCAAGCCGGGGCCAGCATGATGAAGTTGAACGGTTGATGCCAGTCGACACAGACAGATGGAATATTTGAAGAACAGGGGTTAGACGATGGATGCAGCTTTATGGGTTTCCAAGACCGGCTTGGATGCGCAGCAGACGCGCATGAACGTCATTTCTAACAACTTGGCCAACGTCTCAACCACCGGTTTCAAACGCGACCGCGCGGTATTCGAAGATTTGCTCTACCAAAACATTCGCCAAGCAGGCGGACAAACCACGGCCAACACCCAGTCACCCACCGGCTTGATGCTGGGCACAGGTACCAAAGTGGTGGCCACCGAAAAACTGCATATCCAGGGCAATTTGATCAACAGCCAAAACCCGCTGGATATCGCCATCATGGGTAACGGTTTTTTCCAAATCCAACAACAAGACGGCACGATCGCCTACACCCGCGATGGTGCGTTCAAACTGACGGGAACCGGACAACTGGTCACCTCGACCGGCTTTTTTCTGGAGCCCAATATCACCATTCCCGGCAACGCATCTTCTTTGACGATTGGCCGCGATGGCACCGTTTCGGTGGAATTGGTTGGCGGCCAGGGCCAGCAGGTGCTCGGCCAGATTCAGATTGCCACCTTCATCAACCCGAGTGGCTTGAAGCCCTTGGGCAACAACCTGCTGGCTGCCACCGCCGCCAGCGGTCCGGTGCAGTTGCTGCAACCGGGCACCGTGGGCGCTGGCGTGTTGAACCAAGGCTCATTGGAAGCGTCCAATGTGAACGTGGTGGAAGAAATGGTCAACATGATTGAGACCCAACGCGCCTACGAAATCAACTCCAAGTCGATCGAAGCGGTCGACGGCATGTTGAAGTACCTGAACCAAAACCTCTAACCCAACACATCACTGACACCATGAACAAAATCCTTTCCTTATTGGCTGTGGTCGCTGGGTTGCAAGCTTGCGCCCATCCCGACCCGATGTTGCCCGCGCTCACCTCTTCTCCCGATTTCGCGCCGGTGTATCCCCTGGTGCAAGACCAAACCAAACCCGCCACGGGTGGCATTTACGGCAACCGCCAAAGCGATGCTTGGTTTGGCCGAGGCCGCAATTACCAAGTGGGCGACTTGATCACCGTGATACTCAACGAGTCCACCCAAGCCGCACGCAGCCAAGGCACAGACATCAGCAAAGACGCTTCCAACACAGCGTTGCCTGCCGGCATCAGCAAATTCATCGCAGGTTCAACCAGCCCATTCAGTGGAGTGGACTTGAACGCTTCCACCACCAAGAGCACCGGCAAAGGCACGGCTGACCAAAAAGCCAGCTTGTCTGGTTCCATCACTGTGACTGTGATTGAAATTTTGGCCAACGGCAACATGGTGGTGCGCGGCGAGAAAAAACTGGGCTTGTCAGAAGGCACCGAAGTGATTCAAGTCTCGGGCGTGATTCGCCCCAACGATGTCGGCCCCAATGGCACTGTGAACTCATTGCGCTTGGCGAACGCACAAATTGCCTACCGTGGCTCGGGTGACTTGGCGAGTGCCAGCAAGCCTGGCTGGGGTACCACGGCCTTGATGAAATTTTGGCCCTTCTGATTTTTTAAGGTTGAACTGACATGACATATTCGTGGTTGAAAGCAAGCGGTGTGGTGTTGCTGTGTGCATTGGCCACGCCAGTGTGGGCCGACCGGGTCAAAGATTTGGCGACCGTGGCGGCACAACGCTCCAACCAATTGATAGGGTTTGGTTTGGTGGTCGGATTGCAAGGCACCGGAGACGATGCGTCCGTGCCATTCACCACGCAAAGCATGAAAGCCATGCTGGCACAAATGGGCGTGCGGATTGACGGCCCCATGTCAGATTTTGAGCAAGTCACTTCGGCCAGCCGAATCGACATCAAAAACGCGGCCGCAGTAATGGTGACCGCTGACTTGCCAGGCTTTGCCAAGCCTGGTCAACGCATCGATGTGAATATTTCTGCCATTGGCAAAGCCACCAATTTGCGTGGCGGCAACCTGATCATGACTGCCATGCGCGGTGTGGACGGTGAAATTTATGCGCTTGCCCAAGGGGCGCTGACCGCGACAGGCATTGACGCAGGTGCCGCAGGCTCCAAAGTGGCGATCGGCGTGCCCACCGCTGCGCGTATCCCAGCAGGCGCGATCGTCGAGCGCATGGTTGACACCCCGTTTGAAAAAGCTGAACACTTGATTTTGAATTTGCGTGACAACGATTTCTCGACCAGCAGCGCCATGGTTGCCGCGATCAATTCAAAATTTGGCGGTGACGTGGCGCAAGCCATCGACGGCACATCGATATCGGTACGAGCCCCCCAAGACTTGAATCAACGCGTGACTTTCATGGGCATGTTGGAAAACATCGAGGTCGCACCGGCCGAACCAAATGCACGCGTGGTCATCAACTCTCGCACCGGCACCGTGGTCATCAACCGCGCAGTGCGTGTGACAGCGGCAGCGGTATCGCACGGCACGATCTCTGTGGCCATCACCGCCACCAACGATGTGTCGCAACCGAATGCTTTGGGCCAAGGCCAAACCACACCGGTGCAAAACGCCGATGTGGCGGTGACCGAACCCAAAAACCCGATGTTCTTGTTCAAGCCTGGCGTAGACCTGCGTGAGATCGTGGATGCCGTTAACCAAATCGGTGCCACGCCGTCTTCGTTGATTGCGATTTTGGAAGCCCTGAAAAGCTCGGGCAGTTTGCGCGCTGAGCTGATCATCATTTGATGCACTGACCATGGCTGACATCACCAACCCCTCCACCGCTGCCAAGTCCTATGCGGACTTTGGCGCATTGGGCGAATTGCGCGGCAAAGCCCAGCGCAATGAAAAGGGCGCGTTGCGTGAATCGGCAGAACAATTTGAAGCGCTGTTTATCCAAATGATGCTCAAGTCCATGCGCGAAGCCAACAATGTGTTGAAAAGCGATATGTTCCAGTCCAATGCTTTGGAAACTTTCCAAGGCATGTACGACAAAGAGTTGTCCTTGTCCATGGCCAAGCGCAATGCTTTGGGTTTTGCCGATGTGGTGGTCAAGCAATTGAGCCAACAAGAATCTGCAACCAGCACCGCCGAGCTGCTGGCACTGCGCCAAAAAACAGCTGCCTTGCAAGCCCCCGGCATGCCGCTGCACAAACCAGTGCTGCCCATGAGTTTGACGCCTGTGGAGCAACCGGCGATGCCCTTGCCACGCCCGACCTTGAAGCCACTGCCGATGCACAAAACCATGCCTTTGGCACCCACGAGGAATGAGCCATGAGCAATATGCTGGGCATCAGCAGTACCGCCGTGGCCGCTTACCAGCGTGCCTTGGGCACGGTCAGTAACAACATTGCCAACGTCAGCACCGAAGGGTATTCACGCCAGCAATCGACATTGACACAGAGTGCGCCTTCCAAACAGGCCAATATGTATTTGGGCACTGGGGTATTGTTCACGGCGGTCAAACGCGCGTTCGACACATTCGCCGAATCGAATTTGCGCAACAGCAATACCGACTTGGCAACACAAGAACCTTTGGTGAATTACACCCAGCGTGTGATGGACATCATGGGTGACAAAAGCGTGGGCTTGAGCTCGGCCTTGGACACATTTTTCAATGCAGCGCGCAGTTTGTCGGTGGATCCCGCATCTACCGTGATGCGAACCAGTTTCATCCGTGCGTCAGAGGGCGTGGGTTCACGCTTTGCTGAACTGGCAGGGCAATTGTCTTTGGTGTCCACCGAAACACGCCAAGCCTTGGAGAGCGCTGGTAACCAAATCAACACCTTGACCGAGCAATTGGCCTTGGTGAACCAGCAGCTGACCAAGTCGCCGACATTGGAAGGCCAGTCGTCAGAATTGCTCGACCGCCGCGATTTGTTGTTGCGCCAAATTTCAGAATTCTCACGCATCAAAACCAGCTTCACACCGAATGGCATTGTGTCCGTCAGTCTGGGAACCACCATGAAGCAAAGCTTGGTGGTCGATGGTTTGAAATCACGTCCCATCGGCTTTGACCCCAACTCGCTGAGCAAACTCGACCTGGTGCTCGACCCTTATGGCAACACCGAGCCCTTGTCTGGCGCCAGCGGTGGCACCATGGGTGGGCTCAACACGTTCATCAGCCAGGTGCTGGAGCCCGCCCAAAAAGGGCTGGATTTTTTGGCGCAAAGTTTTGTCAACGAAGTGAATTTGATCCAACGCTCGGGCATCGACGGTTATGGCCATCTGGGTGTGGATTTGCTGCGCATCGATGACAAGGCCGCCAGTGCAGCGGTAGGTGTGCGGGTGTTGTTACAAGACCCGTTGCGCATCACCACCGGTGGTTTGTTTCGCGTCACCGAAAACCCGAACAACGCCAGCGATGTGCGTGCGCGGGTGAGCTTTTTGGCCAGCACCATGCCGCCTGGTATCAGCAATCCGTTGTTGACCAACAACCCATTCACCAACAACCCGCTGAAAGTGGAAGTGGGCGGTGGCCGATTGTTCGCGCCTGTGACCACCTTGGCCGCGGGCATGGCGGACACCACGATTTATTTGGACAGCGTCAAACCGGGTCAACAGTTGCATGTGATGACCCGCGATGGCCGCCAATTGATTGGCGTGCCCTTGAGCGAGGATGAAAAATTCCAGATGCTCAACGCCGACAACGGCTTCAGTCCCGAACTCACCTACAGCGATGCTTACCTGAACCAGTCTGGTGAAAAAGGCTACCGTGGTGCGAAAGTGTTTTATGGCACCAAGGCCAGTGTGCTGTATGAGCAGCAGTTTGACAAACTGGGTCAGCCTGACAAGGCCACGCCCACGGCAGCCACTTTGTCCAGTGGACGCGTGGTGCCGGTTTCATCCTCTACCGATTTGGTGGTGATTCCCGAAGGCGCGATCAAACTCAATGATGAGCCATTGGGCGAATTGAAATTGGCTGCGGGTGAAGAACTTGGTCCTCAGCAAGTGGCCAATTGGTTGAACGCAGGCATTGATGCCCACCCATTCTTTTCTTCCGAGCAATCCATGTTGGTCAGCGACATCGCGTCGAGCGCTGACTCCTTGGAGTTGAAAAATGCCGACCTTTTTTCGGACCTGGGTGGCGTGATTCAAATTGGCGACGAGCAAATTTATTACAGCGGAAAAACCACCAATGCCGAGGGAAAAAACACCGTATTGACCGGCTTGGTACGCGGTTTCAATGGCACCGTGGTGGACAGCCATGTGGCGAGCGCTGCGGTCAAAGCCAATGATTTGAAATATGCCGAGGTGTTCAACGAAATTCGCATTCCTTCTGCCTCGTTGGACTTTCACAAAGAAATGACCATCAATGGCGTGGTGATTGGCAAATTGCCCACTGGCGGCAAAGTACCTGCCCAATACAAAGACTTGTTGTCGTTTGTGCAGGCGCTGCAATCGAAAAGCGAAGCCACGGGCGTGAATGCCCGTTTGGCAGACAACGGTGATTTGATTTTGGAAAACACCCCAGGCAACGAAGGTGAAACGATTGCGCTGGGCCCCTTCGACGACGCAGGAAAACCCGCCAACGCTTTGAACCTGAATTTGAGCGAAGGCTCGAATTTTTTCCACGGCATGGTGCGCCTGACCCGCCGCTTGGGCGACCCAGAAAAATCTGACATCCGCTTGTCTTTCGGTGAATACGGACCCGCCGATCGACGCCAAACCGGCAGCCCGTTTGACCTGAGCTTGCTCGGCTTCAGAACCGCTGCTTATGTGGAAGGCAAAGTCCCGGACGATTTGATGGTTTTTGTGACTGGCCAGGGCAAAGCCGATATCGCGGCCAGTTACTCAGGCGAGCCGATCGATCCCAAAGACAAGTTGCGCGACCAAAATTTGCAAATCAAGTTCATCGAGCCAGACCGCTTTGTGATCATCGATGGTGCCACCGGTACCGAATTGGTCAATCGCCATTACGACAACACCGTGCTCGACCCAGTGATCGAGTACCAAGGCTTGTCGATCAAATTTTCACGCGCCCCCGATGTGGGCGATGTGTTTGCGGTAGATGGCAACCATGACGGCATTGGTAACAACGAGAACATGTTGGTCATGGCCGATTTGTCGCAAAAGAAAGTGGTCGGCAACAAAACCTTGGCCGAAAGTTATATCGACCAAGTCAACAACGTGGGCAATGCCGCCCAACAGGCCAAGATCACACAGCAGGCGTTGACCGTGGTGAATGAACAGGCCCAAAGTGCACGCGACAAAGTGTCGGGCGTGAACCTGGATGACGAAGCAGCGGACTTGATCCGTTTTCAACAAGCCTACCAAGCAGCTGCCAAGGCGCTGCAAATATCTGGTCAATTGTTTGATGCCATCGTGCAAGTCCGCTAATAAGGAGATGACACCATGGTCATGAAAGTTTCTACCAGCATGTTTTTTGACCGGGCCAGCGCACAGCTGGCCAATGTGCAAGGCAACTTGGCCAAAACACAAGAGCAATTGTCAACCGGCAAGCAAATCACCAAGCCCAGCGATGAGCCTGACAAAGCATCCTTGGTGACCCGTTTGGAGTCTGAGATTGCGCGGCAAAAAAGCTACCAAGAAAGCATCAAAGCGATTGAAATCAGGCGCAAAGCCGAAGAAACCGCCTTGAACAGCACCAGCGATGTCATGTTCCGCATGAAGGAGTTGTCTGTGCAAGCGGCCAACGACACCTTGGGCGCAGCGGACAGAAAAACCATTGCGCTGGAAATGACCGAATTGCGCAACCAAATACTGAGCTTGGCCAATTCGCAGGATTCGAATGGCAATTATTTGTTCGCCGGTAGCCGCGTGAGCCAAATGCCGTTTTCGCCCGATGCCAAAGGGGTGATTGTTTACAAAGGCGACCAAGCCCGCATGGTGGTCGGTGTGGGCGACAACCGTCGCATGAACCAAAACATCCCTGGCTCTGACGCGTTTACCAATGTGGTGCGTGACGACGGCAAAGGCGGTCGGGTGGGCATCGGTTTTTTTCAAGCCATGGGTGACTTGATCGAAGCGGTCAAGAGCAGCAACCGCGTGGCGATTCAACGCGGCATCAGTGAAATTGATACCTTGCAGCAAGGTTTGAGCGACGCCACCGCACAAGTCGGTACCGATTTGAACGTGGTGGACTCGCAAAACAATGTGCTGGACGAAATCACCTTGCGCTTGAAAACCACCATGTCGGACATCCAAGATTTGGACTACACCGAAGCCATCACCAAAATGAACAAAGACCAGCTGGCGCTGGAGGCCGCGCAAAGCAGTTTTGCCAAGATTTCGAAATTGAGCCTTTTCAATTACATCAATTGATGGGCTCAAGTTTCTGTTGTTGAATCCGATCACACTGACGATAAACCCTTAAAAAGCGAATGGCCACCACTCCCGTCAGCTCCAGCACCTCCACGGCCGCTTCCACCGCGGCGGATGTGGCAGCGGCCAATAAAGCCAATGCACAAAAAATCATCACCTCATTGAGTGCAGGCTCCGGGGTAGATGTGGCCTCGTTGGCGCAAAACTTGGTCAATGCAGAAAAAATGCCGCAAGAAAACGCGATCAACGCGAAGATTGCGAAGAACGATGCCAAGGTCAGTGGCATGTCTGCTGTCATGTTCATGATGAACGAATTCAAAACAGCTCTCAGCGCTGTCAAAGACCGTGATAATTTCAATACGCTTACACTGGATAACAGCAACACTTCTGCGCTAAGTGTCACAGCCACAGCAGCTGCCTCTGTCGGTGATCACCAAATTGTGGTGAATGCACTGTCACAACCCCAACGCAGTATCAGTGCTGGATTTGCTTCTGCCACGACCAGCATCAATGCAGGTAGCAGTTTTGGCTTGACGATTGCTCGCAGTTCCAACGCCACCGTGGGAACTTCCCAGTCGTACTCCACTTACATGGCATCTATCAATGGGCCCGCATTTGCCACCTCTCCGTCGGTCAGTGATTTCAAAACTTTTTCTGTCGATATCGATGGCAAAACCTTTGCACTGACTCCAGCACCCACCACTGCCACCATGAGCGATTTGGCATCCAACTTGCAATCCCAGTTGCGGGCTTTGGATGGTTCTTCTGATTTGAGTGTGACTTACAACGGCAGTCAGCTTGAGATCGCTTCGGCAACCACCACTCGCGTGGTCAATAACCCAACACTTTCAACATCTGCAACATTCAACTTGGACACTGGGGCCTTGACAGGTACCGCAGGCAGCACCACCATCACCGGCGCGAGTTTTGGCACCCACCCTTCGGTGAATGATTTCAGTGGGTTCACAGTGACCATTGCGGGCACACAGCGTTCACTCATACCTGCGCCTTTGACCGCCAACATGTCTTCACTGGCTGCCAATCTTCAAACGCAATTGCGCACACTAGATGGCAACACAGACATCAGTGTGTCGTATGACAGCACCAATGGTCTGGTGGTCAGTTCTGCCTCTGGTAAGGTGATCACAGATATTGGTTTGACCAAAAAAACCTATGACGACACGCCAGCTGGCGTGGTGTCGGCGATCAATGCATCTAACCGTGGCTATAAAGCGCAGTTGATCAACGATGGCAGCGCAGGCACACCCTATAAGGTGATGATCACTGGCATTAATGGAGCGACAGAAGGTTTCACCGTGTCGAGTGATGACGTGGGCAATGTGTTTGGCGCGGGTTTTGTAACCCCCAGTGGCTATGCAGCCAGCGATGCCAGTGTCACTGTGGACGGTATCAGTTACACCCGCCAGAGCAATGCCATATCTGACATTGTTCCAGGCCTGACCTTGAACCTCAAGGCCGCGAGCAGCACACCTGCCAGCATCAACTTGGCCCGTGACACCTCTTCACTGAAAGCCAAATTGACCGCACTGGTCACGGCTTACAACGATTTTGACAACATCATCAAAGAAACCACCAACCCAAAGTCCACTTTGGAAACCTATGGTGCCACCTTGGTGGGCGACAGCACAGCTCGCATGGTGAGGCAACAAATGCGCTCTTTGATTTTTGGTGTTTCCAGCACGCCAGGTACCACCTACCAGTCGATGAGCCAGTTGGGGTTCAGTTTGGACCAAACGGGGGTGTTGTCACTGGATGAGACCAAATTGGACACTGCGCTGCAAACCGGTGTTGACGACATCGCCAAGATGTTCACCGGTGGATACAACAAATTGAGTGTGTACAGTGGACTGCCTGCCGGAATTGCAGGTGATGCAGTCAAGAAGTTGACCAACCTGCTTTCAGCTACTGGCCCGTTGTTGACCAAGAGCGAAAACGCCAACAAAGAAAACACCAACTACCGTGCGCAATTGGCTAAATTGCAAGTGCGAATGGATGCGTTGTTAGCGCGCTATCAAAAGCAGTTCGCTGCCATGGACAGCTTGGTGGGCAGCGTCAACAGCCAAAAGACCAGTCTGAAAGCCACTTTTGACGGCATGATGGCCACGTACACCAACAAGTAAAACCATTATTGAACACGAATAATGCGCCAGCCATGGTCCATTTTGCGAAACACAAATTTGCGAGAAAGATTGCGGGTGCGAACCAAGTAATAAGACAGGGCGCGAAGGCTGTGGGCTTTTTTCAGGTCATCACAAAAAATGCTGTCACCAATACCCAGCGTTTCGAGCGTATGTATGTTGCTCGTCAAAGCCAGTTGCTTGAGTTCCAGTCGTTCAATGATCATGTGCGTCTGCCCAAAGATTACCCTTGGTATAGTCGGTAGCAATGAAATCTTCTTGAGTGGATTTTGAAAAAATAAATTGAATATTATTTAATCTATTTGATGTACTGTTTCAGCAAATAAGAAACCATGTCTTGAGAAATATTGGCCTGAGCCAACATGGCCATCGAAGCATTTTGCTTGATTTTTGCTGTGGCGAGGGCCGCAGTTTCGGCTGCCAGATCGTAATTCACGATATTCCCGTATGCCGTGGTGGAGGTGGTTTTGAGGTTGTTCACATAGCTGGTTTGATAGGACATGCGATTTTGCAATGCACCTACAGTGGCTTGGTACTGTGACACCATATTGATTGCATCTGCCAAGGTAGTCAAGGCATTGGTACCTCCCGTCGTGGTGGAGATATCTAAACTGGATACTTTCGTGGAAGTTGATCCGCCACCATACGTTCCCTCTCTGAATCCCAGAGCGCTGAAGTTCGTTAAACCGCTGCTACCGGGAGTAATACTGAAAGTTCCATTGGTGGAAGTGAGCTTCACTGTGGACAAATAGGTCATGGCCCCGGCAGAACTGGCCGCTGCGCCGCTCAGGGCAGCATTGCCCCCTAGGCCAATGCGGGTGCCAGCTACTGCTGCGCCACCACTGCTCACCCCAATTGCGATATTTCTACCATCCGATGCCGTTAAAGTCACACCACTTCCATTATTGGTCGCTGTCACACCAGTTTGCCCGGTGTATGTATTGAGCAGGCTCACTACATCTGCAGCCGTTGAACTGGTCGACAAGGAAGCGGCAATCGACACGCCATTGAGATAAATGGTGTCGACTGCACCCGCGGAAAACCCTGTTCCTTCTACGACGTTTGGGTTGACTGTTGCAGTCACTTTGGTCAGTGAGGTTTGTCGGTTGATGGCCGCTGCCATGGAAATGGCGCTTGCAGCTTTCGTGGAAGATGTGGTTGTGGCAACGGAAGCCGTGTCATCGGATGTAAAGGCAGCTCCAATGTTGTATCCGTTGATCATCAAATCGCCAGCGCTAAGTGCTGTGGGCGCCGCAATGGATCCGCTGCGCGCTTTGTTGGTGAACTGGGCGGTGTTGCTGCTGAATGTGCCTAAACCGAGATCGGCATTGGCTAAAGTACCGCCTACATTGCTGCTCACAACAATGCTGCTTTGGCTCAAACTTCGGAGCGTGTAAGTGCCAGCATAAGTACCGGCCGCAGCGACACCTGTGTTGCTGGCTGTTAAATTCGTGCCGTCGAAAGCCACAGTGATATTTCTGCCGTCTGCGGCTTTCAGAGATATGCCATTGCTGGTGGAAAGGTTGTCTGTGGCGGTGACGCCAGTGGTTCCTGAATTGAGATTGATGGCCGTTACGACGGCGGCGCGGTTGGTGGCGTAATCGCTGCTGGATGCCAATGTGATTGAAATGGCGGTGCCATTGATGGTGATCGTGCCAGCCGTTCCCGTGCCTGCAGCTGACATGGCACTGCCTGCGACTTGGGTCGTTCCAACCTCTGCCTTGATATTGCTGGTGGATGTGATGCGATTGATTGCCGCTGCCTTTGCAATAGCACTGCCGGAATTGAAAGAGTAAGAATAGGTGTCATCAGTAGATAAAGATGCGCCAACGGTGTAGCCGTTTAAAACCAGGTCGCCTGATGCCATGGCCGATGTTGACGAGCCCAGAGAGGTCAAAGCCAATGAACTGCCAGAGCCCAGTGCAGACGACAGCAATGATCCAAAAGTCAAAGTTGTTTTATCGCCTGGATTAATTCCAGATTGAATGGCGATGGATGGCGTACTGCCATTCAATAATGAAACATTATTGAAGTAAGCTGTGTTCGCTACAGAATCAAGTTGAGACATATACGAGGCAAATGCCAACTGGTTACTGGTCAATGTGGTGCTGCTGGCGGTGCCCGATGCAGAAGAAGTCGCCAAAGTTTTCATCGAAGTCAAAATGGTCTGGATAGACGCCATGGCTGAGTCTGCTGTGGAGAGCGCTGAAATACCTTGGTTGATGTTGTCTACTGCCTTGGCATACGATGAAATATTTGCGCTGAGTCTGTTTGCCATGCCCAGGCCTGCCGGATCGTCCTTGGCGCTGTTGATCCGAAGTTGTGTACTGATGCGTTGGCTGGCTGTTGCAGCCGCGCTGGTGGCATCCGAATAAGCCAAAGCTGCATTGATGGCATCCATGTTGGTGTTGATGATCATATTGGGACCTCTAAAACAGGGGCGGGCGGCAACATATTGCCACTCTCAATGAAGTATGGGCTAAGCCAGAGTGAATCGAAGGAAAACTTGAGTGGCCTTTGCACTCTTTACACTTTTGCCGCACCTAAACAGATTCTTTTGAATTCAAAAAATCAGACAACCAAACAAAGAACAGCCCATAAACCCATGAAAGCTCAAGCTTGGGAGATGCAAGCCGATTCATAGGTCGTTAGAAAAGCTTTTTACACAAAGCTCAAGTTTGCGCACTTCGCGCCGATATACAGGGTCATGGAAAAGAGCCATTCGGCTCTTTCTGAAAGGCTCATCATGGTTTCACCAGTCAATTCAGCTGCTAGCGCACCGCCCCAGGTGGTGAGTCGGCCTGCCCCCAGTGCGTCTCTCTCCGCAGCACCAGAGGCGGTTCAAGCCAAGTCCCATGTGCCTGTGGACATGGAGCGCATGAAACAAAATTTGGAAGTGACCATTGGTCGCTTGAACGAGCAAATGCGCGACGGTGGCCGCAACGTCACCTTCGCCATGGACGAGGCCTTGGGTCGACCCATTGTGGTGGTGCGCAAGGAAGACACCGGTGAAGTGATTCGCCAAATACCCAATGAAGTGGTGGTGAAGGTTGCCCACAACATTGAAGCCCTCAAGGGCATGCTGATGAACAAAAAGATTTGATTTGTCAAATTTTTGTTAAAGGTTTTTTTATCTACGCCGAATCATCAGCTATCAGGACAAGTTGTCTTGAAATGTTTCGGTCAATCCATCTTCAAGGAGTAACACCATGTCAGTGATCAATACCAACGTGAAAGCACTTGTCGCCCAAGAGTCCATGCGTTCCAGCAACCTGAGCATGAGCCAGGCCATGGAGCGTTTGTCTACAGGCAGCAAAATCAACAGCGCCAAAGACGATGCAGCCGGTTTGGCCATCACCAACCGCATGACTTCGCAAATTCGCGGTATGGCCAAGGCCATCAACAACGTGAATGACGCCATTTCTCTGACTCAAACTGCCGAAGGCGCATTGGGAAATGTCAATGACATTTTGCAGCGCATGCGTGAGTTGGCTGTCCAATCAGGCACCGGTACCAACAATGATGCTGACCGTGCTTCAATTCAACTTGAAGTTTCACAGTTGAAAACACAAATTGACGAGATTGCCAAGAAAACGAACCACAACAACATCAAGTTGCTGGACGGCACCGCACAAAATCTGACCATCCAAACTGGCTTTAACTCAGGCGACACCATGAAGTTGGGTTTTGCCTCTGCTCAAACCAAAGACATTGGTGTTGGTTCACGCGCATCTCTGTCCTCAACTGGTGGCGCATGGGCAACAGGCGCTACCTTGGATGCCTTCAGTGCAGGCGCTCTGTTGCTCAACGGCGTGGCTGTTGGTGCATCTTTGGCACTCGATGACAAGGCGTCATCTGCCAATCAGTCCGCCAGTGCCATTGCCAAGGCAGCAGCTATCAATAAAGTTGCTGAAATCAGCGGTGTGTACGCAAAGGCATCCGAAACTACCTTGTCTGGTACTGCCATGACATTGGCGGCTTCTACTCAGGGCTATGTCACTATCAACGGCGTCAACACTGACACTTTCTCAACAAGCGGCACATCGACTTCCTTGTCACGTAAAGCAGCTGTGAACGCCATCAATGCAAAGTCCGCCATCACTGGTGTCGTTGCCAAGGATACTGAAAGCGATGAAGGCGGTATCACTTTGACCGCTGCTGACGGTCGCAACATTGTTGTTGACGCAACGACTGGCGGTCACACGTCAGCTGGTTTGGGCTTGCAAGCCGCAACAACCCAAGTTGGTTCCTATTCCTTGTACACATTGGATGGACGCGATATTAACGTCAGCTTTAAAGATGGCGATAACGATGTTGAAGCATTCAGTGGTCTTCGCAACGGCACTTACAGCTCAGACACGGCTTTGTACACATCTTTCAAGCGGACCAATCCAGCTGCAGCAACAGCACCTACTTCCGCATTGCAAGGCTTGTTGAATGCAAACAGCATGATCATCAATGGCGTGGCTATTGGCCAAGCATTGGCAACAGATGACACTGCCTCTATCGACACAGCGCTTTCCTCATCACGCGCTGCGAGTGCCATCGCAATTGCAGCTGCAATTAACCGTAAGACTGATTTGACTGGTGTGTCTGCCTCTGCGTCACCCAATGTGATCCGTGGCGAAGGGTTTACTGCCGCAGTATCTAGCCCCGCTATTTATCTGAATGGCGTATCGATCACAGCCAACACACAAACACGCAATGGTTTGATTGACTCCATCAACCAGTATTCAGGACAAACTGGTGTCACAGCCAAAGCATGGGGTGACGGCATTGAGTACACAGCCATCGATGGTCGCAACATCACCATTGGTTCATCTGCAGGTGCAGCTGCCTTGGGTTTGACTGGTATTGCTATCGGTACAAGCAACACTTCTGCCTTGTCGGTTACCTATTATTCACAAGTGACATTGAGTTCTGACAACGCATTCAAAGTCGAGGCAGGCACCAACGGCATTTTGAATTTGGAAAAACTCGGTTTCCGTCAAGGTACTTTCGGTGGAACTGACAACGGTTTGAAAATCAACCAAGTGGATGTCAGTACCTTGAGTGGTTCTTCTCAGGCACTGGTAGCGATTGATGCAGCTATCAATACCATCAGTGCACAGCAGGCCAAGTCAGGTGCTTACAACAACCGATTGGACTCGATCATCACCAATTTGAATGAAGGTTCTAAAAACATGCAAGCGTCGAGAAGCCGAATTTTGGATACCGACTATGCAACGGAAACCACCAACCTTGCCAAGCAGCAGATCATTTCTCAAGCTGCAACCGCGATGTTGGCTCAAGCGAACCAATCGTCACAATCAATCCTGTCATTGTTGAAATAAACAAATACAGTATGGTATAAAAGGAGAAGGGTGACCTTCTCCTTTTTTTATGTCTAATCAATCAAATCATTTTTTAAATCAGGCTAAAAAAGCCATGAATTCAAGGTCTTACCAAAAGGCCATTGATATATTGAATCAATTAATCAAAAATGTGCCCGAAAGCATTGAATTTTTAATGATGCGTGGAGAGGCTTATTTGCATCTTGAAAGATTTGAATCAGGCTTAATTGATTTTGCAAAAGTGGTTGAGTTGGATAACACTAATAAAATTGCTTTAGTCAATTTTGGAGTGGCTCTCATACGCTGTCAACGACAACCTGATGCCAAAGACATTTTGGAATACCTTTTAGACATTGATCCAAATAACTTTGATGCTTTAATTAACTTATGTAATGTTTATCAAACTCTGGGAAAATCGGAAGAATCTTTGCGTTGTGCCATGCGAGCGATCGAAATCCGCCCCAATGCAGCGCTGGCTTACAACAACTTGGGCACTGCTCTTGGTGACCTCAATCACGTCCAAGAAGCCCGAGAAGCATTTGCTACCACGCTCAGTATCGACCCTAATTTCATTCCAGCGATTATCAATTTAGCCCAAACTGAAATTAAATTAGAAAACTTTGCTGAAGGTGCTAGGCAATATGAAAGGGCTCTGCAAAATAAACACATTTCTTCATCCCAATCGGAAATGGTGAAATACTATTTAGGGTATTCTTATTTATCACAAGGAGAGTTGGCTAAGGGCTGGGATTATTATGAATATGGATTTAGTTCATTGTTGCCAGTTGCTGCCTTGCGATCTACCCGAAAGTTTCATCAACCACGATGGAGTGGGTTGGCGCATAATGATAAGTCCTTGCTTATTTGGCGAGAACAAGGCATTGGCGATGAAATAGAGTTTTCGACTTGTTTGGCTGATTTAAAGCCTTTGAGCATGAATATTATCGTAGAGTGCGAACCACGATTGATCAGCTTGTTCCAAAGAACTTACCCTGAGTTTTATTTTCGACCTGCCTCAGTATTGGCTAACGGCTTTCCCGTATTTGACGATTTCGACTTTCAATACCCGATAGGCTCCTTGCCCAAACTTTACCGTCGTGAATTATCAAACTTCAACAAGAGATCCAATTCATTATTGCTAAACCAAGGCTGTGTTCAAAAATTTGAACGCTTGTTGCAACCTTATCGTGAAAAAAAATTGATCGGCCTTTGTTGGCGCAGCGGACTGCTCTCAGTTCAGCGTAATGATAGCTATACCCATTTGACTGATTGGGAATACTTGCTCGAGCAACCTGATTTTGTATTCGTCAATTTGCAATACGATGATTGTGAAGCCGAGCTCCAGACCTTAGAGGATAGGTTGGGCATCAGTATCATCAGATGGAGCGATTTAGATTTAAAAAATGACCTTGAAAGTGTGTTGGCATTGATCAAAAATTTGGATGCTGTTGTGACCGTTGGTACCGCAGTCAGTTCGTTTTCTGGGGTAGTTGGAACGCCAACATTTGTGCTCTCAAAGCCAAGTTGGATGATGCTGGGTCAAACGGACCAGTATCCATGGTTTGATTCAGTTAAATTATTGTTGCCCGCCAGAGGGCAACATATTGCGTCGAATATTAATAAAGTCCCCAACTTGATTCGTCATTTATGATTTCTCAAGTAAAAACCAAGTTGTATCATCATTGGTTAAATAGGGATCGTTTCGGTAGTTGAATCCATAATCAACCAATTTTAATTTGTATTTTTGCATTAACTCGCCAGCAAAATCACGTTTAAACAATCGATCCTCATGTCCCCGATAATTTATGCTCACAGGTGCAGGATTGTAGTATTCACAAACCAAAATATATCGATTGGATAAATCATATAAATTTTGATAAACCGCTGGCAACATCTCTGGGTTGATGTGTATCAGAACACCCTTGGTGAAGGTTACATCAAATGTTGTGTTGGCATTCAAGGGTTCAACAACAGTGGTGTTGACAATCTCTGCAATATTCGTTTCACGAGCAGCTTTCGCAGCTTTTTCATTGATCTCGTACCCTCTTAATTTTAGCTGTTTATTAATTCGGTTGATTGCAATTAAATTCAAACCAATATTGCAACCTAGCTCTGCTGCAGATTGTATTGACGGGCAGTTCTTAAATATCTTTGAAAATAAAGCCAAATTAGATGAAATCAATTTTTCACCCTCATTGCGGCTAGGGTAATCATTGCCAAAATCAGTGGCCCAAAATTGTTCTTGTTCAGTGTGAAAAGCCATATATTTTTCCTTAAACCGGTTCAAATTCCGGATTCATATGCGTCTTAATCAGCGCCCTTATTTGTTGCACGCTCAAGAAGTCCGGATTACTACCCGACTCATAGGCAAACCCTGTGGGGACAGGCCGCGCTTTCAAAGCTTTCAAATAGTCAGGCATTTTGTGTTGCAAGCCCGCACCCAAGATGGCGTAATAACCACCCAAGTCAATGGTGTTCGGGCTGTCGCTGCTGGTGATCATCTCTTCGTGCAGCTTTTCGCCTGGGCGAATACCCACAATTTCTTGTTTGCAGCTGGGGCCAATCGCTTCGGCCACATCGCCAATTCGGTAAGACGGAATTTTCGGCACCAATATTTCTCCACCCAAGGCGTGCTCCAAGGCCCAAAACACCATTTCCACGCCTTCTTCCAGCGGAATATTGAAGCGGGTCATGGCTGAATCGGTAATGGGCAAGACACCTGTCTTGGCTTTGTTCATGAAGAAGGGAATCACCGAACCGCGAGATCCCATCACGTTCCCATAGCGCACCACAGAAAAACGCAAATCGCGCTCGCCTTTGAAATTGTTGGCGGCAATGAACAGCTTGTCGCTGCACAGCTTGGTGGCGCCGTACAAATTGATAGGGGCGGCGGCTTTGTCGGTGGACAGGGCCACCACGCGGCGCACGCCTTTGTCTAGACAGGCTTCAATCACGTTTTGTGCGCCCATCACATTGGTTTTGATGAACTCGAAGGGGTTGTATTCCGCAGCTGGCACTTGCTTCAAGGCGGCAGCGTGAACCACCGTGTCAATGCCTTCCATGGCGCGAGACAAGCGGGCGGGGTCTCGCACATCGCCAATAAAAAAACGCAACGCAGGGTACTTTTCCTGAGGGAATTCCTGCTGCATCTCGAACTGTTTCAGCTCGTCGCGGCTGTACACCACCAAGCGTTTGATCTTGGGGCAATGGTCCAGCACCGATTTGACAAAGGCCTTGCCAAAGGAGCCCGTGCCCCCGGTGATCAAGATAGATTGGTCGCAAATATCCACTGACTGTTGCATGGCAAAACCGCCGGAAAACCGACGTCCATTGAGAAAGATGAACTGATAAAGCAGAAGTCATGCCATCTGAAATAGGCTGGTCTGCTATTTGCTTTAAAGAAGCCATGACGTCATCTTGACGGCTTCTTTGGATGAACCATGAACCAAGCAAACATCATTCCTTACGGCAAGCAATCTATTTCTGAAGCAGACATTCAGGCGGTGGTGGACGTGCTGCGCTCGGACTTTCTGACACAGGGGCCGGTGGTGCCTGCGTTCGAACAAGCGGTGGCAAGCTATTGCCACGCACGGCATGGTGTTGCCGCATCCAATGCCACAGCTGCCCTGCATATTGCTTGTCTGGCTTTGGATTTGGGCCCGGGTGATTGGCTGTGGACCAGCCCCATTACTTTTGTGGCATCAGCCAACTGCGGTTTGTATTGCGGCGCCCAAGTGGATTTTGTCGACATTGACCCACACACTTTCAATATGAGCCCGGTGAACTTGGAGAAAAAACTGATCGCCGCGAAATTGCAAGGCAAGCTGCCCAAGGTAGTGGTGCCCGTACACATGTGTGGGCAGCCCTGCGACATGGCGGCCATCCATGCGTTGTCGCTTAAATATGGGTTCAGGATCATCGAAGACGCCTCGCACGCCATAGGCGCCAAGTACAAAGGCGAGCCCGTAGGCAACTGCCGCTATTCAGCCATCACCGTGTTCAGCTTTCATCCCGTCAAGATCATCACCACCGCTGAAGGCGGCATGGCATTGACCAACGACCCAGCGTTGGCCAAAAAAATGACCCTGCTGCGCAGCCACGGCATCAGCAGCACAGCAGAGGACATGGTTCAGCGCCCACTGGATGAAATATGGAACTACCAACAAATTGATTTGGGCTTTAACTACCGCATGACGGAGTTGCAAGCCGCGCTGGGGTTGAGCCAGTTGCAAAAGTTAGATGAGTTTGTGTCTACCAGACAAGCCATCGCCCACTGTTACGACCATGCTTTGTCAGGCGTTGACATTCAAACCCCTTGGCAGCATCCCGATGCGTTGTCCAGTTTTCATCTGTATCCCATCCAAGTGACAGCCACTTCGGGCGTAGATCAACAATCCCTTTACCAAGCGCTGACCCGTGCTGGTGTATCGGTGAACCTGCATTACATCCCGGTGTATTTGCAACCCTACTATGCACACCTGGGTTTCAAGCGCGGCTACTGTCCGTATGCCGAAGACTATTTCAAGTTGAGCATGAGCATTCCGGTTTATGCCAGCATGACCGAAGCGCAGCAACATCGGGTGGTCGATCTGATTCAAAGCCTGTGCCATGCCAAGGTGGTCAAGCGCCTGGCAGGAGCTGCGGTGTGAACATCGCCATCATTCCTGCACGTGGCGGCAGCAAACGCATTCCGCGTAAAAACATCAAGGCGTTCGGTGGTCAGCCCATGATCGCCTATGCCATCAAAGCCGCCCAAGCTTCAGGTTTGTTTAAACATGTGGTGGTGTCCACCGATGATG
>SXWY01000020.1 GCA_005789825.1 Burkholderiales bacterium | reverse complement strand
CTGAAATGGACTGGACCAACAAAAACGTCGCGCCTTCCAAAATCGTCGCTTTGGGTGATGAAGTCGAAGTCATGGTGCTCGAGATCGACGAAGACAAACGCCGCATTTCTTTGGGTATGAAGCAGTGCAAAGCCAATCCTTGGCAAGAGTTTGCCTCTGCCACCAAGCGCGGCGACAAAGTCACCGGCCCGATCAAATCCATCACCGACTTCGGTGTGTTCGTTGGCTTGGCCGCCGGCATAGACGGTCTGGTGCACTTGTCCGATTTGTCTTGGAACGAAACCGGCGAAGTCGCGGTACGCAACTTCAAAAAGGGCCAAGAAGTCGAAGCCGTGGTGTTGGCTGTTGACGTGGAACGCGAACGCATTTCCTTGGGCATCAAACAACTCGACTCTGACCCGTTCACCAACTTTGTGTCTGTCAACGACAAAGGCCAAACCGTCACCGGTACGGTCAAAACCGTGGATGCCAAAGGCGCAGAAATCGACTTGGGCGAAGACATCATCGGTTACTTGCGTGTGTCCGAAATCAGCCGTGACCGCATCGAAGACGCCAGCCATGTGCTCAAAGTCGGCGACGAAGTCAGCGCTGTGGTGGTCAACATCGACCGCAAAACCCGCAACATCCAGTTGTCTATCAAAGCCAAAGACGCTGCCGATCAAGCAGACGCCATGGCCAACCTGAGCCAGCAAAACGCGGGCAATGCAGGCACCACCAGTTTGGGCGCTTTGTTGCGTGCCAAATTGGACACCAACGAGAAGTGATCAACGCTTGATGGACGGTAGATACCCACCACCTGTTGCGCGAAAGCCAACAGGTAGTGGTTTGAAAAGATGATGAAGAAGTTGTAATGCCATGACCCGCAGTGATTTGGTTGAAGAACTGGCCGCACGTTTTCCGCAGCTCGCCCACCGGGATGCCGAGTCTGCTGTCAAGGCTTTGCTCGACGCCATGGGTGATGCCCTGGTCAAAGGTCACCGTATCGAATTGCGTGGCTTTGGCAGTTTTTCCGTCAACCGCCGCCCGCCACGCATGGGCCGCAACCCGCGTTCTGGAGAAAGCGTGGCGATCCCTGAAAAAAGGGTGCCGCATTTCAAACAAGGCAAAGCGTTGCGCGAAGCCATTGAATTACGTACCCGGGACTTGTTGGACAAGGCCGGTGGTTCCCAGCCCTGACCTTTTCACCCTTCAAGGGGGATACGCTTGAACACATTCACCAAGCTGCTTCAGTGGACGCTGAAAGCAGCTATTTTTTTCGTCATGCTGGCTTTCGCCTTGAACAACCGCGAAGACGTATCGGTGCGGTTTTTCTGGGACATGGAATGGCGCGCGCCCATGGTGCTGGTGCTGCTGACTGTGTTCGCCATCGGTGTGGTGGTTGGCGTGGCTGGCATGGTGCCGCGCTGGTGGCAACAACGCCGCCTGGCCAAAAAGGCTTTGCAAGACCCGGTTGCTGCCGCCAGCAAACCCAACCCAGAGAACGTCGCTGCGGATATGTATGGACCTTGATATTGGTTGGATTTTCCTAGGCTTGCCCATGGCTTTTGGGCTGGGTTGGCTGGCCTCGCGTTTTGATTTGCGCCAATTGCGCATGGAAAACCGCAGCAACCCCAAGGCGTATTTCAAAGGGTTGAACTATTTGCTCAACGAACAGCAAGACCAGGCGATTGATGCGTTCATTGAAGCGGTGCAACGTGACCCCGATACATCTGAATTGCATTTCGCGCTGGGCAATTTATTTCGCCGCCGTGGCGAATTTGAACGTGCCGTTCGAGTGCACCAACACTTGCTGGCGCGAGCCGATTTGAGCAGCGCAGACCGCGACCGGGCGCAATATGATTTGGCGCTGGACTTTGTCAAAGCCGGCATATTAGACAGAGCCGAAGCAGCCTTGCAGCCCTTGTTGAAAACCCGTTTGGCACCGCAAGCCTTGCTGGCGTTGCTCAGCATTTACGAGCGTGGGCGTGACTGGCGACAAGCCGCCGATATTTCTTTGCAACTTGACGGACAAGGTCAAGGCAATTTTGCGGTACGGCGGGCGCATTACTTGTGCGAATTGGCGGCCAGCGAAAACGATTTGCAAGCATGTGAAGCATTGCTGACCCAAGCCCAGCAAACCGCCCCCGACAGTGCCCGTCCGCGCATCGCGCTGGCCGCATTGTTTGAACGGCAAAATCGTTTGACACATGCCTGCGATCAATTGCACGAGTTGGCCCGTTTGGTGCCGTCCGCCATGCCCTTGGTTGCCGGCACGTTGGCCAGGCTCGCGCCTTTGGTGCAACGGCAAATTCCCATCCTCACGTTGCTGCAAGACAGTTACCATCAGTTGCAAAGTCTGGATGTGCTTGACGCAATTGTCAGTTTGCAAACCAACATGGGACAAGCCGACGGCAGAACTTTGTACAGCCTGCATTTGAACCACCATCCTTCGTTGATCGCGGCTTCTCAGCTGCTGTCTGAGTCGACACTCACCTCTGAGCAACAACCACAGGTACAACGCGCGATTGCGCATGCGGCCAAGCCCTTGCGTCGCTACCGCTGTGCTGCTTGTGGCTTTGAGGCTTTGCAGCATTTCTGGCAATGCCCGGGTTGCCAAGCCTGGGACAGCTACCCGCCCAGACGCGTCGAAGAGCTGTAAGCCCTCGCGAGCCGCACTGGCTTTTTTTTCGCGCAACAGTTCATCGCTTTGTATGCACTGCATGTTGCAATCACGGCTTTTGACAGACCACGCACCATGTTTCGTTTTTTTTCTTGCGCCAGCTTGACGTTGGTGTTTTTATGCCCTGCGGTGGCCTTGGATGTGAACCAAGCCAGCGAAGCCGAGTTGGATGGTTTGCGCGGCATCGGGCCGCCTTTCACGCGCCGCTTGATGGCCGCGCGCGCTCAACAACCTTTCCAAGATTGGACCGACCTGATGCAGCGGGTGTCGGGCATGGGTCCGCGCGTGGCGCAAAGTTTGTCTGACCAAGGCTTGACCGTTCAAGGCCAGTCCTTACCGTGTCCGTTGCGCGAGGAAAAATCGTCTGCACTGAAGTCGGCAATGCCGCAAAAACCCTGTGCCCCATGACCCGATCAACACGAGAAAATCGCCACCGACCATGGCCTGCTCCATGAAGAAAAACGCCTGCCAGCTCACCGGCTGAGCCTGGGAATGCCTTAAGCTGAACGCCTCATGCCAAGCCCAGACAACCCTCACAACGCACAACCCAGCGGATTCATGGTGTTGCACAGCAACCGCATGGAAGGCTTGCGCGACCTGATGGTGGAACACATCAAAGCCCACCCTTTGCCGCCCTTGGCCGCAGAAACCGTGTTGGTGCAAAGCAATGGCATGAAACATTGGCTCAGCATGGCTTTGGCCAGCGACGACGCCTTGGGCATATGTGCTGCCACTCGCATGGTGCTGCCCTCGAGCCAGTTGTGGCAAATGTACAGAACCGTCTTGGGCGCAGATCGATTGCCGATGCACATGCCACTGGACAAAGCCCCGCTGGCTTGGCGCATCTTGCGCAAACTCCCCGCATGGCTGGAGAACCCGCGTTATGCGGCGCTGGCCCATTACATGGGCGAAGACCGCAACGGCATTCGCGCCTATCACTTGGCACAACAACTCGCCGATGTGCTCGACGGCTACCAAAATTACCGCTCAGACTGGTTGCGCCATTGGTCTGAGGGCATCGACACTTGGGCACACGGTTCACTGCCGCCCAACCATGCTTGGCAAGCCGCCATGTGGCGTGACTTGTTGCAAGACGTGCGTCAACACGCGCCGTGGTCGGGGCAATTCGAATCGCGCTCGGACGTACACCAGGCATTTCTAGACAGCTTGCAACAACATCCGCCGGGCAGCATCACAGGTTTGCCGCCGCGCCTGATGGTGTTTGGCGTCACTGCTTTGCCCATGCAAACCATGCAAGCCTTGGTGGCGCTCGGGCGTCATCTGCCCGTGTTGATGTTTGTCCACAACCCCAGCCAAGAACACTGGGGGTATTTGACTGAAGACTTGTCCCAAGGTGGTCATCCCCTGTTGGCCGCATGGGGCAAGCAAGGGCGAGACTACTTGCATGCGATCGACCCATTTGAATCCACCGATGAAAATGCGCCGGTCTATCTGCGCACATCTGTCTTCATCGATCCGCGCAAAGAATGGCAAGACGAAGGACTCACACCGGGTGTATTGCAACAGTTGCAATCGGACATCTTGCAACTCAACCCGCCTCCCGAAACCCCCGTTCCTTTGCGGGATGACGACCACAGCTTGGTGTTTGTGCAAGCGCATTCAGCGCAACGCGAAGTCGAGGTGTTGCACGACCGCATACTCGGTTGGCTCAACGCCGATGAATCCTTGCAACCGTCAGACATCATGGTGATGGTGCCAGACATGGCACAGTTTGCGCCGCATATCCACGCGGTTTTCGGTCGGCACGCCAACGGCTCATCGCCTGAGCTAGATATTCCATATTCGGTCACCGACAGCACGCCACGCGCCCACCCGTTGGTGCAAGCGGTGGACACGTTGTTGCAATTGCCGCAACTGCGCTGGTGCTTGCGTGACTGGTTGGGTTTTTTTCAGGTCAAAGCGGTGCGCGATCGTTACGCGCTCAGTGAAGCCGATGTGGAACAGTTACATGATTGGCTGAGCGAAGCAGGCGTGCGGTGGGGACTGGATGCAGCACACCGCCAACCCTGGGGCATTGACATGCAATGGCCAGATGCCGACCAAAACACTTGGGGCTTTGGTCTTCGCCGCTTGCTGCTGGGCTATGCACTGGGACCGCAATCTGACATGGCCCCGTGGTTTCATACCGTGGGCCATGCTGCCATCGACGGATTGGACGCACCGCTGATCAACGGTTTGTTGCAATGGCTGGACGACATGGACCGCAGCTTGCAAGACCTGCAAACCGAGCGACGCATGGCCGATTGGTTACCACTGTGGCAACAACTCATGGCGCGGTTTTTCTCAGTCACCGACGATGCCGACCAACGCGTGCTAGATCAATTGCTGGCCCCCTTGGAAGACACTTTAAGAGACACCCAATTGGCCAGCTACGACGAACCCTTGGCATTGGGTGTTTTGCGCAGCCACTGGATGGCGCAACTCGACCAGATTGGATTGCAACAGCGGTTTGCCAGTGGCGGTGTGCAGTTCGCCACGCTCATGCCGATGCGTGCGATTCCTTTCAAAGTGGTGTGCCTGCTCGGCATGAACGACAGCGCATATCCGCGCAGCCCCACCCCGCGTGACTTTGACTTGATCAGCCATCCCGGACAAGCACGCGCCGGCGACCGGGCTCGCAGAGAAGACGACCGCTACTTGTTTTTAGAGGCGGTGTTGTCAGCCCGCGAACGCTTGTACATCTCTTGGCAAGGCAGACGCGCCAGCGACCACGCACCCCTGCCCTCGTCGGTGCTGGTCGCGCAATTGCTGGACCATGTCAACCGTTGCCACAGCCATCCCCATGGCCGCGATCCAGCCTTCGTGCCCTTGCTGCAACCCCTGCAACCGTTTTCATCCAGTTACTTCACCGCAGGCACGGGTTTTGCCACCTATGCGGCTGAATGGGCCAAGGTACAAGCAGACCCTCACACAAGCACGCCACCACTGGCTGCCACACAAGCAGCGCTACCCATACCCGCCACTTTGGACGAAGCGGCCTTGCAAACCTTGTTGCGCCAACCGGTGGAGGTGTATTTCAAACACCATTTGCAAGTGGTGCTTGATACCCCGAAAGACAAAGACGAAGAAAACGAGCCGTTTGACCTGAGTGGCTTAGACGGCTATTTGCATCAGCAAGAAGTGCTCTACGCGGCCGATCCACAGGCCTTGTTGCAACAACTGAAATGGCGCGGCGAACTGGCCATGGCGGGTGGCGGTCAAGCCCAGCAAGAGACATTGCTGGCTCTCAAAGAAACCATCCTCTCTCAACTGCAACCCTGGTTTGAAAAAGCCACGCTCGAATGGCCAGTGCAATCGCTCTGTCTGCAAGCGCATGGCTTGACGGTCACCTTGCCATATGGCGGCGACCACACCCGCTGGCGTCAACGCGCCGATGGCAGTGGCTTGTATACCGACATGCGGGCGGGCCATGTGTTGCACGGAAATGCTCTGTACGCTGTGTGGTTGGGCCATTTGGCAGCCAACGCCGCTGGCATTTCCACCGAGAGCGTGCAAAGCGGCGTTGACGGCGTGGTCGTGCTCAAACCATTGCCACCTTCTCAGGCCTTGGCTTGGTTGGAAACGCTGGTGCTGCTCTACCAACAAGCGTGGTTCAACCCTTTGCCAGTGGCACGCAAAACCGCTTGCACGTATGTGTTGCAACGTCAAAAAGAAACGCACAGCGACCTGCCAGAAGAAGCACAAAGACGCAAGGCTTTGTCTGCCGCACGAACGACATTGGAAGGCAACCGGTTTCGCCATGGCGAACTAACCGACTCGCCCTATTTGCAACGTGTTTTTTCGCGCTTTGAAGACATGGACATGCAGCAATTTGACGCTTTGGCTATGCAAATTTACGGCCCCATGCTCAACACCAGCAACTTGTCAGTCTCCGCAGAAGTGGAAGACGAGGCATGAACACACTCGACCCGTTGCACCTGCCGTTGCGCCAGCGGCAAATCATCGAAGCCAGCGCAGGCACCGGCAAGACCTGGACTTTGGCAGCACTGTATCTGCGTTTGGTCATCGGCCACGGACGGGTTGACCAAGAACCGCTCATGCCTTCTCAAATATTGGTCATGACCTTCACCGAAGCGGCCACGGCTGAGTTGCGTGAACGCATTCGCAAGCGTTTGCACCAGGCAGCCGATTGGTTTGACGCTGCCTGCAAGGGCATTGCACCCCAAGACGATCCGTTTTTGCAACGCCTCAGCCAAGACATGGCCAAAGACTTTTGGCCCGAATGTGTGCGTCGCTTACGCCTGGCCGAACAAGCCATGGACGAAGCAGCCATCTACACCATCCATGGCTGGAGCAGACGCATGCTCAGCAGTTTTGCATTGCTGAGCAGAGACTTGTTTGAGCAAACCCATTTGGACAACCCGAATGCGCTACTGCAACAACTGGTGCGTGACCACTGGCGCAAGTGGTACTACCCTTTGCCATTTGCATCGCAACGTGTGGTGCTTGATCAAATCGGTGCCAACCCAGATGTTTTGCTGGAAAAAATTCGCCCGTTATGGAAAGTGTGGGATCTGAAACCACCCGCCGCAAGTCAAGAACACGCGCCACCTGCAGTGGCCTTGCCAGTGGATATCTTGCAACCCTTTGTCGAATGGCAACGCCAAGAACAAGCGCTGCGTACCAAGGCACGACAAGCTTGGCAAAGCCATATGCCCGACCTGTTGCGCGACGCAAGAAGCCAAGGCTTGATACGAGGTGTGGGTATCACAGACAAATATTTCCCTTCTTGGGTTGAACAACTGACTGCTTGGGCGGAGCAAGGACGCAACGTCCCACTCAAAACGCTGGCGCGGTTCACCGCTGAAAAATTGCAGGCCTGCGGCTGGAAAGCCGCCAGCAACATCGATTTCTTTCACCAAGTTTCTGACTGGGTGCAGCTGGCCGAGCAACAGCCTGCCTGCGCTGCATTGCTGCTAGAGCATGCTGCCCACGAATTGCGGGCCGACTACCAGCGGGCCAAGCTTGAGCAATCGCAGTTTGATTTCAACGATTTGCTACAGCGCTTGCACCATGCTTTGCAACAAGACAACGGCGAGTTGGCCGACGCGATTCGACAGCAATACCCGGTGGCCATGGTCGACGAGTTCCAAGACACCGATCCTTGGCAATACGAAAGTTTGGACCGCATTTACGACCGCTCGCGTGTCCATGACAAAAACGCTTTGGTCATGATTGGCGACCCCAAGCAAGCCATTTACAGTTTTCGTGGTGCCGACCTCGATACCTATTTATGGGCCCGCAACACCGCGTTAGAAATTGACCCGAACGCTTGCCATACGCTCGACACCAACTACCGCTCTGCGCCGGGTTTGGTGAATGCCGTCAATTTATTGTTTGGCAGTCTGTCGCACCCGTTTCGCTCCAAGCAACAAACCATTGAATTTGTGCATGTGAAAAGCGCAGCCAAAGCCGTGCCATTGGCCGACGCCAGTGGCCAACCCACGGCACCACTGACCGTCTGGCATCTGCCATTGCCAGAAGGCATCACCGACAAACCTTATTGGCCATCCGATTTGCATCTGCAAACCATGGCCAAAGGCTTTGCCGCACAAATGGCCAAACTGCTGCATTCGCACCCAGATATCCACCCCGGACAGATGGCGGTCTTGGTACGCAGCCATGCCCATGCACACGCCATGCAATCGGCATTGGCACGGGTGGGCTTACCCAGCGTCTTTTTGTCTGACCATGCGAATGTTTACCAAAGCCCCGAAGCCACTGATCTGTGGCGCGTGTTGCGGGCCATCAGCATGCCGCGACACATGCGTTGGTTGCGCAGTGCCATGGCCAGCAAATTATGGGCTTGGCCGCTCAACGAATTGACGCAGGCCATGCAGGACCCCGACTTGAGTGATACGCTCGCAGAATCCTGTCAGCAATGGCTGCACATCTGGCAACGCCAAGGTGTGTTGCCCATGCTCTACCAATGGATGCACAGCCAACACATTGCAAAACGCCTGTTGTCTCAACCGCAAGGGCCCAGGCGGTTGACCAATCTTTTGCAACTCGGCGAGTTGTTGCAAACCGCAGCAGTCAGCTTGCAAGGCCCGCAAGCCTTGTTGCAGTTTTTGGAACAACAACTACAAGCCGACAGCGACAACCCTGAGGCCCAAAAAATGCGGCTCGAAACCGATGCGCACTGTGTGCAAGTGGTGACATTTCACAAGAGCAAAGGCTTGGAATACCCACTGGTGTTTGTCCCCTTTTTAGGCAGCTTCGAAGCATCTGGAGCCAGCAAGGATGAAGACGCCGACATCACCGACACCCATGCAGAAGAAGACATGCGCTTGTTGTATGTGGCACTCACCCGCGCCCAACGCGGCATGTGGTTAGGTGTGGCAGCCACGTCCAACGGCTTATCAGGAAAAGGCAAAACCCTCAAGCGCAGTGCCGTCTCAGAAATGCTGCAGCGCCAACACCATGAAGATTTGCCCGAACGCTTGCACACGTTGTTGGGACACAGCCCTGATATTGCGCTTGCGGCATTGCCGCCGGCAGACTCGCAGGTTTACCAAGCGCCGCCACAACAAGTCGCTCGCCAAGACGCTTGGGTGGCGCATCGCAAGCCTTACGCCCGTTGGTGGGTGGCCAGTTTCAGCAGCCTCACGCGTGGCATCGAAGCCGGATCGCCACGCGAAGAAGCGCAATCCGATGCATGGACAGATGCGATCGAGCATCCACTGTCAGAGGATGGTTCTGGTCTGCACAGCAACCCAGCCTTTGCTCGCAGCAGCGGTGACCCAGTGGCCACCGATTTTTGGCAAACATTTCCTCGTGGAGCGCCGTACGGCAGTTTGCTACACGACTTGCTGGAGTGGCAGGCGCAACAAGCCTGGCCATTGGTCCACGCTGGCACACCCGGCGGTTTGACCGACCAAGCTTGGCAGCAGTTGTTAGACCGCAAAACGCGCAGCCTGAATTTGCCCGCCCGCAGTGTGCAAGCCATGCCTGAGGCATTGCGTGCTGTGGTGTCTGCGCCCTTGCCTTTGGCCCCGGCTGATTCTTCTACGCCGCCTGTGGTGTTGTCACAGCTCTCGGCTTCCCACCTGTGGCCAGAGATGGAATTCAAATTCGGGGCGGCCCACTTAAGCAGTGCACACATCGACCAGTGGATCACCGCGCATGTGCTTGCCGGACACGCCCGCGCCCCACTGCCACCGCGCATGTTGCAAGGCATGCTGACCGGGTTCATCGATTTGGTGTTTCAACACGACGGCCGCTATTGGGTGCTGGACTATAAATCCAACGGTTTGCCCAACTACGCACCCGACACATTGAACCAAGCCGTGCTCGACAAACGGTATGACGTGCAATATGTGCTCTACCTGTTGGCGTTGCACCGGTTGCTGTCCTCGCGCTTACCCGATTACAACTATGACCGACATGTCGGCGGCGCGGTCTATCTGTTTTTGCGCGGCCTACACAGCGAAGGCGCAGGTGTGCATCACATGAAGCCACCTTTGTCGCTGATCCAGCAACTGGACCTGGCGTTCGCCAAAGGGACGACATGAAACTGCGTGAACTCACCCGCAACAGCTGGCCAGGCAGTGCACGCACGCCCTTGCAAGCCCTGGATTTGGCGTTTGCGCAATTTTGTCAACAGCAGCAACCTTCCGAGGTTTTAGAGCACCGTTGGCTGGCGGCATTGACCAGCTACCAATGGGGACGCGGCCATGCGTGCTTGGACTTGCAAGATTGGCCTGCACAAGCCGCCAGCGTGTTGAATTGGACCGCAGAGCAATGCCAATCTTTGCCCACAAATTTGCATCTGACCGCCAACAACTTGCCTTGGGCCCAAGGTGAACAGTCACCGCTGGTGTGGGATGGCCAACGTTTGTATTTGCGTCGAGCTTGGCAAGCCGAGCAAACCATCCGCCACAACTTGAGCACACGGTTGCAGCAAACCCTCTCACCCCCTGCTGATTTAGAGGCACAACTCGATGCGTTGTTTGGTCCACCTACGCAAACCCAAGACATGCAGCGGCTTGCTTGCGCCCATGCCGCACAACACGCCGTGACCTTGATCACCGGTGGGCCCGGCACAGGAAAAACCACCACCGTGGTCAAACTGTTGCGCTTGTTACAAGCCCATGCCACCACCCCTTTGCGAGTGGTGTTGACCGCGCCCACCGGCAAAGCAGCCGCGCGTTTGTCGCAAACCCTGTCGCAAGCGCGTTCATTGTTGCCTGACAACCCAGCGCAGGCCTTGCCAGACACCGCCCTCACCTTGCATCGCTGGCTGATTTCCGAACCGGCACAAGCCCACACCAGCCATGCACCGGACGTGGTGGTGGTCGACGAAGCCTCCATGATCGATCTGGAACTCATGGCCCGCTTGTTGCAAGCCGTGCCCCTGAGCGCTCGCTTGGTTTTATTGGGCGACAAAGACCAGTTGGCATCGGTCGAAGCGGGCGCGGTGATGGCGCAACTCTGCCAAGGCAAACTGCTGTCTGCGCACACCATCAGCTTGGTACACAGCCACCGATTTGATGCCACCCAAGGCATTGGCCAATGGGCGCGTGCCGCCAACACGGGCAACGCACAAGCCCTGCACATGCTTTGGCAGCAAGCCCCCTCAGGGTGTTTTGCTGGCGACGCGGTGGTGTCGCGCTTGCATGAAAGCCGCAGCACACACACCGCCACCTTGGCGCAACTCCAAGCCGGCTGGCAACCTTGGCTGGACCAATTGGCAGACTTTCAAAACGGCGTGACTGCATGCAACGACGAAACAGCACTGGCGTTGTTACAAAGCTTTACCCGCGTCGGCGTTTTGTGTGCTTTGCGCGAAGGTCGCTGGGGTGTGCAAGGCTTTAACCAACAATTGCAACAAGCATTGGGGTTCACAGACCAGACCTGGTTTGTCGGTCGCCCCGTGATGGCCAGGCGCAACGACTATGCCTTGGGCATCATGAACGGTGACTTGGGGCTGTGCTTGCCCCGCAAGGTAGACGGTGTCATTCGGCTGCGTGTGGCCTTTGCCGACGCCCATGGCGGTGTGCGCTGGCAAGTGCCGGGACGGCTTGACGATGTGGACACGGTGTTTGCCATGACGGTTCACCAGTCGCAAGGTTCCGAATTCGAACAAGTGCTGCTGGTACTGCCTGACAAGCCCGTCCCCCTGCTGACCCGAGAACTGATTTACACCGGCATGACCCGCGCAAAAAAGCGTTTGTGCGTTTGGGCACCTGCGCCAGAGCTGCTGATGCAAGCGGTAGAAAAACAAGTCCAGCGCAGCGGCGGCTTGGACTGACCCAGCTGTTTTTTCTTCGGTGGCAAAATGCGGGTATGAACCCCATCAGTTGTTTGAAATGGATCTGTGCTTTGTGGCTGCTGTGCTTGCCTTGGCTGGCCATGGCTGAGTGGGAAAAGGTCGATGAAAACTACCTGGCTGTGGTTTACATTGACCCGGACAAAATCCGCGCCAGCAGTGTGTTTCCCCAAGCATGGCATTTGATCGATTTGAACGACAAATCCAAAGCCGGCGTCAAATCACGGCTTGCCCTGATGGAATACGACTGCCAAGAAAGAAGACGCCGCACGCTGGCATTCGCCTCCAAATCCGAAGCGATGGGCGAAGGCAAAACCTTGTTCACCAGCACACAATCCACCCCGTGGAAACCTGTCAGCGGCGACACCGTGGCAGAAAAAGTCATCGAAATGTTGTGCGGTCAATCCTCTCGTCCCAAAGTGACTGGCAAAGCCAAGGACGACAAATCCGCGCCCGCCAAGGATGCGCCATCGGATGGGGCCGCACCCGCTGCCAAAGCCGATGCCAAGCCCAGTCAATGAACTGTTCTTTCATTCAGGAATACCATGCAAGTCACCAAACACACCGACCATTTCGCCACTGCGCCGCAGTTAGCCCCCGAACACATGACGGCATTGGCACAACACGGCTTTCATACGGTGATCAATAACCGCCCCGACATGGAAGGTGGCCCCGACCAACCCACTTCAGCGCAAATGCAAGCCGCTGCTGAGGCAGCGGGTTTGGTTTATCACTATTTGCCTGTGATCAGTGGTGCCGTGACCCCAGAGCAAGTGGTCAGCATGGCTGAGTTGGTCAACAAAGCGCCTGGGCCGGTGTTGGCGTTTTGTCGCAGCGGGGCACGGTCTACGCAGTTGTGGATGATGGGCCAGAATTAAAAAATTTTTTATGACTCAGCCACTGAACTGAGCTTGCGCGAATTGATCGGATCACGAAACACCAACGGCTTGACCTCTACCCGCTTGGTATCGGGCACCTGCGCATAAGCCACCGCATCCAATACCACCTGGTGGTGCTGCGACTTGTCGCAAACAGGATCGGCATTGGCAGCGTCACCCGTGAGCATCAGCGCCTGACAACGGCAACCACCCAAATCTTTTTCTTTTTCCTCGCATGTACGGCAAGGGTCCTTCATCCATGCGTCACCACGGTAATGGTTGAAAGATTTTGAGTCATACCAAATGTCTTTCACCGTCATGTCCTTCACATTTGGGAACTCCAAATGCTTGATCATCTTGGCCGTGTGACATGGCAATGCGGAACCATCTGGTGTGATGGTGAGAAAAATATTTCCCCACCCGTTCATACATTTTTTCGGCCGGGTTTCATAGTAGTCGGGCACCACAAAAAAGATGCGCAATTTGTCGCCCAATTTTTCGCGGTACTCGTTGGTTACGCGTTCGGCACGTTGCAATTGCTCGCGGCTGGGCATCAAACCTTCACGGTTGAGTTGCGCCCAAGAATAGTATTGGCTGTTGGCCAATTCAAGGTACTCGGCGCCTAAGTCAACTGCCAACTCAATGATCTTGTCGATGTAGTCAATATTCAAGCGATGAATCACGCAATTGAGCACCATCGGCCAGCCATTTTCTTGAATCAGTTGCGCGGCTTTTTGTTTGAGTGCAAAGGTTTTGGTGTGCGACAAAAAATCGTTGAGCTCGCGGGTGGAATCTTGAAAAGACAATTGCACATGGTCTAGACCAGCCAGCTTCAGCGCCTTGGCGCGTTCGGGTGTGAAGCCAATGCCTGAGGTCAATAAATTGGTGTAGAAACCCAACTGGTGTGCTTCAGCCACCAACTCTTCTAAATCATCACGCACCAACGGTTCACCGCCTGAGAAACCACATTGCACACTGCCTGCAGCACGCGCATCTCGCAATACCTTGATCCATTCTTGCGTGGTCAATTCTGGGCCATGTTGCGTGTAGTCCACCGGGTTGTAACAAAACACACAGTGCAGCGGGCAGGCGTACGTGACTTCTGCCAGCAACCACAACGGTGGTCCCACTGTGACTTCTTTTGCGTTGATCGTGGGTGTCATGGTTTGACCCATCCTTGTTGTTTCGCAATGTCTAAAAACGCCAACACGTCGTTTTGCAAGCCGGTGGTTTCAAAATCTTTTTCCAATTCGGCGATCAGCGCGACCACGTTTTTTTGACCGTCTAATCGCTTGATGATTTCACCCGCACTGCCGTTCAACTTCACCATGCCTTCGGGGTACAGCAACACCCACGCTTGCTGGACTTCTTCCCATTGCAAACGGTACATGGCGGACAAAGCGGGCGTGCTGTTGAGCACATCGTCATCTGCGCTCATGTTTTGGGCCCAGTGATTTGCACATTGCATTGGTCCAGCATGATGGCGTCTGCCAACGCCCACAACACATTGAGTTTGAACTGCAAAATTTCCAGTGCACGCTCTTGCATAGCGCGGGTCTGGCTGAAATAGTCGAGGGTGAATTTCAGTCCGTGCGCCACATCACGACGCGCTTGTGTCAAACGGTTTTTGAAATATTGCAAGCCTGTCGGATCCACCCAGGGGTATTTTTCCGGCCAAGTGTCAATCCGTTGCTGGTGAATATGCGGCGCGAACAATTCGGTCAGGCTCGAGGCCACCGCCTCTTGCCACGGCTGACGTCGCGCAAAGTTGACATACGCGTCGACGGCGAAACGACTGGCAGGTGCCACATAACGCAGCGATGTGACATCGTCCCGGCTTAAACCTACGGCTTGGCCTAAATGGATCCAAGCTTCAATGCCGCCTTCATCATGGATGCCATTCAAATCAAAACCGTCGTGGTCGAGGATGCGCAAAATCCATTCGCGGCGGATCTCTCGATCGTTGCAGTTGGACAAAATAGCAGCATCTTTCAACGGAATGGATATTTGGTAGTAAAAACGGTTGGCCACCCAACCGCGCAATTGCGCAGCATTGAGTTTGCCTTCGGCCATCATCACGTGAAAAGGATGGTGAATGTGATAGCTGGTGCTTTTGCCCCGCAACAGGATTTCAAATTCTTCTGGACCCCAAGGCGTACGGGTGTCAGCAAGCGCTTCATTCATTGCATTGTTCACAGGGTGATCTCCATGCCATCAAACGCCACCTCGATGCCATGTGACTTCAAGGTCTGTCGTTGTGGGCTGCTGTCGTCCAAAATGGGATTGGTGTTGTTGATGTGAATCAAAATTTTTCTGACATGGGCGGGCAATTTGTCTAGCCATTCGATCATGCCGTCTGCACCACTTTGCGGCATGTGTCCCATGGCGCGCGAGGTTTTTTTCGACGCCCCCAAAGCAATCATTTCATCGTCAGTCCACAAGGTGCCATCCACCAGCACGCAATCCGCAGACTGCATGGCCTGCCACACATGGGTTTCCATGCGCCCCAAGCCAGGTGCATAAAACAAAGTTTTGCCGCTCGCTTCGTCGCGCACTTTCAAACCCACGTTGTCGCCGGGTTGAGGTTTGTCTCGGTGAGGGGAATAAGGAGGCGCGTTGCTGATCAAGGGCAGGGCCTCGAATTGCAAGCCTTGGAGTGCCGGCACATGAAAAGGTGTTTGCAATTGCAAGTCATGCCAATCGATACCGCAATAGTGCTCGAGCACCTTGAACAGCGGGTTACCCGTGCTGAGGTCTTCACGCACCAAGGGATGGCACCACAAGGGGAGTTTTTGTCGGTGCTCGCGCAACATCAACAAACCGGTGGTGTGGTCGATTTGCGCATCCATCAACAACACCGCGGCGATACCTGTGTCGCGCAAGGCACGCGCAGGTTGCAGCGCATGGAAGGCCTTGATTTGTTGCAGCACATCGGGAGAGGCGTTGATCAACAGCCAATCGGTCTCGTTGGCAGTGACTGCAATGGAAGATTGGGTACGCGCCACGTGGTGCGAGCTACCCGCCCGCACTGCACTGCACTGCGGGCAATTGCAATTCCACTGAGGGAACCCGCCGCCAGCGGCTGAACCAAGCACATGAATTTTCACGATAGCGCCGCTTTAAAAAAAAACCGCGTCAAGCGCGGAACATCAACATAGCCACAAAAAGAAAAAAGGTCTGTCGAGTTGCCTCGACAGACCACCGTTAAATTAACGGTTAGCGATGTACATGGTGATTTCGAAACCGAAACGCATGTCGCTAGCTGCAGGTGTTTGCCATTTCATGGTGTATCTCCTAAAGTCACGCCGCTGATCACGGCCAATCGTGTACAGAGACATTCCGAACACAGGTGTGTACTGTGCCCCATCCCTGCATTGGTTGCCATCAGCAGGACATGGAATCTGACCTCAAGATTTTCTGTAGTTATGCCTAGGGTTAGTCCCATCACTACCTTTGTATTAACCAGCCCAAGAGGCAAAAGGACTAGCATCAATGCCTATGTCTGACGCCACTTTGCACGACCTGTACCCACCGATAGAACCTTATCAGCATGGGTTTTTGCCCGAAAAAGACGGCCACTCGGTGTATTTTGAAGAATGCGGCAATCCCAACGGCTTGCCCGTGGTGTTCTTGCATGGCGGCCCGGGCAGCGGTTGTGGGCCCAGACACCGCCAGTTGTTCCATCCCGCGCATGTGCGCGCCATTTTGTTCGACCAGCGCGGTTGTGGTCGCAGCCTTTACCAAAATGCCCTGCAGGCCAACACCACCGCGCATTTGATTGACGACATGGAAAGATTGCGTGAACACCTTCATATTGAAAAATGGCTGGTGGTCGGCGGCTCTTGGGGCGGGGGACTCGGACTGGCCTACGCCAGCGACCACCCTGACCGTTGCACGGGAGCGGTGATTCGTGGCGTTTTTTTATCGCGACCCTCCGACTTGATATGGTTTTTTGAAGAGGCCAAGCAGTGCATGCCAGACGCATGGATGGCTTTTCACCGCCATGTCAATCCACGCGGTTCCCCTTTATCTCAAGTGGTGTGCGATGTACTGCTTCATGGCCAAGAAGACCTTGCCCTTCGCATGGCACTGGCCTGGCAAGCCTGGGAAAACGCCCTCACCAACCGCCACTACCAAGACAAACCATTGCCCACACCTTCCGCACAAGAAGCCGCTACCCTGCTGGCAAAATACCGATTGCAAAGCCACTATTTGCAACACTTGTGTTTTTTTCCACCCGACGGCTTGCTTTCACACTTGGGCCACTTAAGCCACATGCCGGTGAGTTTGATACATGGCAGGTTGGACTGGATATGCCGACCTGAAGCCGCATGGGCGGTATACCAAGCCATAGAGGGCAGTCGATTGCAAATGATCGACAGCGCAGGTCACAATCCTTTTGAAGCCCCCATGACCGCGTCGCTGATGCGGGAGATCAACACCAGGGTGGATCAACTGCTAGCCAAAGGCTAAACACATGTCCTTGCGTTTACAAATCAACCTGATCATTGGCCTGATGTTGGCGTGTTTTGCTTCGCTGTTGATTGGACTGCAATTGCAAGACACACGTCGCAGCGTTGCAGATGAAATGGAAGGCGCCAACATGGTGGCCACCCAATTGCTATCACGTTTACAAGCTGTAAGCCAGCAGACCAGCATGAACGATATGCGCGATTTCCTGAGTCAATTGGGTCGAGTACGTGCCAACGAAATCGTGTTGCTGGATCTCGATGGCAATCAGCTTTATCACTCCCCGCCCCCTGTTTACAAGGCTGGTCGTGATGCGCCACAGTGGTACAGCCGAATCGTGTCACCTTCAGTCAAATCGCGAGAAATCCGTTTGGCGCAAGGCCGCTTGCTGGTGCGTGCCGATCCCTCTCGTGCGGTACTGGACGGCTGGGACGAGTTTGTACCCATGCTCATCACGTTGTTCACGGGTGTGGCCGTGGTCATATTGTTGGTCTACTGGCTGTTAGGTCGAGCCCTGCGACCGATACAACAAGTGGTGCATGGCTTGCAAGAGGTAGGACGCGGTGACTATGACATTCGACTGCCCGACATGCACGGGCAAGAAGCGCAAATGATGGGATATGCCTTCAACAGCATGGCCGATTCGTTGCAAGAAGGCATGGCCGCCCGAGAGCGGGCCCGCGAAGCCACACAAGCCTTGGCGCAAAGCCGGGAGCTCACCCATGTGATTCAAGCCCGGATCGAAGAAGTGCGCGGGCAAATTGCACGCGAGTTGCACGATGAGCTGGGACAACAGGTCACCGCGATCAAAAGTGTGGGCATGGCGATTGCACACCGCGCCAAAGGCGTAGACAAACAGATTGAGGACTCGGCACGCATGGTGATGGACTGCGCTGATGCCATATACGAAGAAGTACACCAACTCGTGACCAAACTCAGGCCCTTGGCATTGGACCGATTTGGTTTGCAAGATGCATTGCAAGATTTATGGGAAGAAGCGCAAAGCAGACACCCAAATGTGCAAATCACCCTCAGCGTAGATGCGCCGCTGGACAAGCTGGCCGACAACTTGGCCACAGCGGTTTACCGCATCATGCAAGAGTCGTTGACCAACGCATTGCGACATGCACAGGCCAGTCATATCGAGATGCAAGTGCGGCAAAACCAAGACAAATTGCATATCGAAGTCAAAGACGATGGCAATGGTCCAGCGAAAGATTGGCAATCTTCTGGGCACTTTGGTGTGGTGGGCATGGGCGAGCGCGCACAAGGCCTGGGCGGGCACTTGGTGTTTGAAGCCCTGCTTCCACAAGGGGCACGGGTATGGGCTGAATTGCCCCTGATACACAATCCCACCCATGGCTAAATTGAAATTGATGTTGGTTGACGACCATGCTGTGGTGCGTGGCGGCTTCAAAGTGTTGCTGCAAACTTGGGACGATGTGGAAGTGATCGCAGAAGCATCCAGCGGTGAAGAGGCGCTGCAACTCTACGAGTCACACCGTCCCGATGTGGTGGTGATGGATATTGCCATGGCTGGCATGGGTGGTATTGAGGCCATCAAACGCATGGTGGCCAAAGACCCGGGGGCACGCATACTGTCTTTGTCAGCGCACGAAGACACGAGTTATTCCAAACGTGCATTGCAAGCAGGAGCGCTGGGCTATTTGTCCAAGCGCACTGCTCCCGAAGTGTTGATAGATGCCATACGTTTGGTATCGCAAAAGAAACGTTTTATTGACCCCGTCATTGCGCAACGCATGGCCATGCAAGATTTGGACGGCGATGAAAGCCCGATTGAAAAACTGTCGCCACGAGAGTTTGAAGTGTTTATGCAATTGGCCAGAGGTCAATCTGTGGCGCAAATATCAGAGACCCTGAAACTTTCCGCATCCACAGTGGGTACGCATCTCTACAAGGTCAAACAAAAACTGCAACTGACCAACCAATCTGAAATGACATTGCTGGCCATGCGACTAGGACTGCTTGATTCAAACATGGCTTGATACGATTTTCAAAAGTAGTAATTAAATGTTGTTTTATAAGCAGTAAATACTTCAATAAAATTAAATTCAAATACTGTTCTCAATTAATTCACGAATAGAAATAGCCGCCGATAGTTGTTAACATACATTAATTGATAAATGGAGTACCACATGAAAAAAATATGTGTTTTAGCTTGTGCGATGGCATCATTGTTCAGTGCACCTGTCTGGGCCAATGAAGCCGGTAAATCAGACACTGGCCTCGATTACAACTACTTAGGTGTTGATTACGCCTCCTACACCATTAGCTCTACATCTGGTTATGCTGGTTACAAAGTCAACGGTTCAGTGCTGGTCAATCAAAACATCTACTTGCTTGCCAACTACTTCAATGTAGACAAATCGAGCACTGTTTATGAAAAGTCCAATATCGGACTGGGTTACAGAATGCCCATAGCAGCCAATGCAGATTTTTTCACGAGCTTGGCCTATTACTCGCAAACCAAAGAACAATCGACTTCACCCACCAAGGCTACCAACACGGGATACAACTTGTCTTTGGGTGCACGAGCCAAAATATCTTCTGATGCGGACATCACCGGTGGCTATTCCTACATCTCAGCAGGCTCATACAGCTACAACAATTTCAACCTCAGCATCAAATACAACCTGACAGATGCCATATATGCCTCTGGCGGTTACCAATCTCAAACCGGCAGTTCCAGCTTGTCGGGTTACACACTGGGTTTAGGTCTGAAATTCTGATTGAACATGTTTGAAAGAAAAAGCGCCCTGAGGGCGCTTTTTTTTAGCATGCTGTTTCGTGTGATGGCATACCAGCTGCTCGGTTTCGTGGCTCAAAGAATCTTCATTCAAACAAATCGGGCTGGTCTTTAGAGATTCGTGCGAACAAAGGTTGAAACTGAAACCAACCCGCATAAGACGAACCCACAATCGGATAGGCCTGCTCAGCCGCCGCTTGACTGACCATCTTCAAAGGTTTGCCGTGCGAAGCCGCCTCTGCCATCAGCTGCACTTGGCAACAGCGCTCCATGGCGATGTACCACCAAGCAGCAGCCTCTACGGAGTCGCCTACCGTCAGCAAGCCATGGTTTTGCAAAATAGCGCCCTTGTTTTTGCCCAACGCTTTGGCAATTCGTTCGCCTTCATCCAGTTCAAGCACCACGCCTTCGAAATCGTCATGCACCACATGGTCTTTGTAGAAAGCACAGGAATCCAAAGAAATGATGTCTAAAGGCTTGCCCAATGTAGACCAAGCGCGACCATGGGGCGCGTGTGTATGCGCAGCGGCCACGACATCTGGGCGTGCATGGTGAATGCGGGAGTGAATGGCAAACGCCGCTTCATTGACAGGATGAACGCCCTCCACCACATTGCCTCGGTGATCCACACGGATCAAATTCGACACCTTGATTTGGCTAAAGTGCACGCCAAACGGGTTGACCCAAAACGTGTCTGTGAATTCCGGGTCACGCGCAGTGATGTGACCCGCCACGCCTTCATCAAACCCGAAGCGGGAAAACAAACGAAACGCTGCTGCCAGCATTTCTTTTCGATGCACTCGCTCCTCTTGAACACTCTTGAATTTGGGGGGTTGTGGCAAGGCCGGAGAAACACCATCACCCAATTTTTGGTGGCGTTCGTGCATGCTGGAAATTTCTGCGGGTGCGTTCATAGTGTTTAAGTTCCTCAGGCTTGGCAAATTTAGGGAGAGCCGATGGATAAAAAATTGGCGGAAGCGGTGTCTGAAACTCACATTGTACTGTCTTGGTAAGTGATGGACTTGGTTGATAGCCTTGCAAGCCTCATTTCAGAGGAAACAGACCTCGATTCTTTGCAATAACTAGTTATTGCGTTGCCATTTGCAAGCCAACACAGTATTTTTCTCACTAACACCTCTTAAATCCTACTAAGGGGTTGTTGGAGTAACAACTGTGGTAACGAAAGGCACACTCCATGCAGATGACAGACATTAGCCTTAAGAGGCTAAACAAGGTTGGAAGACACACCGATGACCAGACAAAAGGACTTCACCTCTGGGTCAAACCTAGCAAGCAGATGTACTGGATTTTTAGGTACACCATCAATGGAAAGAGGGAAGGCATCAGTCTTGGTGCTTATCCAGACATAGGACTCAAAATGGCTCGTCAAAGAGCCCTAGAGGCTCGATTGAAGGTCAACCAAGGCATCTGCCCTGCTCAAGCAAAAAAGTCTACTCTAGCCCATGCAGAAGAAACTAAAAGCCCAAAGTTTTCCACCTTTGCACTCGAGTACATAGAGACCATGCGCCCAAAGTGG
>SXWY01000153.1 GCA_005789825.1 Burkholderiales bacterium | reverse complement strand
TCAATCAATTGCTGCAAGGTGGTTTGCAGATTTGTCACCATGTCTTGGGGCAAACGGAATGTGGGAATCACATAACCGTGTTGCTCGTAATGGGCCACTTCTTCGGGAAGGAGTATGGGTGTTTGCATGGTGGTGAAAAAAATAAACAGCTCGCAAACACTTTACCGCGATACAGGGCATAAAAAAACCCCGCCATGCATGACGCACAGCGGGGCAGAGGACTTCATCAGCCAGAAGATCAGCTGAGTGCGTGACCTTGTGCATTCACGTACAGGGCGTAAATGGAGGTAGAGCCGCACATGAACAAACGGTTGCGCTTGGTGCCACCGAAGGTCAAATTGGCAATCACCTCTGGGGTGTGCAGGAAAGCCAGCAAGGTGCCATCGGGGTGATGGACACGCACGCCGTTGGTTTCCATGCCGCCCCAGCCCCAGCCGCACCACACGTTGCCGTCGGTGTCACAACGCACACCGTCGGTGAAGCCCGGAGCAAAGTCGGCGAAGATTTTGGGGTTGCTGAGTTTTTGGTCTTTCACATCAAACACGATGATGTTGGCGGGGTTGCCAGGACCATCGGTTGCACCGGTGTCAACCACATAGCATTTCTTGAAGTCAGGCGAGAAGCAAATGCCATTAGGACGGCGCATCGGGCCTTCAGCTGCCACAGTGACCTTGCCGTCCGGCGCAATGCGGTAGACGCGTGTGGGCAGTTCAAACTCAGCCTTGTGGCCTTCGTAAGGACCCATGATGCCGTAGCCGGGGTCGGTGAAATAGATGGAGCCGTCAGGTGTGGTGGCTGCATCGTTCGGGGCATTGAGTTTTTTGCCGCCAAAGCCGTCGCACAAAATGGTCCATGTGCCGTCGTAGTTGCGACGACGCACGCGGCGTGTGTCGTGTTCCATGGCGATCAAGCGGCCTTGGATGTCACGGCTGTGGCCATTGGAATAGCCAGAGTCAGACTGGAATGTGCTGACAGCGCCATTTTCTTCGTTCCAGCGCAGTACGCGGTTGTTCGGAATGTCACTCCACAGCAAATTGCCCCAGTCGCCCATCCAAACAGGGCCTTCGCACCACAAAGCGGCGTCGTGTCCCTGACCGTGCCAAATGCGTTGCAACGTGGCATTGCCCTGGCGGCCAGTAAAGCGCTTGTCCAACACTTCGAAGGCAGGCTCAGGGTAAGACACGGGATGGTTACCGGTCCAATCGCGGTTTTGTTGGAATTTGTCGGCAGCGCCCGCAGCAGTGGCGGTGGCGGCGGCCACGCCGGCAGCGGCGCTGGCCAGAAAACCACGGCGTGCGAGGGATTGGGGCTTGGCTTGTACGGTCTCAGCGACGGCGGTGGTCTGGTCTGCGATGGGTTTCATTCGTTCTCCTTGGATGGTTGCGCTTGCAAATTCTTGTAAGCAGTTCCATCTTCAAGTTAAAACCTAAGAATGAAATACGCATAAACCCTTGATCGCATCATGGATTTTCAAAAGGAAATGTTCCTTATGGAAATTCCCCATTGCAACCCGAGATCGTCGTTGATCTCGGGTTGGCTTTTCGGTCAATTATTGTTTAACAGCTTCGACTTGGATCAGCAATTTGACTTTGTCTGGGATACCAAAGTCGATGCCCCAGTTCATGCCCCATTGGCTGCGCATGATGGTGGTTTCAAAGTCACCGCCGCATACTTCACGCTTGAGCATGGGATGGTCATAGCAATTGAAATTGGTGGCTTTCAACACCACGGGTCCAGTTTTGCCCAACATGGTCAATTGGCCGGTCACTTCTGACACTTTGTCACCGCTGAAGCTGAATTTGTCCGAGCTGAATGTCATGGTGGGAAATTTGGCTGCGTCGAAAAAATCCGGCTTTTTCAGGTGTGCGTTGAATGCCTCTGTGCCGGTGTTGATGGAGTCGGCTTGGATGGTCAGGTTCACTTTGCCGGTTTTTGCAGCGCGGTCAAATTGCACAGAACCTTCTTTTTTGTCAAAACGCCCACGGTTGGTGGACGTGCCGAAGTGGGTCACTTCAAACGTGACAAATGTGTGGGTGGGATCGATGTTGTAGGTGGCTGCTTGGGCAGACACGGACGCAAACACACTGGCGGCAAGGGCACAGCTCAAAGACAAATGGCGCATAAATAACTCCTGGGTTGTGAAAAGGTTAAAGCTTGGCAACGCCTGTGAGTACAAATTGAAATTTCACTTGTACCTCGTCGGCCACTATGGATGTGTCCGACCATTCGTTGTCACCGATCTTGAAGCCCAAACGCTTGATGGCGAATGAGCCCACAGCGGTGGTGAGGCCGCCGTTTTGGGTCAGGCTGACTGGAACCACCAAGTCTTGGTTCAGGCCTTTGATAGAGAGTTTGCCGCTGATCTCGTATTTGCCGGGCGCGGTTTTTTTGATGGCCGTGGATTGGAACCCGGCTTTGGCAAATTGGGCGGTGCTGAACCAGTCGGTTTTTTGCAGTTCGGCATCGGTTTCTTTGTGGCCCAGGGTGGCGCTGGCCATGTCCACACTGAAGCTGATTTTTGCTTTGTCGGGCTTGGCCGGGTCAAAGTCGATTTGTGCGTCAAATGATTTGAACCGTCCCTCCACAGGTACGCCCATTTGCTTGCTGACAAACAGAATATGGCTTTGTGCTGTTTGTAATTTTTGTGGGCTATTCGTGGCGGCGCTGCCCAGGGCAGTCCAGGTCACGCAGGCCAGCAAAAACAGTTTTTTCATGAAGTGCATCAGGGCTCCAAAGGTCAGGGGGTCAGCGGCGCAGCCACATGCGCTGTATCAGCGCATGTTTGTCAAACCATTGGTGTTTGATCGCTGCCGCCACATGCAACAAGATCAGCAATGCCAATGCCATGGCGGTGTATTCGTGCAAGGGTTTGATGGATTCTGCCAAGGCCTCGTTGGCGGGGACAAAGTCAGGCAAGGGCAACACGCCAAACACCACCACGGGATAACCAGCCGCTGAGCTGTACGCCCAACCTGCCAAAGGCACGATGAAAAACAAGGCATACATGCTGTACTGGGTCAGGTAATGGGCGTGGTGTTGCCAGCGAGGCATGTCTTGCTGAATATCTGCAGCCAGTGGCGGAGGGCGGTGCGTGAGGCGCCACACCAAGCGCCACAGTGACAAGGTCAGTATGCAAATGCCAGCCCACTTGTGCCAATTGAACAGCTTGAGCCGTTCAGGCGAGACCGGCAGGTCTTCCATGTAATAACCCACGGCAAACATGCACACCAAAGCGGTCCCAAGCAACCAATGCAGCACCACGGCCATCCAGTGGTAAGTGGTAGAAGGGGCGAAGTCAGGGGTCTGGTCGTTATTCATAGTGATAAGTTTAGGTTTGAATTGAACAAAATCATTGCCTTTCTTTGACGGCTAGCTTCAAAAAAATTGATCACTAAGCCGGATTGGGCCCCGCCAAGGCTTGCTGTGTGCCTTCAAGGGCGCTGGGGTTGCTGCCGCATCAGTACCGAGTAAACCACATCCACGCCTCTGGCGGTGTTGGTCAAACGAAGATCCAGCATGCGGTCATTTTTTGTCAGGGTCATGACATAACTGGTGCCCAGCCTCAGCACCGAGCGCAAGCGCCAGCCTTTTTTCTCGGCATCCTCGATCAACGCATCTTGTACCTCTTCGCTGTACGCCTCATCCACACTGGCATAAAAAATACCGGTTTGCTGCTCACCTTCTCCGAGCAACACCGTTTGTTCGGGTCGGGTTTGCAGCATGGTCTCAACATAGGGATACATCTCCACTTGCCATGCAGGCCAAACGGTTTGAGACCAAGCCAGACACGGCATGCAAACCATGGCAAGAACGAAGCACAGGCGTTGGATGCAAAGGGTGCCCATTCCAACTGTGTTCATACAACACTGCACAAAAAGCGTGTGAACCGTCAACGTCGACGGCCGCCCAACAACCCACCCAGCACACCCCGCACAATTTCTCGCCCAATCGCGGAACCCACGGTTCTGACGGCACTGCGAACCACCATTTGCGCCACGCCATCGCGCCGTCCGCCGCGCGGCCCAGTGCTGCCAAACAACAGGTCAGACACTTGGCCCATGACGCTGTCTCCTGACGCGTAACCATCGTGGGAGGGCGACAGGGTTTTCTGGGCCTGGGCGACGGCATCGGCGTCCATGGCAGGTGCACGCCCTTTGATTTTTTCGTAGGCAGATTCGCGGTCAATGGTTTTTTCATACACGCCAGCGACCAAAGAATCTGCCAACAAGGCTTGGCGTTGTGCCGGTGTGATCGGCCCCAGCTGGCTGCCAGGAGGCAGAACGAAAACGCGTTCAGTTTCGCTGGGGCGGCCTTTGGCATCGAGCAAGCTGACCAGTGCCTCGCCCACAGCCAATTCGGTGATCGCCGATTCGATATCCAACCCTTTTTTGGGACGCATGGTTTGTGCGGTGGCTGCCACGGCTTTTTGGTCACGCGGGGTGAAAGCGCGCAACACGTGTTGCACGCGGTTGCCCAATTGCCCGAGGATGCTGTCGGGTATGTCCAGCGGGTTTTGGGTGACGAAATACACGCCAACGCCATTGGAGCGGACGAGCCGAACCACCAGTTCAATCCGCTCAATCAAAACCTTGGGCGCATCGTTGAACAACAAATGCGCTTCGTCAAAAAAGAACACCAATTTGGGTTTGTCCAAGTCGCCCACCTCGGGCAATTGTTCAAACAATTCAGACAGCATCCACAGCAAAAAGCTGGCGTACAGGCGCGGTGAATTCATCAACTTGTCGGCCGCCAAAATATTCACCAAGCCATGGCCTTGCGGACCGGTTTGCATGAAATCATGGATATAGAGCATGGGTTAGCCGAAAAAGCGGTCGCCCCCCTGCGATTCGATTTGCAACAAACCTCTTTGAATGGCTCCCACGCTGGCGGCGCTGATGTTGCCGTATTCGTGGGTGAAATCTTTGGCGTTCTCGCTGACATGCTGCAGCATGGCGCGAAGGTCTTTGAGATCGAGCAACAGCAAGCCGTTGTCGTCGGCGATTTTGAACACCAAGTTCAGAACCCCGGCTTGGGTATCGTTCAAATTCAGCATGCGCGCCAGCAACAGCGGCCCCATATCGCTGATGGTGGCGCGTACCGGATGCCCTTGTTCGCCAAACACATCCCAGAGCGTGACGGGGCTGGCAGCAAATACCGGGGAGGGTAAGCCGCGCTCTTTGAGCACAGCCGACATTTTCTCGCTCGGCTGTCCGGCTTGGCTCATGCCGGTCAAGTCCCCTTTGACGTCCGCCATGAACACCGGTACGCCCATACGCGACAGGCCTTCGGCCAGGGTTTGCAGGGTGACGGTTTTGCCCGAACCGGTGGCGCCGGTGATCAAACCATGCCGGTTGACCAACTGCGGCAATAAGACACATTCGGTGTTGGTGTTGCGGGCGATGAGAATCGGATCAGCCATGGTCTGGTCCAAAGGCAAGTTTTAGCGAATTGCGGAATCCGAAGAGTTGTGGAGGGTGCTGGCGCTGACACGCCGTGCGCCGTTGAAACGCTTGCGCCAGTAACTGTCGGACATGTTTTCGATACGCACTTCGCCACCAGCGCGGGGGGAATGGATGAACCTGCCTTCACCAATATAAATGCCGACATGGCTGAAGGCTCGGCGCAAAGTATTGAAAAACACCAGGTCGCCCGGTTGAAGTTCGTCTTTGTCGATGGTCTGGGTGACAGCCGCCTGCGCTTTGGCGTTGTGCGGCAACACCAGCCCTAAGGTGTTTTCATACATGGCGCGGACAAAGCCGCTGCAATCAAAACCAGTGGCCTCGGTACCACCCCGTTTGTAGGGAACGCCTAAAAACCCCATGGCATTGACCACAAGTTCGGAAGCTTGGTTGCCCACACGCTGTCCCATTTGGCTGATCTCGGACACGACCAACGACTGGTTGATCAGCGCTTCCAAGTCGTCATCGTCCGCGTTAGCGGGGGCGGCGTGGGCGATGCCTATGGACAGGCAACAGAGGAAAAACAAGCGAAACATGGGGTGGGATCATAACGGCTGGCCACCTGTTTCAAGGCTGCCGCACAATCTGTCAGTTGACAATCCCATCTGTTCAAAGGAATTTTGTATGTTTCGCGCCATTACCCTGCACAAAGAACCCGCCTTCCAAGCCAGCGTCCAAATGCTGGATCCCTCCCAATTGCCTGAAGCCGATGTGCACGTGCAAGTGGCGTATTCGACGCTGAATTACAAAGACGGTTTGGCCATCACCCACAAAAGTCCTGTGGTGCGGGTGTGGCCTATGGTGGCGGGTATTGATGGCGCAGGCACCGTTTTGTCTTCCACCCATGCGAACTGGAAAGCCGGTGACCTATTTGTGCACAACGGCTGGGGCGTGGGTGAAACCCATTGGGGTTGCTTGGCCGAGCAAGCCCGACTCAAAGGCGATTGGCTGGTGAAATTGCCCAAGGCCTTCACACCGCGCCAAGCCATGGCGATTGGCACGGCTGGCTACACCGCCATGCTGTGTGTCATGGCCCTGGAACAACAAGGCATTCAGCCCGGTAAAGGTGAAGTGCTGGTCACCGGTGCGACCGGCG
>SXWY01000152.1 GCA_005789825.1 Burkholderiales bacterium | reverse complement strand
TTCATCATTTCCATTTGCACTTGCTCATCACTCAGAACCTCTTCTTTGTCCAAGCCACTGGACACAATGCCAGGGAAGGCGATGATCAAGCCCACCATGATGATTTGGATGATCACATAAGGCACGGCACCCCAATAAATTTGCATGGTGGTGACTGGCTGGATTTCCTTTTGCGTGGGCTTGTCGAAATACGCTTTGATGGGGGCCACGCTTCGCAAATAAAACAGTGCAAAGCCAAACGGTGGGTGCATGAAAGATGTCTGCATGTTCACGGCCAACAACACGCCAAACCAGATCAGGTCGATACCGAGTTTTTCTGCAACCGGCCCCAGCAATGGCACCACGATGAACGCCAGTTCAAAGAAGTCCAAGAAAAAGGCCAGAATAAATATCAGTATGTTGACGACGATCAGAAAACCCAGTTGTCCACCGGGCAAATCGCCCAGCAAATGTTCCACCCAGATATGGCCATCTACGCCTTGGAACACCAAGCTAAAACAAGTGGAGCCAATCAGAATGAACAGCACAAAGCTGGATAGTTTGGTGGTGGAGGTCAACGCCTGTTTGAGCAGTGAATAGCTGAGTCTTCCGCGCACCGTGGCCATGATGATGGCACCCAAGGCGCCCATGGCACCGCCCTCGGTAGGGGTGGCGATACCCAAGAAGATCGTGCCCAGCACCAAGAAAATCAGCAGCAGGGGTGGAATCAACACAAAGGTCACACGTTCGGCCATGTTGGACAGCAAACCCAAACGCGTTGTTTTGTTGATCACGGCCAGCACAAATGCCAACAGCACGCCGCTGCACAGAGACACCACAATGGTTTCATCTTTGGCCGGGTTGGCGCCAGTGCTGCCTTTGAAGTAATCCAAGATAGCCGGATAGCTTTGCGCCAAGTACAGAGCGGACAAACCACACAAAATCGTCAGCAGCAACAGCGAGAGCAACCCGGATTTGCCATTGTCTTCACGGATGGTGCGTGCGGACAAGGGCAAGGCAGGCACCCATTGCGGACGGAATATGGCTATTCCCATGATGAATAGCAAGTACATGCCGGTGAGAATGAAGCCCGGTAGAAAAGCGCCTTTGTACATTTCGCCGACACTGCGTCCGAGTTGGTCCGCCAAAATGATCAGTACCAAAGACGGCGGGATGATTTGTGCCAAGGTGCCCGATGCAGCAATCGCACCAGAGGCTATTCGGCGGTCATAGCCATAGCGCAACATGATGGGCAAGGAAATCAGGCCCATGGAAATCACAGATGCAGCCACCACGCCAGTCGTGGCGGCCAGCAAGGCTCCCACCAAAATCACAGCAATCGCTAAACCGCCTCGGATCGGACCAAACAGTTGACCGATGGTGTCCAGTAAGTCTTCGGCCATGCCTGAGCGTTCCAATATCAAGCCCATGAGCGTGAAAAACGGTATGGCCAGCAAGGTGTCGTTTTGCATGATGCCGAAGATACGCAAAGGCAAAGCCTGTAACAACGCTTCGGGCAGCACGCCCAACTCGATGCCGATGAAGCCAAAGAACAGTCCGCATGCGCCCAAACTGAAAGCGACCGGAAAGCCCAGCATCAGAAAAACAATCAACCCCATGAACATGACCGGGGCGAGGTTTTGAGTAATGATTTCCATGGTGTGTGGTCCCGAATCAGGCGTTACGTGAAAGTGTTTTGGATTCGGCCAATTTGCGAATTTCTTCGGCCAGTTCTTCTTCAGCGGATTTTTCGCCAGGCTTCAAAGTGGGGTCGGGAATCAAACCCTTGAGAAAAGCAATGCGCTTGATCAACTCAGACGCCCCTTGTAACCACAAAAGGCCAAAGCCAAGGGGAATCATGGCGTACACCGGCCAACGGATCAGTCCGCCGGCATTGGAAGACATTTCACCGGACATGAGGCCTTTCCAGAAAAACGGCACACCGAACCACATCACCGCTGTGCACATGGGCAACATGAAGCAAGTGAACCCGAAAATATCGATTTGCGTTTGGGTACGGCGGGTAAATTTGGAATACACCACGTCAATCTTGACATGCTCGTTTTGCAGCAAGGTATAGCAAGAGGCCAGCAAAAAAGAGGCTGCGAACAAGTACCACTGGACTTCTAAAAACGCGTTGGAACTGGTGTTGAATATTTTGCGCACCAATGCATTGACCGCGCTGATGAGAGTGGCCGCCAATATCAGCCAGATCACATAGCGGTTGATCCAAGTATTGAATCGGTCAACCGCGTTAGAAAAAGCGAGTAGTCCTTGCATAGCCAGCTCCGAGGTGTGGGCAAGCGCGCATTCTATGCGCCAAGGCATGGGCCTACAAATGCTAATGGCTGCTCTTGCGCGACAGTTTTCTGTAAAGCGTGGCCCGGCTGATGCCCAGTGCTTTCGCGGCTTGCGCCACATTGCCTTTGGCATGGGCCACGGCTTTGTTGATCATGGCCAGTTGCAGTTGTTGCAGCGAGCCTGTAGTAGCCGGTTGTGACGGATTGTTGTAAGCATGTTGCACAAAGGTTTGCACATGCAAATTCAGCCCTGACCACAGCGGCACATCCATGCTTTGTGACTGGTTCGCACCATCAAACAACAAGCCTGCGGGGATGGCAAACAAGTCACTGGCATGTTGGTGTGCATCCCCTGTCCAATGCAGCATGTCACGCGCCAGCCTGTTGGCACCCAACACTTCACCATCACTGTTGAGCAACAACAAACCGTCGTTATCGTCGCCCATCAAGCGACCAGGCCAATTCAAACGCAGCAACAAATGGTGTGGTTGTCGCAGCAAAAAAGCGTTGCTGATGCTGCGCGCAGACAAGGCTGCCAAATGAATCAGTTCGGGCCTTTCTTGGCTCATCACTGCCGTCAGGTCAAGCATGCCTATGCATTCGCCTTGGCCGTTCCACAAAGGGGCACCGGCACAACTGTAAATCGAGGTGTCTTTGAAAAAATGTTCACTCCGGTGCAACCACACGGGTTTTTGCTCGATCAGCGCGGCACAAATGGCCGAGGTGCCCACGGCTTGCTCGCTCAAGTCGATCCCCACACGGGCAATCACGTCGACCCGT
>SXWY01000151.1 GCA_005789825.1 Burkholderiales bacterium | reverse complement strand
CGCCACGTCTGAAGCCAAAACCACTTACGGCATCATCGGTGTCAAAGTGTGGGTCTACAAAGGCGACACACTCGGCCGCAATGATGCACCTGCTGCACAGGAGCCCCGTTCAGAAGAAGAACGTCGCCCACGCGGTCCACGCCGTGATGCCCGTCCAGGTGGCGACCGTCCACCCGCACGCGGTGCACGCCGTCCCGCAGGAACCAATGCCGCACCGGCGGACGGTAGCGATAAACCCGCTGAAGCCGCCGATGCTCCCAAAACCACCGTCAAGCGCGTTCGCAAGATCACCGCGCCCGCATCCACTGGCACGGCTGCGGACGGACAAGGAGAATAAGCATGCTGCAACCAGCGCGCCGTAAATACCGCAAGGAACAAAAAGGTCGCAACACCGGTATCGCCACCCGTGGCAATACCGTGGCGTTCGGCGACTTCGGATTGAAATCCACCGACCGTGGCCGTTTGACCGCGCGTCAGATCGAATCTGCCCGCCGTGCCATTTCAAGGCATGTCAAGCGTGGCGGTCGCATTTGGATTCGCATCTTCCCGGACAAGCCCATTTCGCAAAAGCCTGCAGAGGTTCGCATGGGTAACGGCAAAGGCAATCCCGAGTACTACGTCGCTGAAATCCAGCCCGGCAAAGTGCTTTACGAAATCGTCGGTGTCCCCGAAGAACTCGCGCGCGAGGCGTTCCGTTTGGCTGCTGCCAAACTGCCGTTGCGCACCACTTTTGTGTCCCGTTTGATCGGCCAATGATTCAGGAGCAGACATCATGAAAACATCTGAATTACGCCAAAAAGACATTGCTGGACTCGAAACCGAAGTCAAAGAATTGCAAAAAGCCCATTTCAACATGCGCATGCAAAAAGCCACACAACAACTCACCAACACCGCACAGATGAAGGTGACCCGCCGAGCCATCGCTCGTGCCAAAACCATTTTGGCCCAAAAAGCCGCAGCCCAGGAGTGAACATGACTGAAGCCAAACCCTCACTCAAGCGCACGCTCATTGGCAAAGTGGTCAGCGCCAAGCGCGCCAAAACCGTCACTGTGCTGGTCGAGCGTCGCGTCAAACACGCGCTCTACGGCAAGATCGTTGGCAAGTCGAGCAAGTACCATGCGCACGACGAAACCGGCCAATACCATTTGGGTGATGTGATCGAAATCACCGAAAGCCGTCCTATTTCCAAAACCAAAAACTGGGTTGCAACCCGCTTGGTTGAAAAAGCGTCGGTGGTTTAGTTTTATTCGTCAGTTATCTGACGTTGATTCACGAAATGGCCCACAATGGTGGGTCATTTTTTTTAAGGAGCTCAAGCATGATCAAAGTAGGCGATAACTTGCCCCACACCACGTTGATGGAATATTCAGAGGTTGAGAGCGACGCTTGCAGCATTGGCCCCAACCCCGTTGATGTGGCCAAAGCCACCGCCGGCAAAACCATTGCGCTGTTTGCGCTACCCGGCGCGTTCACACCGACTTGCTCGGCCAAGCATGTTCCCGGCTATATCGACAAATTGACAGAACTCAAAGCGGCTGGCGTGGACGAAATTTGGTGCGTCAGCGTCAACGATGCATTCGTCATGGGCGCATGGGGCCGTGAACTCAAAGCCACTGGCAAAGTGCGCATGTTGGCAGATGGCGACGCTGAATTCACCAAAGCCACCGGTTTGACTTTAGACCTCACCGGCAAAGGTCTGGGTCTTCGTTCTAACCGTTACTCCATGTTGGTCAAAGACGGCAAAGTTCAAACCTTGAATATTGAAGGTCCCGGTAAATTTGAAGTCAGTGACGCCGACACCCTGTTGTCGCAAGTCAAGCACTGACTTGCGCAACTAAGGCTAACGCTTGGCGGGTGTGCCGAGCCATTGATCCAGCACTTCTTGTGTGTGTTGCCCCAGCAAGGGCGGGGGCAAATGTTGGCGAACCGGTGTTTCGCTCATTTTGATCGGGCTGGCTACCAGCGACAGCGCCTCACGCAACGGGTGTTGGAAGGTTTGCACCATCTGTCTGTGAAGTACCTGCGGGTCCGCAAACACCTCGGCCAAGTTGTTGATCGGTCCGCAGGGCACTTTGGCCTGCTCCAGCAAGCCCAGCCATTCGGTTTTGCGGCGTGTCAATAAGCAGGCGGCCAACAGTGGGATCAAAATGTCGCGGTTTTGCACCCTGTCTTGGTTGCGCACAAAACGGGGGTCGCTGGCCCATTGGGGTTGACCCAAACATTCGCAGAACTTGGTGAATTGGGCATCGTTGCCGACCGCGACAATCATGTGGTCGCGTTCGCCACTCGGCTTGGGGGCCACCTCAAACACTTGGTAGGGAACGATATTCACATGCGCGTTGCCCATGCGGCCCGGCGGTGGTTGGGGCGGTGAATGCACCAGAAAATTGGCACCCAAGTTGGCCAGCATCGCCACTTGCGTGTCTAACAAGGCCATGTCGATGTGTTGTCCTGTGCCGGTTCGTTCGGCATGCCGCAAAGCGGCCAGTATGGCCACGGTGGCATACATGCCCGTGAACAAATCGGCGACTGCAACGCCGACTTTCTGCGGGCTACCGCCTGCGTCGTCACGCTCGCCGGTCACGCTCATCAAACCACCCATGGCTTGTACCGCGAAGTCGTAGCCAGCCCTTTCAGCATAGGGGCCGGTTTGCCCAAAACCCGTGATGCTGCAATACACCAGCTTAGGGTTGATGGATTGGAGCGATGCATAGTCCAAGCCGTAGCGCTGCATATCGCCAACTTTGAAATTTTCAACCAGCACATCGGCGCGCGCGGCCATGTCGCGGATCAGTTGCTGTCCTTGTCTGCTGGACAGGTCGCAAGTGATGGAGCGTTTGTTGCGATTGGCGCCTAAAAAGTAGGCTGACTCGGCGCTGGGGTTGCCGTCAGGGTTGGGTAAAAAAGGCGGGCCCCATCCTCGGGTATCGTCACCCACATCAGGGCGTTCTACTTTGACCACATCGGCGCCGAGATCCGCCAAGGTTTGGGTACACCAAGGTCCGGCCAGAACCCGCGACAAATCCAGAACACGAACGCCATCTAATGCATGCATGGTCGAATTGTCCACCAAAGCTCCAACGCCTAACGACAAAGCGCCGCAGACACAAGGCGGGCACCGCCAAAGAAACAGGGCATAAGAGGTCTGGGGCGATAATCCTGACAAAGTACCCGTTCATGAGCACACGCATTTTGATCATTGCCCACGCCCCGTTGGCCAGCGCCTTGCGCGATTGTGCCTTGCATGTGTTTCCAGAATGCGCGGAAGAAGTGGTGGCGATAGATGTCCCGCCCCAAGAAGCGCCTGAGGTCACGTTGGACCATGCTTTGCAACGCTTGCAAAACGATGCCTTATTGCAAACCTTGGTGTTGACCGATGTCATGGGCGCCACGCCCGCCAATGTGGCGCAACGCTTGGTCCTCAGCCAAGATGCCAAATTGGTCGCCGGTGTGAATTTGCCGATGTTGTTGCGCACCGTGTGCTATCGGCATGAAAATTTGGAAGATTTGACACGTCGTGCGCTCGACGGTGGTACCCAAGGCGTGGTTCAACTCACCCGCAGTTCCTGATCCATACAGCCACAGGTCATCATGAAACAAAGCATCACCGTGATCAATAAATTGGGCTTGCATGCCCGGGCATCAGCCAAGCTGACCAAGGTGGCTGGCAGTTTTCCCTGCCAAGTGTGGATTTCCAGAGGCGAGCGGCGCGTGAACGCCAAAAGCATCATGGGCGTGATGATGCTGGCCGCCGGTGTCGGCTCGCAGCTTGAAATAGAAACCATGGGTGACCAAGAAAAAGAAGCCATGGAGGCGTTGATCGGCTTGATCAACGACAAATTCGGCGAAAGCGAATGAGACCGGCATGACGTTTTCTATCCACGGATTGGCCGTTGCGCGCGGCATTGCCATCGGCAAGGCCGTGTTGGTGGCCAGCAGCCGAGTCGATGTGGCGCACTATTTCATCAAGCCGGCCCAGGTGGAAGAAGAATTGGCCCGTATCACCCAGGCACGCAGCGCCGTCATGGCCGAGGTGCAGCGGTTGCACCAATCGGTCCCCAAAGACGCCCCGCCTGAACTTCCTGCATTGCTGGAGGTTCATATGATGTTGTTGCAAGACGAAATGCTGGCCGATGGTGTCAAGCACTGGGTGACCGATCGGCTCTACAACGCCGAATGGGCGCTGACCTCGCAGTTGGAAGTGGTGGCGCGGCAATTTGACGACATGGAAGACGCGTATTTGCGCGAGCGCAAGGGCGATTTGGAGCAAGTCGTCGAGCGCTTGTTGCGACACTTGAAAGGCTTGCCCACCAACTTACCGCAACCCACGGGCCGCAAACCCAGCAGCGCTTGGCAGCAAGACCCCTTGCTCGACGACAGCCATGACGCCCCCTTGGTGTTGGTTGCCCATGATTTGTCGCCGGCCGACATGTTGCAGTTCAAGCAAAGCGTGTTCACAGGCTTTGTCACCGATGTGGGCGGTAAAACCTCGCACACCGCCATCGTCGCGCGCAGCTTGGACATCCCGGCGGTGGTCGGCGCGCGCAGTGCCAGTCACTTGGTCAAGCAGGACGATTGGGTGATCATCGATGGCGATGCGGGTGTGATCATCGTGGACCCATCCCCGATCATTCTGGCTGAATATGCTTTCAAGCAACGCCAAGCCGAACTGGAAAGAGAGCGTTTAGCGCGTTTGCGCCATACGCCAGCGGTCACGCTCGATGGCCAAACGGTGCATTTGTTGGCCAATATCGAATTGCCAGAAGACACCCAACTCGCGGTGGACATGGGCGCGGTGGGCGTGGGCTTGTTTCGCAGCGAGTTTTTGTTCATGGGGCGAGACGGCAAATTACCGGACGAAGAAGAGCAATACCAGGCCTACAAACGTGCGGTCGAAGGCATGCAGGGCTTGCCGGTCACGATACGCAGCGTGGATGTGGGCGCAGACAAGCCGTTAGACCGCACCGTCAAAGAGCAAGCGCATTTGAACCCGGCACTGGGCCTGCGGGCCATTCGCTGGAGTTTGGCTGACCCGAGCATGTTTCTGAGCCAGTTGCGCGCGATATTGCGGGCGGCGGCGCATGGACAAATCAATTTGCTGATTCCCATGCTGGGACATGCCAAAGAAATCAAACAAACCTTTCATTGGTTGGCCCAAGCCCGTGCGCAGCTGGACAAGAAAGCGATACCTTATGGCCCGTTGCGGGTGGGTGCCATGATCGAAGTGCCTGCTGCCGCTCTCAGTCTGCCCTTGTTTTTGAAGTACTTCGACTTTTTGTCAGTGGGCACGAACGACTTGATTCAATACACCTTGGCGATCGACCGTGCAGACGAGCAAGTGGCGCATTTGTACGACCCTTTGCACCCGGCGATATTGCGTTTGCTCGCCGACACCATCGCCCAAGGCGCGGCAGCGGGCAAAGAAGTCGCGCTGTGCGGAGAAATGGCCGGTGACCCGGCACTGACCCGTTTGCTGCTGGGTTTGGGCTTGCGCCATTTCTCTATGCACCCCACCCAAATTTTGCGGATCAAACAAGAAGTACTGCGTTCCGATACAAAACGCTTGGCGCCCTGGGCGCAATACGTGATGCAAGCCGAGGATCCGGCGGCCGAATTGCTCGCCCGTTGAATCAGGCAGGGCCGCCCGGCCTATACACACTCGGATCGGTATAAACCGCATCCAAAGGAAATCGCACGCCTCGCGCATGGTCTTGAGCGCAGCGCACCAATAAACGGCTGCGGTGCTTTTCTTGGCAGGTCAGCATTTCGTCGATGCCCATCCACAGGGTTCTCACAATGCCGTCATCCAAAGCGCGTTGGGGGTCGTGCTCACCCAAAACACCGGTGAAGGCGAAACGCAAATAGGTGATGTCCTCTTCCGGGTCTTGCGGTGTGGGTGGTTTGCCAAACCGCGACAGGTAAATACCCACCAATGCCGTAGGGGTGAATGCATAGGCGGTTTCTTCCAGCACCTCGCGCACACAGGCCTGCAGCGGCGATTCGCCCGGGTCCAAATGCCCGGCGGGGTTGTTGAACATCAGGCCCTTGGGGGTGTGTTCTTCCACCAATAAATAGCGGCCATCTTTTTCAATGATGCCCGCCACGGTCACACTGGGCTTCCAACGGTACGTCATGGTGCAAAATCCCTGTTTTTCGGGCATGTTGTGAATCTGCGATGATTCTCGCCCATTGCGTAGAGGAGATAACCATGCTGATTGGCGTGCCTGCCGAAACCACGGCGGGTGAAACCCGTGTTGCCGTGACCCCTGAAACGGCCAAAAAAATCATCGCCCAGGGGCATTCCCTCAAGGTGCAATCCGGTGCTGGGGTAGCCGCCAGCGTGACAGACGCCGCTTATGAAGCGGCGGGCGCACAAATCACCGATGCCGCCGGTGCACTGGCTGCCGAATTGGTGCTCAAAGTACGCCCACCTTCTGCCGCCGAATTGACGCACATGAAATCCGGCGGCGCGCTGATCGGCATGCTCAACCCGTTTGACGCCGAAGGTTTGCAGCGCATCGCCGCTGCCGGCCTGACCAGCTTTGCTTTGGAAGCTGCCCCGCGCACCACCCGCGCACAAAGCATGGACGTGCTGTCCTCCCAAGCCAATATTGCCGGTTACAAGGCGGTCATGGTGGCTGCCGACAAATACCAGCGCTTTTTCCCGATGTTGATGACCGCTGCTGGCACCGTCAAAGCCGCCCGCGTGGTCATTTTGGGCGTGGGCGTGGCGGGCTTGCAAGCCATTGCCACCGCCAAGCGCTTGGGTGCTGTCATCGAAGCGTCCGATGTGCGCCCCAGCGTGAAAGAACAGGTCGAGTCGTTAGGCGCCAAGTTCATCGACGTGCCTTATGAAACCGCCGAAGAAAAAGAAGCCGCTGAAGGCGTGGGGGGTTATGCCCGGCCCATGCCCGCCAGTTGGCTGGAACGCCAGAAGGTGGAAGTGGCCAAGCGTGTCGCGCTGGCCGATGCAGTGATTTCCACGGCGTTGATTCCGGGTCGCGCTGCACCGGTGCTGATCACCGAGGACATGGTCAAAAGCATGAAGCCGGGTTCGGTCATCATCGATTTGGCGGCGGGCAAAGGCGCCGACGGTGTCGGTGGCAATTGCCCCTTGAGCGAAGCCGACCGCACCGTGGTCAAGCATGGCGTGACCTTGGTGGGCGAAACCAATTTACCGGCGTTGGTGGCGGCAGACGCTTCAGCGCTGTATGCCCGCAATGTGCTGGACTTTTTGAAACTGGTGTTGCCCAAGGACAAGGGCTTCACCGTTGACATGGATGACGACATCGTGGCGGCCTGCCTGATGACGCAAGGCGGCGACGTCAAAAGGAAATAAGCATGGACCACACCATCACCAATCTCATTATTTTTGTGCTGGCGATTTACGTCGGCTATCACGTTGTCTGGAACGTCACCCCCGCATTGCACACGCCGCTCATGGCGGTGACCAATGCGGTGTCGGCCATCATCATTGTGGGTGCCATGCTGGCAGCCGCGCTCACCGTCACCCCTTTGGGCAAAACCATGGGCGTGCTGGCGGTTGCGCTGGCCGCGGTCAATGTGTTCGGCGGTTTTTTGGTGACTCGGCGCATGCTGGAGATGTTCAAGAAAAAAGCCCCTAAAACAGGAGCAGACAAATGAGCATGAACCTCGTTGTTCTTCTGTACTTGGTCGCCAGTATTTGTTTTATTCAGGCGCTCAAAGGCTTGTCGCACCCCACCACGTCGATTCGCGGAAATCTGTTTGGCATGAGCGGTATGGCGATTGCGGTGGTCACCACCGCAGCGCTGATTTTTGAGCAAGCCAAGCTTTTTGGACAAGTCGACCCTGTGCAAGGCATGGGTTGGGTGTTGCTGGGTTTGGTGATCGGCGGCGGTGCCGGTGCCATCATGGCGCAGCGGGTCGAGATGACCAAAATGCCTGAACTCGTTGCGTTCATGCACAGCATGATCGGTTTGGCAGCGGTGTTCATCGCCATCGCTGCCGTGGTCGAGCCGGCTGCCTTTGGCATCGTGGCGCAAGGCTTGGGTACTTTGGACATTCCCAAAGGCAATCGTCTGGAGTTGTTCCTGGGTGCGGCCATTGGTGCCATCACGTTCAGCGGCTCTGTCATTGCGTTTGGCAAGTTGTCTGGTAAATACAAATTCCGTTTGTTCCAAGGCGCACCGGTGGTGTTCTCCGGACAGCACACGCTCAATTTGTTGATTGGCTTGGCCACGATTGCTTTGGGCGTGTTTTTCATGTTCACCGGCCATTGGGATGCGTTCCTTGTCATGCTGGCGCTGTCTTTTGTCCTGGGTGTGCTGATCATCATTCCCATCGGGGGTGCTGACATGCCGGTGGTGGTGTCCATGCTCAACAGTTACTCGGGTTGGGCGGCGGCAGGCATCGGCTTTTCGCTGAACAACAGCATGTTGATCATTGCCGGTTCGCTGGTGGGTTCATCGGGCGCCATCCTCAGCTACATCATGTGCAAGG